>CAXUFZ010000036.1:0-17743 GCA_964250345.1 uncultured Rubrobacteraceae bacterium
CGCGGGGTTACGACGACCTGGTCGCCATACCAGTGTTCCCGGCGCGCAGCTTCCGCCAGTCCGCCGTCTACGTCAGGCGCGGGGGACCGGTGGGCGCGCCCGCGGACCTCGCCGGCAGGCGCGTCGGCGTCCCGGCCTGGTCGCAGACGGCCGGGGTCTACGCGCGCGGCTGGCTGACGCGCCAATACGGCCTGGTTCTGGAGGACGTCGCGTGGTTCCAGGCCGGGCTCGACCAGCCCGGCAGGGCCGAGCCCGTCGAGGTCGACCCGCCCGGGGGGGTCGTGATTACCCCCGTAACAGACCGAACGCTCGACGAGATGCTGCTGGCCGGGGAGCTCGACGCCATCATCAGCGCCCGTCCTCCGCGCAGCTTCGAGCGGCGGCACCCCGACGTCCGCCGCCTCGTCGGGGACGTCGTCGGGGTCGAGGAGGCGTACTACCGAGAGACCGGGGTCTTCCCCATCATGCACGTGGTCGTCTTGCGGCGCGACGTCTTCGACGCCCACCCCTGGGTGGCGATGAACCTGCTGCAGGCCTTCGAGCAGGCCAAACAGCGGAGCCTCGCTCGCGCGTTGGAGGCGACCGTCCCCCGGTTTCCCCTGCCCTGGGCGGACGCGCACGCGGAGCACGCCAGGGAGCTTTTCGGCGAGGACTTCTGGCCCTACGGGCTGGAGGCCAACCGCCCCACGCTCGAGGTGTTCCTGGGCTTCGCCGCCGAGCAGGGCGTCTGCCGGCGTCCCGTCGCGCCGGAGGAGCTGTTCCCCGCCCAGGTGCTCGCAGGGTTCAAGGTCTAACGAAAGGAGACGATCATGCCCTTCAGCTACGTGGAGATGATGACCGAGCTGGGCTACAAGGAGTACGCCGAGCTGCCCGACTTCGACGTCCCAACCCGGGTGCCGCTTCGCCGGCCGCTCTCGGAGTCCACGGTCGCGGTCCTCTCGACCTGCGGCGCCTACCTCCCCGACCAGGAGCGTTTCGGGGAGACCAACGACCTCTCTTACCGGCTCTTGCCCAGGGAGGTGCCAACGTCGGAGGTGCTCTTCGCCCACATGTCCCCGATCCGGGTCTGGGCGGAGCAGGACCTGAACGTCGCCTACCCGCGCGACCGCATGGTGGAGCTCGAGGCCGAGGGCCTCTTCAACCGGCTGGCGCCGCACGCCGTGTCGATCCTCGGCTCGATCACCACCTACTCGGATCTCGTCCAGGAGACCGTCCCCAAGATAAAGGGGGAGCTGGACGCGATGGGGGTCGACCTCGTCGTGCTCTTCCCCTTCTGCCCGGCGTGCCACCGGGCGACCTGCGTCGTCGCCCGGGCGCTCGAGGCCCGCGGCATCCCCACCGTGACCATGACCCTGCTGCGGGAGATGGGGGAGGCGTTCAAGCCGCCACGCGTCGCCTTTCTCGACTTCCCGCTGGGCTGCACCGCCGGAAAGCCGTGGGAGCCCGGCCTCCAACGCGACATTCTCAGGACCGTCCTGGAGGCGGTACCGCGCCTGGACGGAGAGACGTGGGGGGTACTAGACCTGCCATTCCAATGGGCCGCCGACGGCAGCCGGGCGTGGGAGGACGGCGTGCGGCGCATCTACCGCGAGCGGGGACGCCAGACCCACTCCGCCCACGTCGCCGAGCACACCGAACACGGAGAGAAGCTGGTCGGACGCGAGCGGGAGTTCACCATCTCGTGCGCGTGCTGAACCCAAGAGCCAACGAGGAGCCGAGAACATGTGCCATCCAGAGTTGAGCGCCGGGCAATCTACCCCGGAGGTCGCGCGAGAAGAGGTCGCGGTACCCGTCGGATCGGGTGAAGAGATGCCCGCCCTCCTCGCGCGCCCCGAGGGGGACGAGGAGCGGGCGCCGGCGGTCCTCGTCGTCCCCGACATGTTCGGGCGCGCGCCGTTCTACGAGGACCTCGCCGCCCGCCTGGCAACCGCCGGGTTCGAGGCGTTGGTACCAGAGTACTTTTTCCGCCAGGGGCCACTCCCCGAACGCAGCTACGAGGCGGCCGGCGGCCGCCGCAGGAACCTGGACGAGACGCGCAGCCTCGACGACCTGCGCGCGGCGCTAGACTGGCTGCGCGGGAGGCGGGGGTACGCCGGACAGGTCGGCACCGCTGGTTTCTGCATGGGCGGCACCTTCGCGCTCGACCTCGCCGCCTTCGAGGACGACCTCGTCACCGTGGCCTACTACGGGTTCCCGGTCCCGCAGGCCTCCCTGGCCTCCCCTCCGCCGGCGCCGCTCGACCTCGTCGAGGAGATGCGGGGCCCGATCCTGGCGTTTTGGGGCGGGGAGGACGAGCCCGTGGGGATCGAAAACGCGGAGCGGTTCGTGCGGAGCATGGAGGACCACCACAAGGACTTCTCGCACCGGATCTACCCGGGCGTGGGCCACGGCTTCCTCGCGGCCGGGCTCGGGGATGGCCCGTCGGCCGCCGGGCCGGCGGACGAGTCCTGGGCTTTGGCGCTCGACCATCTCCAGCGGCATCTCGGCTCGGGAACCGCGGACGGGGATGGCCCGAGCATCTCCAAAACACGAACTTTCGGGGAGGAATAGTGGGGAGCGACAAGATGCTGGCGGCACGGGCGTACCCAGGCGAAGACTCTTTCCGCTTAGAGGAGATCGACCGCCCGGAGATCGATCACGACGAAGTGTTGGTCAAGGTCGCGGCCGCGGGCGTCGACCCGGGCCCGTTGAACCTCTGGCGAGCAGGCATGCTGGATCTGCTACCCGGGACCCTCGGCCACAAGATAGCCGGCACGGTCGAAGGGGTCGGAGCCGGCGTTGGCGATTTCCGGCCGGGGGATCGGGTCAGGGTGCACGCGAACCTAACGTGCCGACGGTGCGAATATTGCCTCAGCGACCGGGAGCAGATGTGCAGGCAATGCTCGGTCATCGGCATCTCGGCCTTCGGCCCGGACTCCATGCCCCTCTACAAGCGCTACCATAACGGCGGCCTTGCGGAGTACGTGCGGGTGCCGGTCTGGGCGCTCGACCCCCTGCCGGAGGAGGTCTCCTTCGAGGTGGGGGCCCTGATCCACCAGCTGGCCGTCGCCAGCCGGTCCCTAAAGCTCGCCGAGCTCGACCCCGGGTCGACCATCGTCGTAACCGCCGCAACGGGCGCATTGGGCGCGGCCACCGTGAAGCTCGCCGCGCTCTCCGGCGTCGCGCGCGTCGTCGCGGTAGGGCGCTCCCGAGAACGCCTGGAGGGCGTCAAGAAGCTGGCCCCCGATCTCGTCGAAACGCTGTCTACGGAAGACCTGCCGGAGGACGGGTCGCTCACGGGGGTGATCCGCGACCTCGTTCCCGGGGGCCCGGACGCGGTGATCGACTACCTGCCCGACGGCCCGGGCACCTGGCAGGCGGTGGCCTCGATGCGCACCGGCGGCAGCGCCGTCGTCATCGGGGGCAACCGGACTCCCGCCAACCTCTCGGTCCTCGCGATCATGCGCAATAGCTGGCGGGTGGTCGGCAGCCTGAGCTGCACCCGCAGCGACGCCCTCGAGCTCATCGGCATGTTGAAGACGGGCCGACTGGTAATCGACGACCTGATCACGCACCGCTTCTCCCTGCAAGAAGCGAACGCCGCCGCGGACACGATACGCGGCCGCGCGGAGCCGACCTGGATGGTCAGCATCCGACCGTAGGCGGAGCAGAGAACAACCACAGTGAGAAAGGGCGAACCAAGATGACGAACCTCTATTTGGGATTCGACCAGGGTCTCGCGAAGGTGTCCCTGGACGGCGGGGGCGCCGCGGAGTGGGTGCTGAAGGCCGGTCCGGTCTCGAAGATAGCGCTGGACCCGCTACGGCCCGAGCGCATGTACGCGACGACGGTGGGTCACGGCCTGTGGCGCAGCGAGGATGCTGGTACTACCTGGGAGCAGGCCGGCGGGGGGATAGGCAACCCGCTCACCTGGTCGGTGGCGGTTAGCCGCGGCGAGCGTGCGAACGGGTTGGGCGCCGTGTACGTCGGTACCGAGATGTCCTCTCTGTACCGGTCCGAGGACGGTGGCACCAGCTTTCAGGAGCTGTCCGCGTTCCGGGAGATCCCATCCCGCCCGGAGTGGAGCTTCCCGCCGAATCCGGACACCCACCACATCCACCAGATCGTGCTGGACCCGAACGATCCGGAGACGATCCTGGTGGGGATCGAGCAGGGCGGCATCATGCGCAGCACCGACGGAGGCCGGTCCTGGGCGGATATCGAAGACCCCGCCGACTCCGACGTGCACACGCTGCTCGCGCACCCCGACGCCCCTGGCCGTATCTACGAGGCCGGCGGCGTCAGTTACTGCGAGAGCCACGACGGCGGCGCCTCCTGGGTGCGGAACGTCGACGGGATTCCAGACGAGATCCGTTATTTCTACAGCATGGCGGTCGACCCCGGCGAACCCGGGACCATGGTCATCTCCGCCGCGCGCGACCCGTTCAGCGGGCACGCGGTGCTCCCAAACACGCCGGTTTGGTCGACGCTGTACCGGCGCGTGGACGGCGGCGACTGGCAGGAGGTCACCGACGGCCTGCCGGAGCGCGACGGGACGACGATGGGGACGTTCGCCACGGACGAGGCCGAGGCCGGCGTCTTCTACTACACGACGGAGCCGGGCGTGGTCTACCGCTCGGAGGACGGCGGTCAGAGCTGGAACCAGGTGCCCTGCGAGTGGCCGCCGGACCTGACCCAGCTCAAAGTACGCGCGGCGACGGCCACCCGGAGCTGATCCCGGGCAAGAGACGAAGAAAGGATCGAGAGTATGGAGAACCAGGACACGAGAACCAAACTGCGGCTCGCGGTCATGAACCTGAGCTGCACCCCGCTGGCGCAGCGCAGATACGTGCAGCTCGGTTGGCTCCAACGCGCCGCGCAAACCGTGGAGGAGGAAGGCGGACGGGCGCAGGAGCTGCTAGAGGCGGGCGTGATCGACCCGTCTCAGGCTGACCTCCTCGCCTCCGTGCGCGAAGAGCTGACCAGGCTGCGCGAGAGCGCGGACGACTACATGGACGAGCGCGACGCGGGCACACGAGAGTACCTGTACAGCCACGCGCTAGAGGACGAAAGTTGGCACAAGGTCCGTCACCTGGCCCGCTCCTGCTTCACGGCCCTGCGAAAGGGCCAGGAGCCGTCGCCCGCCGGGGCGTTCGCCGGGGCGTCGTAGCCGTCATGACGACCACGGGACGATTGGACCGCCCGGTCTCGCTGCGCTTCATGGGCGACTGGGGCGCCATAAACCTGACGCGCATCTGCGGTTGGCTCGCCCAGGAGGTCTGGGACCGCTCCCCGGGCGACACCCGCAGCCTGATCTCCACCGGACGCGGGATGGCGGACAACCTGCGGGCCGTGGGCCGGGGCGAGGTGGACGTGGCCGTCGCGACACCCTCGACCTTCGCTGACATGGCGAGACGAGGAAAAGGCCTCTTCGAAGGGGAAGCCTACCCGTACCTGCGGGCGCTCGGCGAGGTGCCCCACGCGGACAGTTTGCTGTTCGCCGTAAGGCGCGACCAGGTCGACGTCTCGTCGCTGGCGGAGATGCGGCGGAGGCGGGTGCCGCTGCGCCTGGCGATAAGCCCCGACGACGGGGTAAGCTTCCCCGGTTACGCGGCGCACAAGCTTCTGGCCGCCTCCGGTCTGGCTCCCAAGGCCATTCTGGAGTGGGGCGGGACGATACTCGAGCACGAGCGGCCGTTCGAGTGCCTCGCCGACGTGGCCGAGGGAAGGGCCGACGCCCTATTCCACGAAGCGATCATGACGCCGAACTGGCAAGACCTCGCCGAGGCCCACGACCTGACGTACCTGGCGCTCGAGACGACGGTACTGGAGGAGGTCGAGCGCGAGTTTGGTTGGCGGCGCGCCCGGGTCGAGCAAGGGTACTTGCGCGGCCTCGACGCTGACGTGGATACCCTGGACTTCTCGGGGTACCTCGTCGTGGTGCGCGAGGACATGCCGGACGACGTGGCGTTCCTGTTGGCCTGGATCCTCGGCGAGACGGCGGCTGGGTTCGAGGCGCAGTACCGCCACCTGCCGGCCGACCGTAGCCCGGTGGCCTATCCCATAGACCGGGAGAACATGTCGCAAACGGCCATCCCGCTCCACCGGGCCGCCGAGGACTACTATCGGCAGGCCGGTTCAAAGTGAAGGGGGGTCACGTTGCTCGCGCGACAGAACCAGGGAAGCGGTCCGAGACGGACAAGGACGCCTTCGTCGGTGCATCCGATGTGTCCGACGCCGCTGCGGCCCCGGCGCGCGGCGGGATGGTAGTCGTGGACGGCGAGGACCGGGAGAGCGAGCGCGACCCGACGACTTCGTCGACGAGGAAGGAGGGCGGGTAAATGCTGACTATCTCCATGGATCAGAACTACTTTACCGTGTTGGTCTTCTTCGAGGTCTCCCCGAGCAGGCAGCGGCGGGTGCTGGACATCAACATAGACGACACGGAAGACAAAATCAGGCACATGCCCGGTTTCGTGGGAGTGGCCTTCCTGAAGAGCCTGAACGGCGAGAGGGTTACCGAGTACACCCAATGGAAAAGCGAGGAACACCTGCGAGAGGCGATGAAAGATCCCGGGTTCTCCGGGCATATCTCCGAGGTCAGGAAGATCGCCAAGGAGGAGGTCTCGCCGTACAAAGTCCATTACGCGGACAGGGCCGCCCCACGCGCGGAACGCGGCGCCACCTGTATCTCCGACGACGCCGGCCTCCTCACCGCCGTCGCCAAGTTCGATGTGAAACCCGGGAAACAGTCGGAGCTCCTCCGGCTGCTCGTCGACGCGCACGAGTCCCTTTTCCGGGACGTACCGGGGTTCCTGTCGACGAGCGTCCTCGGGAGCCCGGACGGCGAGCGCGTGGTGGAGTACCTGCAGTTCGAAGACCGGGAGGCTTTCGATGTCTCCGAACGACGCGCCGAGGCAAGTGGCTACCAGGAGAAGGTTGCGAAGCTTGCCCTCGTCGAGATGAGCCTCTACGAGGTGGACTTCGTCTGCACCCAGGCGGACAAAGAACGAAGCAGCAGATATTCGAGCCGAGAGGCTCGCGACGTTTGCGTTATGGGGGGTCAGAAAAGCGGGGAGTAAGGTCACCGAGGGGCGCTGACCACACCTTCCACGAGCGGCCAGGAAGCGAAAAGTACGAACGGGGGACGCGTGACGAAAGCCGATTCCGAAACAGGGACGAACCCGTGGACTTCCTGAAGCCATGGCGCGCCAGGGCCTGGCGCGGGGCCGGGGTGCGAACCGAAGCCATGCGTTCTGGAACGGAAGTCGTCCCAGAGCGGCGGGGGACCTGACCCACCGGAGAAACCGGGGAGGAAGAGCATGTCCGAACAGAAAGCCACGTGTCCGATGGGGAGATCCTTCGACCCCCAAAGCTCGGCGTACGTAGCCGATCCATACAAAGTTTTTGCGCGGGCGCACGAGGAGGCGCCCGTGTTCTTCAGCGAAGAGTTAGACTCGTGGGTCGTTACCCGTTACGACGACGTGGTCTCGGTCTTGATGGACAACGACCGCTTCTCGGCCGCCAACGCGCTCGGCAACCCGCCGCGCGGGGAGCCCGAGCCGGAAGTGATCGAAGCGTTCCAGGAGGGATTCTCCTCGCTTTTTGCGGGGAGCATGGTTATGCGCGACCCCCCGGACCACAAGAGGCTTCGCAGGCTCGTCGACAGGGCGTTCGTCCCGCGCCGGGTTGCCGCGATGGAGCCCGACATCCGCCGGATCGCGGACGAGCTTATAGACGGCATGCTCCTGAACGACGGGCACGAAGCCGATTTCGCCCAAGCCTTCGCCTTACCCATGCCCCTCAGGGTGATCTTCGGCATCATCGGGGTGCCGCGCGAGGACTTCGACGAGGTGAGGGGGTTCAGCACGGCCTTCGCCAAGCTCCTCTTCGACAACGGCGCCCCGCTGGAGCAGCGGGTCGAGGCGGCGCGCCAGTACGTCGGTTTCGAGCGCTACGCGGCGGAGCGCATAAGAGAACGCCAGAAGAACCCCAGGGACGACCTGCTGACGGCGATAGTCACGGACAACGACCTCGAACTCCGCGAGCTCGTCTCGCTGGTGGTCCAACTGTTCGTGGCGGGACACGAGACGACGGCCGGGCTGCTCGCCAACACGATCCACTTGCTGCTCGCCGACCGGCGCAGGTGGGAGGAGCTGCGCCGCAATCCCGAGCTCGCCCCCCAGGTGGTCGAGGAGGCGCTGCGCGCGGAATCCCCCGTGCAGTGCCACTACAGGCGGGCCAGGGAGGCGGTGAGCCTGGACGGGATGGAGATACCGGAGGGCGCGAGCCTGAGCCTGTTCTTCGGCGCGGCCAACCGCGACGAAGAGGTGTTCCCCGAGCCAGAGGGTTTCGACCCGCGGCGCGCCAACGCCAAGCGCAACCTCTCCTTCGGCCGCGGCATCCACTTCTGCGTCGGCGCCGGGCTCGCCCGCCTGGAGGGCAAGATAGCGCTCGAGCAGCTTGTGTCCCGCCTGCCGGACCTGCGGCTGTCGGAGACGGAAGAGCCGGTTCGTGTTCCCATGTACTTTGCCCGCCAGTGGGCACGCTTGCCCGTGGCCTACTGAAATGACGACAGCGGGCTACCGGGGACGGGTGACAGGGCTGGATGTGCAGTCCGAAGGGGGTCTCGTGACGCGCAGTGCATCACGGCGCGGCACCGCTCATCCGGCGTACCTACCGGATAAACTGGCGGTTCTCGCGAAAGCATTTCGGGACCATCCACCGTACCAACAAGCTGTGAAAACGAGAGTCAGGAGGGAGCAATGACCACCATATCCACCGAAGCCCCGATAGTCACCCTGATCAACGTCTTCGATGTGGCGCCCGAGGACCAGCAGCGGCTGGCCGACGTCCTGGTCGAGGCGACCGAAGAGGTTATCAGCGGCCTTCCCGGATTCCTGTCGGCGAACATCCACAAAAGCCTCGACGGAACGCGGGTCGTCAACTACGCCCAGTGGGATAACCGCGACCACTACGATGCGATGCTCGAGAAGCCCGCGGCGGCGCCGCACATGCGGGAGGCCGCCGAGATCGCCGAGAAGTACGAGCCTAAACTTTACGAGGTTTCGTCCGTGGACGAGGTCCCGGAGAACGCAGGCTACGCAAGGTGATTGTCCCCCGTTGTCGAAGCGCACGGGGGTGAAGCCGAGAAGCGAAGCCGTAGTGAAAGACGTTACTTGGAACGTGCGAGGGCGGCCCGTGGCGACCGTCAGGAAGGAGAAGCGCGATGCTCGAGCAAGAGGGCGCGGTCACCCGTCCCAAGCTACACCACGTCAACCTGAAGACCACGCGCCTTGGGGAGATGATCGACTGGTACGGGGTGGTGGTCGGCGCGGGGGTGACTTTCCAGTTCCAGGGGGGCGCTTGGCTGACCAACGACGGGGCCAACCACAGGATCGCCCTTCTGCACTCCCCGCGCATCTCGGACGACCCGGAGAAGCTCGCGCACGCCGGGATGCACCACTTCGCCTTCGAGTACGGTTCCGTGGACGAGCTCCTCGCGACGTACGGGCGGCTCGAGGCGCTGGGGATCGAGCCGCACATGGCGCTCGACCACGGGATGACGACCTCCATCTACTACGTCGACCCGGACGGCAACTCCGTGGAGCTGCAGTCGGACAACTTCGGGGACTGGAAGGAGTCGATGGAGTTCATGAAGTCTTCCCCAGAGTTCGCGGACGACCCCATCGGCAAATTCTTCGACCCGCAGAAGATGCTCGACGCGCGCGAAGCGGGCGCCTCCGAGGGAGAACTCCACCGGCGCGCCTACGCGGGCGAGTGGCACGTCGAGTACGACCTGCGCGTCCCTCTGTAGAGCAGGGGAGGCGCAACCATCATGCGCAACAACGAATACGACGTGGCCGTCGTAGGCTACGGTCCCACGGGGCAGATGGCCTCGATCCTGCTGGGGGAGATGGGCCACCGCGTCGCCGCCTTCGAGCGGTGGCCGGCGACCTACCCGCTGCCGCGCGCCGTGCACTACGACGACGAGATCGCCCGCGTCTTCCAGAAGGCCGGCATCGCGAGCGAGGTGCGGGAGATCACCGACCCCGTGCCGGACTTCTACGAGTGGCGCAACAGGGACGACGAGATCCTGCTGCGCCTCGACTGGTCGCAGCAGGGCATCTCCGGCTGGCCCGTGGCGAACTTCTTCTCTCAGCCGGACCTCCAGAAGGTGCTGGACGGGAAGGCGAAGTCGTTGCCGACGGTAGAGGTGAACGGGGGCTGGGAGGTCCAGGAGATCTCGCACCACGACGACCGCGTCGAGCTTACGGTCCGCAAGGGGCACCCCGGCCAGGCCGGTGCGTGGGTCCCTGAGAAGGAGACGAGGACTGTCCGGGCGCGCTACCTCATAGGCGCCGACGGCGCCAACAGCCTCGTGCGCGAGAGCATGGGCGCGCCGGTGACCGACCTCGGCTTCGACTTCGACTGGCTGATCCTGGACGTGATCCCGCACGAGGAGCGCGAGTGGAGCCCGATGAACTGGCAACTGTGCGACCCGGCCCGTCCGACCACGATCGTTTCCGGCGGTCCCGGCAGGCGGCGCTGGGAGTTCATGAGGCTGCCCGGGGAGAGCATCGAGGAGCTTAACACCGAGGAGACCGCCTGGCGGCTGCTAGAGCCGTGGGGCAGGACCCCGGAGAACACCACGCTCGAGCGGCACACGGTCTACAGGTTCGGGGCCCGCTGGGCGGAGTCCTGGCAGCAGGGGAGGCTGCTGCTCGCCGGCGACGCCGCGCACCTCATGCCGCCCTTCGCCGGGCAGGGGATGTGCTCGGGCCTCAGGGACGCGGTGAACCTCGCCTGGAAGCTGGACCTCGTCCTCTCCGGCAAGGCCTCGGACGCCATCCTGAGCACCTACGAGACCGAGCGGCTCGTCAACGTCAGGCACTTCATAGACTTCTCCCGCGAGTTGGGCGGCCTGCAGTGCGTCACCGACCCCGAGGAGGCCGCCGAGCGGGACCGGCGCATGATCGCCTCGCGCGAGGACCCGTCCGAGGCGCCCCCCGTCCCCAATCCCCCGCACAGGCTCGGGCCGGGCCTCCTGCGCGAGGGGGACCCGCTGGTGGGCACGCTCTCGGTCCAGGGAAGGGTCCGGCAGGGGGACAACACCGGTCTCTTCGACGACGTGGTGGGCAACGGGTGGGCCGTGATCGGCACGACGGCCGACCCCCGAGACGCGCTAGACGAGGAGCAGACGGCGTTCCTGGGCGACATCGGCGCGCATCTGGTGAGCTTGTCGCCGAAAGGATCGCCCGGCGACGGTTCGGTTGTCGACTTGGATGGCGCGTACGCCGACTGGCTCGCGGAGGCCGGAGTCGAGGCGGTGGTGGTCCGCCCCGACTTCTACGTCTACGGCACGGCCGGCAAGATGGAGGATCTGCCGCGTCTTGTTTCGTCGTTGCGGGCGGAGCTCGGTCGCGCGGACGAGCACCCTTCGTCCGCCGAGGCGGGACCGTCGAGCAGACAACCGCCACCGTACGACGCCACGTCCGGGCCGGATCGCCAAGACGCGGACCCGGCCAGCCGGTAGGGTGGAGTTCCGTCCGTCACCACGGAGGCAGTGGGGAGTGCAGCCCTCCAGGCGACGTATCGACTGCGGCGGTCCGGCCGCCCCACCTCGGCGAAGAGCGGCCCTACCCGCACCTCCCTCTTCCGCGGGGCGTTCTCGTAGGCGAAGGTTCCGCGGTAGGCGCGCACCCTGTCGTAGCAATCCGCGCCCCGTGAGCGGTAGACGGTGCGACCGTTCTTCGAGCCGGTGCACCGCTCCTCGAGCCCGCAGGCGTTGCAGGCCCTGGCCTTGGACCGGTACATCGTCCCCCGGGGCCCGCTGGGGCGCGCCCGCTAGGGCGCGGGTGCTCCCCGTCGGGACACGCGTAGGCGCCCTCCTCGGAATCGTAGCGGAAGTGGCCGGGGCCGAAGAGGCCGCCCTCCGTTTTCCCGAAGTCGAAGTTGGGAATCGCCACGCACGCCCGGACGCCGGCCCGCTCCAGGGCCGCCACGTTCTCGCGGGTGCCGTAATTGGCGTCACCGGTGACGTGGTGGGGCCGCAGATGCCACCTGAAGGCGATCCTCCGGAGGGGGTCGAGCATGGGGCGGTTCTCTGTGACCTCCGAGGGGGTGACCAGGGCGTTGAGGATGACGCGCGCCTTCCCTCCGTCGAACGACGTAGCGGGCCTGGTAGCCGAGCCGCCTCCCGACCTTCAGCCACGTCATTGGCGTCGCGTCGGGGTCCGTCCTGCTGGCGCGCGAGTCGGAGGTGCGCGGCCGGTAGCCGCTCCTGAGGTGCGGTCCTTGGCGCCGTCCCTGGAGACCCAGTTGCTCCGGGCCGCGTTCTTCTGCCGGAGGGCGGCGTCCTCCGGCGCGCGCCTCCTCAAAGAGCTCTCCCAGGTGCGCCTCGACGGCCCACCTCGCGGCCAAGGAGTCCACGGCGGCGCTGGCCTCGACCCTGGCCAAGTCGAAGAACGGTTCGTTCCCTCGGACTACCCCGCCTCGACGCACTCCTCCACGATCCGCTCGAAGAAGCACCGGAACACGGGGAGGCCGAACCGCTCGCGCGTGCGAGTGAGGTTGGAGTGGCACGGTCGGGGAGAACGTACCGCCGAACGTCATACCCGCCTGCAAACGCCACCACGAGAAAGTCACCGAGATCGCAGAAAAAGCGCTGAACAAGTACCGTTCCGTGGAGGAGCTTCTCAGGGACAAATCGGTGGGCGGAGACAAGGGAGACCTCATCCTTGGGCGGATGATCCCGCAATCCTCCAACAGCAACGTGTTCAAAGGCACGGTAGACACCGCAAACGGGCAACTGGATTTCCAGTTCAAACGTGTCGGTAGGCTGCGCCAGCCGGAGGAGCAAACCGACCGGGTCCTGTGCCTCAACCCGGTAGCGTCGCGTCATCCTATGGCACGCGGCCTGTTACGAGGAGACCCCCTCCCGTGCCACCCTTCCGAGGCCAAGGAGTGCCGTTATACGACGAATCCGGCGGAAAGGCCAACCGCCGCCGGTACCCGATGACGGGTGAGGCAGGAGAGGGGGTAGCGGGCCGGGCGGGAGTCAGATCTGCTCGCTGCCGCCGTCGACGAAGATCTCGCCGCCGGTCATGAAGCTGCTCTCGTCCGAGGCCAGGAAGAGGGCCGCGCTGGCGATCTCCTCGGGCTGGGCCACGCGATCCATCGGGATGCCGGCGGCCATGTCCTGAAGCATCGCCTCGGCCGCGGCCGGGTCGGGGGCCAGCCCGGTCAGGCCCGGGGTAACGGTGCTACCGGGTATGAGGGTGTTCACGCGGATCCCGCGGCCGACCAGCTCCGCGGCCCAGGTGCGGCCGAAGGAGCGGATGGCGGCCTTGGAGGCGGCGTAGACGCCGAACGCCGGGGTGCCGTTGCTGGCCGACGTCGAGCCGGCCAGAACGACCGAGGCGCCCGGGTTCAGCGCGGGGAGCGCCTTCTGCACCGTGAACAGGGTGCCCGCGACGTTGCGGTCGAAGGTGTCGGCGTAGTGCTCGCGGGAGATCTCGCCGAGCGGGGCGAACTCCCCGCCGCCGGCGTTGGCGAAGAGCACGTCCAGGCCCGCGCCGCGGTGCGCGATGGTCTCGAAGACGCGGTCGAGGTCGGCCGGGTCGCTGACGTCGCCGCGGATGCCGGTAGCTTCGGGGCCGATCGAGGCCGTCGCCTCGTCGAGCTGGGCCTGCCGACGTCCGGTGACGAAGACGCGCGCGCCCTCCTCGGCGAAGCGGCGCGCGGTGGCGAGGCCTATCCCCGACGTGCCCCCGGTGACCAGCGCCGTCTTGCCGTCCAGTTGTCCCATGGTGGTCCTCCTTGTTGGGTCGCTCGCGGGGTGAGCGGTGAACCGGCCGGCCGGGTGGTCGACACGCTGCCCGAGGTCTGCAGCCCCAGCCTGCTCTTTGATGTTATACATCATTAAAAATGATTATGACCTCCGTCATCAACACTGTCAAGCCGGAGCGCGTGTGGACGCTCTTTTTGATGGCGGGTATCATCAGACTGGGCGCGATGTCGGCCTCGGTCCGCAAGAGGCGGCGACGCCTCGTCGAGGAGGTGTCCCGGTGCCACGCATCACACGGGAGCAGAAGAAGCTCAACCGCGAAAAGATCGTCGGCGCAGCAGGCGAAGGTTTCAGGCTGCGTGGCATCGACGGCATCGGCATCGAGGGGTTGATGAAGGCCGCCGGAATGACCCACGGAGGGTTCTACAACCACTTCTCCTCGAAGATAGACCTCGCCCTCGAGGTCTATCGCCGCGGCTTCGCCGACTCGCTGGACGCGCTCGCCGCCATCCGCGGCGCCCACCCCCGCTCCGCCAGAGCGGCCCTGCGCGACATGATCGACGGATACGTGACGGCCGCCCACCGCGATCACCCGGAGACCGGCTGCGCCTCGGCCACCCTGGCAGCCGACGCCGCACGCCACAGCGTCGCGGCCCAGACCGAGTACCAACGCGGGCTCGAGGGCTACTTCAGCGCCATCACCGATATGGTGCTCGATCGCGCGCACCAATCCGGCACCGAACTGAGCGCGGCGGAAGCCCGCGAACAGGCGATAGCACTGTTCTGCCAGATGGTCGGCTCGCTGGTGGTCTCCCGTGCCGTCGCCGAGGCCGACCCCGCACTGTCCGACGAGGTCCTGACCGCTAACCGCGGGCAGCTCGGACAGAGGTGAAGAACCCCGACCTGAGGCCCGGTGTCCGCGGTCCGGAGGTCGGGGTCGCGACGCGATAATTCCGAGAGCGACATGGTGACCCGTCGGCAAGTCCGGATACGCTCCGCTCACTGTCGCGAGCCACCGCGGCGCGTGGCGACCGCAGAGTCGCGTCCCATCCCCCACCACCATCGTCCCGTGCGGTGCAAATGTTAAGAATTATGAAGGTTGTTGTCGATTACCCGTTTACTACCGCTGTACACTGTCCCTGGCGCCGCGCTCGGGGCCTCCGGCGGCTTCGGGGAGCGCGGTAACGCGCTGGTCGTCCCCCGTCTCCGCCTGCTCACGGGCCTCATCCTCGCGACTCTCCCTCATAGAGACAAGCTTAGGCATGGGGGCTTCACGAGTCCCCATGCCTAAGGACGTAATTCCGCAGCAACGCTCTTAGCGGGCGATTTTCCTCAGATCATGCGTTGACCCCGAGATGGCGGTATCAAGAAGGTCGCCGGTCGGAACAACAGTGTCGGTTCCGCCCAGCTTGGCGGGTGGGATCGACGAAGCGAGGATCTCCCATTCCTGGTCCGAAAGATCGCTGGGATGCAGGCGGGCAGACGGGTGCATGAGGGGGCTCCAGGGACCGGCCGGGTCGCTGATCGAGCCCCGCCGTCCACCTTCTCGCACGGCTTCTAGGTGCGGCTGCCCCGGCCAGGCGCAACTCGCGAGACCGGCTTCGGGGGTAACCCCCGACCGCCCGTGGTCGGCGAGGGGTCGAGGGCGGCCCAGACGTCACGCAACTGCCGCAGCTGTGCGTCGGACAGCCGGTCGAGGAACATCTCGCGCACGCGCTCGAGATGGGTCCGGTTCGCGGCTTTCAACCGGGCCCGGCCGGCGGGTTTGAGCACGATGTCGAAGCCCCGCGCGTCGTCTTCTCGGCGCTCGCGCGCGACGAGGCCCAGGCGCTCGAGCCCGTCGACGAGCCGGCTGAGGCCGCTGGGACTCATGAGGACCTCTTCTGCGAGCGTCGTCACGCGCAGGCGCCGTCCCCGGGCGAGGCCGAGTTGTATGAGCACGTCGTAGTCGTTCCCCGACAACCCATGCGACCGTTCGAGGTCGGCGTCGAGCACACGGCTCAGGCGGGCGTGGGCCCGGAGGAACCCCTGCCAAGCGGCGAGTTCTTCGGACGAGAGCCTGTCAGTTGATCCGCGGGACGGCACGGGCCCCAGTTTACACCGGATACGTGGTAGTATATTTGTGTGTACAAACAAACAGTACATCGAGGTTCGGAGGCCTGATGCCCGCACAAACCCCGGCGCCGACGCGCCCGGTCGGCGACGACGCCCGCCGGCTGCTCTTCACCGAGGCCCGCACGGCGAACACCTTCGCCGACGAGCCGGTCACCGACGACCAGATGCGGGACATGTACGAGCTCGCGAAGTTCGGCCCGACCTCGGCGAACATCAACCCGCTGCGGATCGTCTACGTCCGTCCCGGGGAGGGGCGCGACCGCCTGCTCGGGCTCATGAACGACGGCAACCGGGCCAAGACCGCCGCGGCGCCGGTGGTCGCCGTGCTCGCCGACGACCACGCGTTCCACGAGCGGATCCCCGAGCTGCTGCCCTTCAAGCCCGAGCTGCGCGAGGTCTTCGAAGCCGACGTCGGCCTGCGCGAGAAGACGGCCGTCTACAACGGCACCCTCCAGGCCGCCTACTTCATCGTCGCCGTCCGCGCGGTCGGGCTCGCCGCGGGGCCGATGCTCGGGTTCGATGCCGCCGGGGTCGACGCCGAGTTCTTCGCCGACAGCACCTGGCACTCGCAGCTCGTCGTCAACATCGGATACCCCGGTCCCGACGCGTGGCGCGGCCGGCTTCCGCGCCTCGATTACGACGACGCCGTCCGGCACGCTTAGAGCGCCGCGCAACGCCCCACCCAACACCCGACCCGAAAGAGGAGGACCGACCGATGAAGATCACGACCATCGGAAGGGGCACCATCGGCGGAACGCTCGCGCGCCTGTGGAGGTCCGCCGGGCACGAGGTGACCGAACTCGGCCGAGAGGGCGGAGACCTCGCCGGCGCGGACGTCGTGCTGCTCGCGGTGCCCTACTCTGCGGTGCCCGACGCGCTCGCGGGCGTCACCGGCCTGGACGACCAGGTCGTCATCGACGCCACGAACCGGCTCGGCGGGGAGGACCCGCCCGGCGGGTACGCGTCGGCCGCGGAGTACGTCAAGGCCAAGACGACCGGACCGGTGGCGAAGGCCTTCAACCTGAACTTCGGCAAGCTCTTCGACCGGGCGGCGGCCGCCACGACCCGGCCCAACAACATCTGGGTCGGCGACGACGACGCCCGGGCGGTCGTCGAGCGGCTCACCCGCGACATCGGGATGGAGCCGCTGGGCGGCGGTCCGCTGGAGCTCGCCTCGACTCAGGAGGGGTTCGCCAAGATGCTCGTGGCGATGGTCCGGGACGCGGATGAGGGCTTGCTTTTCTACCGGTTCGCCCCGCCCGAGCGCTTCTGAGCTTCTTCTCTCGGTCGCCGCGACCGCCGTTCGCGCGAACCGGCAGGAACCCCCGGGACGTACGATTAGGCAGCATCGGGCCTGGGACTGACCTTCGGGGACGTGCCCGGTTCGCGCGTGATGACGGGGTCGCGTCAGTGGCGGGCGGGGACGAGGCTGGCGGCGAACTGGCCGAGATGGTTCGCGACCTGGCCGGGCACCTCCAGCGGTGACAGGTGGCCCGTGCCCTCGATGACCGTCATGCGGGCGCCCGGGATGACGGTCAGGAGGTTGGCTTCCAGCACCGCGGGCGGCTCGACCCGGTCGTGCTGCCCGGCCAGAACCTGGACCGGGACCTCGATGGCGCCCGCCGCGGCGGTGATGTCCTCGGTGATCCCGTGCCGCGGCCAGGCGAGCCGGGCGTCCTCGCTTGCGGCGAGGCTGTCGGTTATCACCTGCTCGCGCAGGCCGGCGGGCAGCGGCCGGAACGTCAGCACGTGCTGGAGCGCGTCGCTGACCGCGGCGCGGTTGTCGTAGGCGTGCGACAGCGCGCCTGCCGCCTGGGCGTCCACGGCCGGCCGGGGCGGGGCCGGGGCGATGAGGACCAG
>CAXUFZ010000037.1:0-17666 GCA_964250345.1 uncultured Rubrobacteraceae bacterium
GGGGCGAATTACAGACCTGGGGCTATTGGGGGGGGCGGAGGGGCTGTGGGGGTTCAAAGACCCCCGGGTGTGCCTCTTTCTCGACGCCTGGAAGGCCATCCTGCCGGACGCGAAGGTGCTCGTCGTGTACCGGCACTTCGCGGAGACGACCCGCTCGTTGCACCAGCGCGCGGCGCGCGGGCTATTCGAAGGCATCGGAAACCAGAAGGACCACCGCAGGTTCCTGGAAGTGCCGGACCTCGCCTTGAGGATGTGGATCTCCCACAACAGGGCCCTCGTGGACTTCGCCGACGCCTACCCCGAGGACGTCCTCGCCGTCTCCTTCGACATGCTCCGGAGGGGTTTCCCCCTGATCGAGGCGCTCAACCGCTACTGGGGCCTGGCGCTCGCCGACACGCCGACCCTGGACGTCTTCGACACGGAGGCCTCCGCCAGGCCCCTCGGCCGGCAACTGGTGTCGGAGGATAGCCTCATCGAGGAAACCCTCGCCGTCTGGGAGGCCCTGGAGAGGCTGGGCGGGAGGACCGGCGAGCTGACCGGGCTGCCCGTGGAGGCGGGAGAGCGGCCTACCGCGGCGGCGTTCGACGTGCCGGACGACGCGTACCGGGCGGAGATCGGCAGAGAATTTTCGACCTTCGAGGTGGAACACGTGAAGGACCAACTCGAAAAGGCCGAGCGCTCCAACGCCCGGCTCGAAAAGAAGCTCGCGACGGCCCCGGGCGCCGGGAAACGGTCCGGGGCGGGTTCCGCCGACGGTGTTGACGTATCCGCGGAGGAGTTGCGGAGGCTGCGGGCGGCGGACAGGGACCTCAAGCTGCTGGTGGCGAGGATGTCCGGCAGCCCGGCCGCCCCGCTCCTCCGGCTCAAGCCCGAGTTCGTCGAGCTTGAGCGCAGATACCTCGGGTAGCCGGGGTGCTATGATCCGCCGCGTCGCGCGGCAAACGCGGGATCGACCGTTTTCTGTAAGGGGGCTGTGATGCCGGAGATCAAGAGTCGCCTGGCGCTCGGGCTGACGAGTGGCCTCCGGGCGTTCCTGAACCTCGACGCGGGCGTCGTCCGCGGCGAAGCTCCGAACCCGGAGCGACAGATCGAGGCCGCGCGGGCGGAGCTGAAGAAGAAGGACCAGCAGATCGAGCGCCTGAAGAAGCAGGCCAACGCCGGACCGGGCCGGAAGAATAAGGACGCGAGAAATGCCGGTCCGAAGGGCCAACAGAAGAACCCGGACTGGTTCCGCGGGTCGGTGGGTGGGAGGTGGGACGAGATCGGCGAGCTGCAGTTCGAGTTCCTGCGCGGCCAGGGCCTACGGCCGGACCACCGTCTCCTCGACGTCGGCTGCGGGTCGCTCCGCGGCGGCCTGCGCTTCGTGCCATATCTGGAGGCCGGACAATACTACGGCATCGACCAGAGCCAGAGGCTGCTGGACGCCGGGCTGCAACAGCTCGAAGAGGCGGATTTACAGGATAAACGGCCCACGCTCGCGCGCATCGAGGACTTCGGACTGGAGCGTCTAGGCAAGAGGTTCGATTACGCCCTCGCGCAGTCGGTCTTCACCCACCTGCCGATGAACCTGATCTCCCGCTGCCTGGTCAACGTGGACCGCGTGCTGCTGCCGGGGGGCGTGTTCTTCGCCACCTTCTTCGAGAACTGGAACGGCAAACGGTACGTCGGGCCGCTGGTCCAGGGCGACGGTATCGTCTCCTACTACGACCAGGACCCCTTCCACTACACGCCCGACGCGTTCGAGTGGGCTTGCGAGGGGACCGGCCTCACCGCCGAGTACGTCGGCGACTGGGGACACCCGCGCAACCAGCTCATGATGGCCTTCCGAAAGGCCGCGTAGAGGGTCGGGCTACGCGCCGGATCCGTCGGCGGGGGCCGAGGCGGGGGGCAGCGGCTCCACCTCGGCGGGGACGTTGCCGAGGTCCGTCCGCTTCGCGCAGAAGAACGCGCGGCGGCCCCCGCTCCGGAAGTCCGCCGACCCCCGGTAGTCCGCGAAGTCCGGCTTGAGCGTCACGGTCGAGTACCCGAACTGCCGCCCCAGGTCGTGCATCGCCCGGACGGTCGGGACCATCACCAGCTCGTAGTCCACCGCGTGGCGGGGCTCCTCCAGGTCCTCCTGCCTGACCTCGAAGTAGGAACCCCCGGCCCTGCTGACGACCGTGTCCACGACGAGCAGGTCCGTGTTGACCGCGCTTACCCGCTCCATCAGCTCCATCGGCTTGCTGATGTGGTAGAGGAGGCCGAAGCAGAACACTACGTCGAACTCCCCGAACGTCTTGAGGTCCAGATCGAACAGGTTGGCCTCCACGAAGTCGTAGCGCTCCCTGTCCACGCCCTTCGCCTCGAAGACGAAGTTGGCCTGGTCCACGTGCATCCGCCGCCCGTCGATCCCGAGGACGTAGTCCGCTCCGGACGTCACGGCGCGCAGCGACCACCACCCGGCGTTGCAACCCAGGTCGAGGACCCTTTTGCCCCGGAGGCTCCCGCCCAGGAAGTCCACCATGGGGTCGAAGAAGTACCGTTCGCGCTCGCCGTGGCGGATGTCCACCTTGTTGTTGAAGATCGGGGTCTCGTGTCCCCCCAGGTCGAAGCGGTAGTGCCACCGCGGGAAGCTGGCGATCCTCTGCTGTATCTCCTCGTCTCGCATCGCCGCGTATTCTACAGTTTGCGGGGGCGCCGGTCGGCCCCCGTCGGTGGCGGTCTTCTTCTTCCGGTTCGGCTGATATGCTTCCCCGCGATGGCCGCGCCAGCCAAATACATCGTCCACGAGGAGCGGCGCTTCGTCTACATGGTCATGCCCAAGGTCGCCTGCACCTCTATCAAAGTGGCCCTCGCGCCGCTCTTCGAAGCGGGCGTTGACGTCACCGGATCCAAGGGCCTCGACGCCCACCTCTTCTTCAACGACGCGCAGAAGCGGGGCAAGGCATGGCAGATGGATCGAACCGACTACCTGCGTTCACCGGACGAGTACCGGCACTTCTTCCGCTTCGCCTTCGTGAGGAACCCTTTCGACCGGCTGCTCTCGTGCTGGCGGAACAAACTCCACAAACCGCACTACGAGGGGTGGCGCCGCCTGAAGGAAGGGCCGATCTACTCCGGGATGCCGTTCCCCGAGTTCGTGGAGGCCGTCGCCGAGATCCCGGACGAAGCCGCGAACCCCCACTACCGGAGCCAGAGCTTCACCCTGTCCCACGAGGGAACGCTCCTGACGGACTTCGTGGGCCGTTTCGAGAGCCTGGGCGAGGACTGGTCCGCCGTGGCCGGCCGGATCGGGGCCCCGCCGCTACCCCACATGGTCAAGAACCTGGGCGAGGACACCGGATACCGCGCCCACTACGACGAAAAAACGCGGCGCCTGGCCGAGGAACGCTTCGCCGAAGACCTCAGCCTGCTCGGCTACGGCTTCTAGCCGGGGTTCGCCGGTGCTTTAGCCCTTCCGTCTGACAAGCTTCGACGCTTTCATCCAGGCCCTATGAAGCGCGCTCAAAACCCTCCATCCCCTGGAGTTCTGCAGGTCCTGGATCTGTCGCTCCAGGGCCCGGTTGCGCCGGACCAGCTCTTCCGCCCGCCGCCGCAACCGGCGGTTTTCCTGGCGCGTGCCTTTTCCGCGGGACTGCCGTCGGAGCGCGCCGCGCAGCCTCCGGTCGAGCCTCTGCGCGGCGAGGGTCTTCGCCCGCTCCCGGCGCCTGGCCTCCAGGTAGCCGTCTACCAGCTCGCCGGGCTCGTCGCGGGTCTTCTCCGCGACCGCCCGCTCTTCCTCCGAGTTCACCCGGTCCACGTACGCGTCGGAGACGACGAGGAAGGCGTTGTCCAGGAGGTCGTTTACGCCGGTCACTTCTATGGCGCTCTCCCGCTTCAGGAGCAGGCTCGGGTTCTCCGCCATCACCCGCTGGTACATCTTGTACTTGGCGGAGCCCCTGATGCGGTGCTCCTCGCTCACGGCCTGGGCCACCTGCCCCTGGAAGTGCGCGTCGACGAACTTGTAGTGGAACAGCGCGCAGGTCACGTCCGCCACCGCGGCGTTGCCGACCCGGTGGGCGCTGCGGTACATGGGCCTCGTCCTGCCGTCGAGGTAGACCAGCGGGAACTTCGTCAGGTGCGGTTTCGTGCCGAAGACCGTGTCCCTGATCCCGTTCTTGAAGAACTCGAGCTCCCCGCTGGCGACCGTGGTGTTTCGGGAGCCCAGGGTCTTTCGGCCCACGCGCGTTCCCTTCATGCCGTACCTCTTGACGTTGGAGAGGTCGCAGAACCTGTGGAGCCGCTTTAGGGGCTCGTCGGCGCCCGCGGCCTCTCCCGAGAGGGGCTTTTCGGGGAACATGTCCACCATCTGCGCGGCGACCGCCGTGTAGCGGTTCTCTCTCAGGTAGGCGAGAAAGGAATTTAGCCCGATCACGTCCGAGTACGGGTAGTCGAAGAGCTCGTCTATGTCGGCGCACAGGCACCACCTGTCCCGCCCGCCGAAGCGGGAGAAGAGGTACTGCTTGAACCGGAGCTCCCGCGTCCAACCGTTGCCCACTGCATCCTCTTCCCACGGCGCCCCCTCGTACTTGTAGGGGAGCCGCGTGCGAATAACGCTGACGCCGTCGTAGCCTTTCAAAGCCTCGACCGTCCCGTCGGTCGAGCCGTTGTCCAGAAAGAAGACGTGCCTGGCCCCCAAGGACCGGTAGTGCTCGACGTAGGACTTCACGTAGGGTCGGCCGTCCCTGACGAGGCAGACCACGACCAGTTCGTCCTCGCCGTAGGCCACCCCTTCAGGGCCGTGGACGTGCTCCATGCTGTCGAGAAGGCGTCGTTTCTCGACCGATTCCCGATCTTCGGCAGGCATATCCCGGTACACAGACCACATCCCCCGAGCTTACCCGCCGATGGCCCGCTGGTAGATCCCGTACTCCGGCGCGAAGAACTCCCTGAGCTCGCGCTCGCAAGCCTCGGACATGGAGGCCGGCCGCCTGGGCGAGGCGTTCCTGACCTGCATCTCGACCTCCTCCCCGACCTTCCCGCGCAAAAAGTCCACCAACAGGTCGAGCCGGTCCTGGCGGAAGACGCGGTCGATCTCGGCCCCACCGGGCTCCGGCCGCACGAACTCCGACGGGCGCCTCACCCCGGCCGGGTCTTCTATCCGGGCGAACTGCGCGCTGTCGTCCACGTACGCGCGGGCGAACTCCCCGAAGGAGACGTGCCCGGCGTAGTTCTTATGGTTCCAGTGCGAGGGGTCGGAGATCTCCTCGCGCGAACGGTAGCGCCACCAGCTGCCCAGCCAGTCGACGGGCTCCCGAAACGCGCACACGACCTCGTAAGACTCGCGCGGGAAACCCTTGGCCTCCAGCCAGGGCTCCAGGAAGCGCTGGAACTCGCCGTAGTTGGTGTGCTTGAGCCGCGGGTTCCTGGCCGCCTGCATCAGCTGCGCGTAGGGCTTGAAGGCCCGCTCCAACGAACTCGAGGCGGCCCGCGGCATCGCCAGGAACACGAACCCGTGACGCGGAGCCAAAATCATCGCGCCAAGATACCACGACGCGCCCGGACTCGTGGCAAGGTCTCGGACCACCAAAACAGCAGGCTTGGTAGAGTTGACCGGTACCATCCGGCGAGATAGCATCACCCGCTGTAGCGGCGGCACGAGCGAAGGGCGGGCTTCGGTGGGAGACTCAGGCGCAAAGGCGGACGCACCGGTGGAGACGGCCCCCCGGGGCGTTCTAACGCGCGGCATCGTGGTGGCGAAGTTTCGCGTCGCTTACGTCCCCGTCCAGAAGGCGGCGTGCACGTCGCTGAGGTGGCTGTTCGCGGACCTTTTGGAGATACCGCCGGAGAGCTTCGAGGACCCGGAGAACTTCCGGGCCACGCAGGGACAGACCATCCAGAACGTCCACAGGTGGCCGCCGCAGTACGTGACCCAGCGCGCGGACCCCGGCTGGCTGGCGGAGGCGTCGGAGGCCGACGACTGGCTCCGGTTCAGCGTCGTGCGGGACCCGGCGCGCCGCCTCTGGTCCGCGTGGCAGTCGAAGGTGCTCCTGCGCCAACCGGGGTTCGTGCAGAACTTCGGCGACGAGCCGTGGTTCCCCGATATCCCCTCGTCCCCGGAGGACGTGCTGGAAAGCTTCGAGCGCTTCCTGGGCGCTTTCGGTCGTAGGGATGGTGGCGAGCCCCCCTACAACCTGCATTGGGCCTTGCAGACGGAGTTGCTGGGCGACGCCCTGCCCGCGCTCGGCCACGTAGGCCGGACGGAGAAGATGGGCGAGACGCTCGGGCTTCTGGGCGAGCACCTGGCCCAGTTCGACGCGGAGCTGCCGACGATGCGCCGAGAGAACGTGACCCCCCTGCCTTACCCGGCCGGGCTGCTCAGCGAGGACGGCGTGCGCGCCATCCGCGAGCACTACGCGCCCGACTACGCCGCGTTCGGCTACGCCGAGCCGGAGGCGAACGCGGCCCCCGAAGAGGAGGCGCGGGCGTGGAGGGAGCGGACGGGCACCCTGCTAGAGTCCGCCCGGATCCTCATCTCGCACAACGAGCGCTTCACCAAGCTCAACGGGATGCTGCAACAGACCAGGAACTGGGTCGCGAAAGGTGACGCGAGAAGCCAGAGGTTGCGGGAGACCGTGGAAAAGCGCGAAGAGCAACTCGTCCGGCTCCGCGACACCAAGGCGCAGCTCCAGCGGCAGTTGCAGGCGGCGCGCGAGCGCTCGGAGACGACCAGCGAGACCCTCAGGGAGATGCAGGAGTCCAGTAGCTGGCGGTACACCGCGCCGATGCGGCGCGTGATCGGCGCGGCCAAGCGCGTGAGAGGGCGCGGGTAGGACCGCCTATCTTTCGGAGGACGCGTCCCGTTCCGCCCGGCCTCGCCCGGGCCGTAGGCGGCCGAGCGCGCCCCCCAGTTCGGCCCTGACGCGTCCCAGGGCGGACAGGATCCTCCACCCCCGGGAGCCCGTTACGGCCCTGAGGTGCTCCTCGGCGGCCCGCCGGCGCCGGCGCGTGAACTCCAACTCCCCCCTCAAGGCCGACGCCTCCGCCTCCGCGCCCAGAAAGGCGCCGAGCAGCCTACCCGGACGGTTCTCGTCCAGGCCGTCCACGAGCTCCATGTACCGTCGGGAGACGGTCACGAGGCGGGTGCCGACGAGGTCGTTGACGCTGCCCAGCTCCCGGGAGGCGTCGTTCTTTATCTGGAGGCTCGGGGTTTCTCCAAGGATGCCGGAGTACCTGTCGTACTTGCCGCCCAGGTTCAGGTCGCGGCGTTCCTCCATCTCGCGGCGCACCTGCCCGTAGAGGCCGTCCGTCAGCTTGTAGTGAAGCAGCAGCCCGGTGAGGTCCGCCACGCGGGCGTTGCCGGCCCAGTGGTCCGAGAGGTCCATGGGCTTCAGCCGCCCGTCCAGAAAGACGAGCGGGTGCTTGGTCAGCAGGGGGCTGCCGCCGAAGACCCTCCGCTGCACCCCGCCCCAGAGAAGCTCGATCCCCGCGTTTCCCAACACGTTCCCGACCTCCCCGACCTCCGAGTAGGGCCGCGCCCGCACGTCGGATATGTCGTAGAAACGGTACGACCCTTTCAAGCCTCCCTCGCCCGCCGGGGGACCGTCCTCGCGGAGCGGCCTGCCGGGGAACATGTCGAGCATGTGGGCGACCATCGCCGTGTAGGAGTTCTCGTTCAGATAACCCAGCAGATCCTTGAGGCCCACCACGTCCGAGAACGGGTAGTCGAAGAGCTCGTCCACGTCCACGCTGAGGGTCCACCGGTCCCGGCCGAACCGCTCTATGAGGTGGCGCTTGAACGCGACGTTGTACCGTTTGTAGGGCAGGACCGAACGCAGGACGGTGACGCCTTCGTAGCGTTTGAGCGTTTCGACGGTGCCGTCGGTCGAGCCGTTGTCGAGAAAGACGACGTGCTTCGCGCCGAGGGAGAGGTAATGCTCGACGAACGATTCGAGGTAGGCCCGCGCGTTGCGCGCGAGGACCAGCACCACGAGTTCGTCCCGCCCGTAGGGAACCTCGTCGGGGCCGTGGAGGCGTTCGACGTCCCGCTCCACCTCGCGCGCCTGCGCCCGTTCCAGTTCGGGGGTGTCGGGCACGTCGGTCCTGTAGCGGCCCCGGGCGAGCCGGCCGCGTCTTTCGTTGTTCTCGATACCTCCGGCCGCCATCCGACCTCCCCACACCGGTTTCCCGCCACCTTAGCCGGGGAACCGGCGGCCCGCCACCTTCCGGCCCCGGGTTTGTCGGGCGTCGCGCGGTTGGTAAGCTCCCGAGCGCTCTGATAGTTTGGCGGGACGATGCTCCGATTCTAGAGGGTAAGGAGAGGCTATGCGCGTCAGAAAGAAAGCGGTGGGGGCCCTCCCCAGGTTGTTGGTGGCGTCCGTGCTCCTCGTCGTCCTGGCGGCCGGTTGCGGCGGAGAAGACCAATCGGGAAACCAGCAGGGCGGGCAGCAGGGCGATGCGGAGCCGGCCAACAGCAAGATAGCGCTGGGCACGATCCAGGGCGTCGACCAGGAGAAGAAGAAGGTCTCCCTGAAGCCGACCACGCAGGACCAGGGCGCCAAGCCCCTCAACTTCAGGGTGAACGCGAGGGCCAAGATCTCGCTCGGCGGCCAGGAACGGGAGATGGGCGACATCCAGGACGGCCAGCAGGCCCAGATCGAGTACGTCGAGAAGGATAAAGGCCCGGACAGGGCCGTCAGCGTGGAGCTCTTCGCGACCGGGCAGGACCAGCAACAGCCCCAGGAAGGCGAGCAGACCAACTAGGCCGCCGGACCCCGCATGAAGGTCCTCCTGACCGGGGCCACGGGGCTCCTGGGCTTCGAGCTTCTAAGACTCCTGCTCGCCGCGGGACACGAGCCCCGCTGCCTCGTCCGCCCGGACAGCCCGAACGCCCCGCGGCTCAACGGCCGGGGGGCCGAACTCGTCCGCGGCGACGCCTCCGAAGAAGGGGACCTTCGCCGGGCGCTCCGGAACGCGGACGCCTTCATCCACGTCGCCGGCCTCGAGCACGCCCCGGCCGTCGTCGCCGCGGCGCGTGCGGCCGGGGTCCCCCGGCTCGTAGTCGTCGGCAGCACCAGCGCCCACTCCGCCTACGGGTTCCGCTCCGGCCCGAAGCGGCGCATGGAAGACCTCATCCGCGCCAGCGGCCTCGACTGGACGATAGTTCGCCCCGCCATGATCTACGGCTCCGAGCGCGACAAGAACGTCCACCGCCTCCTCCGCTTCCTCGACCGCTCCCCCGTCTTCCCGATGTTCGGCCCCGGCACGAACCTCTGGCAACCCGTCTACCATGAAGACTGCGCCCGAGGCCTCGCCGAAACCCTCGAACGCCCGACCACCACCCACCGCGCCTACGACCTCCCCGGCGCCGAACCCCTCTCCTACAAAGAGCTGGTCCAGACCGCCGCCCGCGCCCTGGGAAGGAGCCCGCGCATCGTCCACCTCCCGTTGGAGCCCGTGGAAAAGCTTCTAACCGCGGCGGAGAAGCTGCGGCTTCCGTTGCCGGTAAAGAGCCAACAAGTAACCCGGCTGCGTGAGGACAAAGCCTATCCCTACGACGACGCGAGGCGAGACCTCCACTACGCACCGCGTACCTTCCGGGAAGGCGTGGCGCTGGAGGTCGCGCGGTTGCGGGAGGTCGGCCTGCTGAGCCCGAAATACTGATCGTGCTACACTGATTACGTGCCACACGTAAAGGAGTTGGTATGGCGAACCTGACGATTACGGTGGGCGAGGAGACGGTCAAGCGGGCAAGGATACGGGCGCTCGAAGAAGGTACTTCGGTGAACGCTCTGTTGAGGGACTACCTGGAAGAGTATTCGGGGGTCCGGCGAAAAAGACGCGAGGCGGGACGGAGATTGCTGGAGCTTTCCAGGAACTCGGAAGCCGGAAGCGGCGGAAAAGGCTTGCCCAAGCGGGAAGAATTGTATGACCGACCCATAGCAAGAAACCGGCGCGGGGGACCGCTGTAGGGAGTCGTCATGCCTCCATTTTTCGACACCAACATCCTCGTTTATCTCGTCGACGAAGACGAGCCGGAAAAACAAAGGATCGCCGGCGCCCTGGTAGACGAGCACTTAACCGGGGGTGACGGGATGATCTCCGTTCAGGTCCTCCGGGAGTTCTACTGGGCGGCCAAAAGGTTAGACCACCCGCTCTCTGAAGAGAGGGCGCGCGCGGCGGTAGAAGATTTCGCCGAGTTTGTGTCGGTGTCGGAGAACGCCGGAATGGTGCTTGCGGCCGTCCAGCGCCACCGGGAGATGTCCCTCTCATTCTGGGACGCCCTGATCGTCGAGGCCGCCTTGAAATCCGGCGCGGACCGCCTCTTCACGGAGGACATGCAGCACGGGCAGGTAATCGAAGGTCTGCGCGTCGAGAACCCGTTCCTCGAAGACGCGGGTTAGACCGTGACCGTGGTCGCCGGAGGGTTAGCCTTTCTGGTGGCAGGTGCGCTGGTGCCGCTGCTCGTAAGGTTCGCCGTCGGCCGAAGCCTGCTCGACGTCCCCAACCTCCGTTCCTCCCACGAGGTCCCGACCCCGAGGCTCGGCGGGGTGGCTATATTCGTCGGCGCGCTCGTCGGCGTCGCGTTGCTGCGGCCGGAGGACGCGTTGCCGTTGCTCGTCGCGGCGGCCCTGATCTGGGGCGTCGGCCTCGCGGACGACCTCTCGAACCTCGGCTTCAAGCTCAAGGCGGCGGCGCAGGTCGTCGTGGCCGGGGCCCTGCTCCTGCTGTACCCGCCGCCGGTACTATCTGAGGCTTCCGGGGTACTGTGGATCGCGGTATTCGCCGTCGGGGTGTTCTGGGTCGCCGCCCTCACCAACGCCTTCAACTTCATGGACGGCATAGACGGCTTCACGGGCGGCGTCGCCGTAATCAACGCCCTCTTCCTGATGCCGCTCGCCGCGGCGGCGGGCGGTTTTCTACCCGCGCTCGTCGGCGCGACGGCCGGTTTCCTCATCTGGAACATCAGCCCCGCCTCGATGTTCGTCGGCGACTCCGGCGCGTACTTTCTGGGCTTCTCCCTGGCCGCGGTCGCCCTGTACGCCCCCGTCCCCCCGGGCGAGAGCTGGACGCCCCTCGGCTTCGTCGCCTGCGCCCTCATTTTCCTGCCCTACCTCTTCGACACCGCCTTCACCCTCTTCCGCCGCCTGCGGAGCGGGGCGGGCAAGAACATCTTTCTCGCCCACCGCGAGCACATCTACCAGCGCATAACCCCGACCGCCGCGCTCCACCGCCGCACCAGCAACCTCTACTACGGCGCCAGCGTCGTCGCCGGCCTCGCCGCCCTGTTGGTCGCCGGGGGAGGAGCGTCGGCGCTTCTCGGCGTCGCGGTGGTGCTCGCCCTCTGCGCGGCGCTCGCGGCGTTGCCGAGGCTCGTGTAGGCGGCGCGCCGGCCGCGATTCGCTCCCGGGTTCCGCCGTTCGAGTGTGGCCCGGTTTCGTCCGCGTTTCTTCGGACGCGGGCGGGTTCGAAACCCGTCCCTACAAGGGTCGGTGGGGCGAACGGGCGTTTGGGGTTGTCGTTTTGGGGGCCACCGGACCGCGGGGTGGACGCCTTCGTCTCGGGCGTAGCCTCGTGGCGTGAATAAACGGCCCCGGCGGCGAAGGCGAGCACACACCGACACCCGAAATCCCTACCCCATTGTGTAGGGGTGGGTTTCAAACCCGCCCGCGCTCGGAGCGACGCTGCACGGGACCACCATCCACCAACACGACCGCCGCGCAACCCGGAAACTGGTCAGGGCGCCCAACAAAAGTTAATATATGGCCCTATGAGTCTTATGCAGCGGGCGGGAAACGGGGTGGTTGGCGTCGTGGATCGGCTCCAGCGGGCCTTCCATCGTTCGCCGCCGGCGTTCCGGCGCGGGGCGGCGATGCTGGTGGACGCCTTCATCGTTATCGAGTCGTTCGCGGTCGTGCTCATCGTCCGTGTCTCCGCGGAGGACCCGCAGAGCCAGGAGCAGTTCTGGTCCTCCTTCTGGCCGTTCGCGATCTTCGCGGCGCTGGCGTTCGTGCTGCTGCTCAACACGAGCGGCGTCTACAGGAGCATCCTCAGGTACACCGGCATCTACCAGGGCGTTCAGGTGTTGAGCGCGACCGCCATAGCGGCCGGCGGGCTCTTTCTCGCGGTGTTCTGCGTGGGGCCGGACGGGTTCGGGATCCTGGACGTCAACCCCGTTCCGCTCTCGGTGCCGCTGGTCGGGTCTGTGCTCGCCTACGTGCAGCTCGTCGCCGTGCGGCTGTACCCGCGGGTCTTCTACGAGCTGTCCCTGCGCGAGGTCGGGCGGCGGACCAGGGTCGCTGTCGTGGGCACGGGCGAGTCGGGCGTGGCGCTCGCCGGGCACATCTGGCGGACCGCGGCGACGGAGACGCAGGTCGTCGGCTTCGTCAGCCACTCGCGGGTCGAGGTGGGGCGGAGGATAGAGAGCGCCTCGGTGCTGGGTGTCGTCGAGGATCTGGAAAGCCTGATCTCCCAGCACGGCATCGACCAGGTCATCATCGCCATGCCCCAGGCCAGCCGGGAGGAGATGGACAGGATCTGGCGCACCTCCACCCGCGCCCAGGCGGCCGTGAAGGTGATGCCCGATCTTGGCGAGTTTCTGGCCGAGGGGACCATCAAGCTGCGCGAGCTCCAGATCGAGGACCTCCTCGGCCGCGAGCCGGTCAACATCGACCTCGACGCCCTCTCCGGCTACATCAACGGCAAGCGGGTGCTCGTCACCGGCGCCGGCGGCTCCATCGGCAAGGAGCTCTCTCGCCAGATCTCGCGCCTCGGCCCCGCCAAGCTGGTGCTCTTCGACCGCGATGAGAGCGGGCTCTACTACCTGAACACCGAGCTCCGCCGCGAGGACTTCTACGACGCGGAGGTCTTCGTCGGCGACGTGACCCACGCCGAGCGCGTGGCCTTCGCCTTCGAGCGCTTCCGCCCGCAGCTCGTCTTCCACGCCGCCGCCTACAAGCACGTCCCCATGATGGAGCTCCAGGCCACCGAGTGCATCACCAACAACGTCCAGGGCACCCTCAACGTCGCCCGCGCGGCCGGGGCCTACGGGACGAGCAAGTTCGTCAACATCTCGACGGATAAGGCCGTCAACCCCGTGAACGTCATGGGGGCGACCAAGCGGCTCTCGGAGATGGTCGTCAAGAGCCTCTCGGGCGACTACCCGGAGACCGTCTACGCCTCCGTGCGCTTCGGCAACGTGCTCGGCAGCCGGGGCTCGGTGGTCCCGACCTTCCGCCAGCAGATAGAGGCCGGCGGCCCCGTCACGGTCACGCACCCCGACATGATCCGGTACTTCATGACCATCCCCGAGGCGGTCTCCTTGCTGCTCCAGGCCGGGGCGATGGCCGAGGGCTACGGGACCTACGTCCTGGAGATGGGGCGTCCCGTCGCCATCACCGACCTGGCGCGCAAGATGATCGAGATAATGGGCGCTGCGAACGTGAGCATAAAGTTCGTCGGCCTGCGCCCCGGCGAGAAGCTCCGGGAAGAGCTCTTCGAAGAGGACGAGGAGCGGGCCGAGACGGATCACCAGATGGTCTTCAAGCTCTCCACCGAGATGACCCCGCCCGACGGCGCCGACCTCCCCGAGCTTCTGGACGGCATGATCTACCACTCCCGAGGCCAGGAGGCCGCCAAGTCCCTCGAACTCCTCCGCCGCGCCGTCCCCAACTACTCCGCCGCCGACCTCCCAGAAAGCAGCGAAACGCGGCTAGATCACCCGCAAGGACTTTAGCCGCCGGACAGAGCCCGCCTGCCACGGTTCGTACCTCCGTTTTCGGCGAAGCCCTTCGAAACACGGGACAGTCCGGCGCGTTGCCGAAGACGGGAGAATGCGACCTCGTCCGGTTGAGGTACAAGGGGGTAGTCCCGTTAAGACGGCCCCACGAACCATACTCCGAATAACTAGCAAGGGCATGCTGGATCCTACATCCCGAGCCCTCTCAGCAACTCAGCAGGGGTCAACACATTGGTGGGCAGAGGTAGCTCGGCTTCAAGCAGGTGCGGATCGTGAGTCACGATGTAGTCTGCGGCTGCCTCAAACGCTAGGTCCGGTTGCCAGTAATCGTCCGGATCGTTGACGCTCGGCCAGTCGTAACGCTGGGGATGGTGTAGGGTGCCATGCACCCAAAGATCGTTGACCACCTCGAAAGCTCTGACAGGGCCGGCGATTTTGGACTGCAAACCGCCCACGATGCGCTGAAGCTCCCTTAAACCATCGTCGCTGAGGGCGGTGCGGAGGGCGCCAGTGCCAGCGGCCTCGATGACCTTCAGGTTCTCGTTGCCGGGCCTCCCGATTAGGGCGCGCACCACGACCACGGTATCGAAGACGACCAGCGGCGGAGGCAAATACTAGGAAGCTTCCTGCCGTTTGCGATCCTCCCAGCGCTCGTGCACTTCCTCGACGCTCGGCGGCGGCAGAAGGGGACGCTTCTTTCTCTCTGCGGCTACAGCTTTTCGTGCCTCGTGCTCGGCCCGCTTCACCGTCTCGGCCAACCTTTTCTCCGAGCGCACAACTTCTTTCTGTAGCTTGGCGATCCTCTTGGCTGCCCGCGTTGCTGTCTTCTGGGCTTCTAACACGGCGGCGCGTTGTGACGCCGAGACAACTCGCTGAGACACCGCGGCAGAGCGAACGGCAGCCTCGTAACGCTGCTGTTCCCTGGCGGTCAATTTGGCCTGCTTCTCAGCTCTGCGGTAAGCCGAGCTGGCCTTCTGGGCTTCCCGTGTCGTGGCTTCTAAATGCCTACGCTCTCGGGCCTTGCTGTCCATGTCACCTCCTAATGCGCGTATTGTCGCACAGTAGGGCGCCTCAGCGCGCAAACGGGACACGTATCGAGCGTCGCCCCGCCTCCCATGCACCCTTCGAAGCAGGCGGTCGGCTCGGGCACACCCGCGACCTCGCCGCGCGGAAACTGCTACGTGGAAGCGCGCCTCGCCGCCCGACGGCCCCTGATGCCCACGTACGTAATGTACGCGCCGATGAGCAGGAAGATCCCGACGATCGGAAAGTGCAGGAGCGCCAAATAGCCCTGCTCCTGCAGATCGTTCACGTACCACGTGTACGCCCGGGTCGTCCACGAAAACAGCGTGATGATGCCGCACGCGAGGAGCAAATTGGATGTGAGCCTGGAGAGCTTCATGCGTCCCCAAAGTCTACCATGTGGTCGCCACTCGACCTAGCAACATAAAGGCTCAAAGGTTATACTTCAAGACATAAGTGGGTGAGCTTGTAACAGCAAGTATCTGGTGTAGAGAGCGTCTGAAGGGAAAGAGTTTTGGCTGAGTTGAAGCAGCGCACGCTTGATGAGGTAAAGGCGCTGAGCAGGGACGACGCGGTCGAGTTGATGCGGCAGGCCGGCATCGTGGGGGCCGGTGGGGGTGGGTTCCCGACTTACTTCAAGTGGAAGAACCCGCAGCCGAGCCTGATCGTCAACTGCACCGAGTCGGAGCCCGGTTACTGGGGCGACAAGATGCTCCATCGCGAGTACTTCGACGAGTTCCTGGAGCTCTTCGACGCGATGAAGGTGGTCTTCGGGATCGAGAAGATCATCCTCGGCGTCCACTACAAGGACGAGGGCTGGTTCTCGCGCTACCTGGAGGGTGCTAACGGCCTCTACGGCTACTCGCTCGTGCCGGACAAGTACTCGATGGGCGAGGAGAAGACGCTCATCAAAAACATCTTTATGGAGGAGAAGGACCGCTGGGTTCCGCGCCGGGTCGAGATGCCCGACGGCTCCAAGCGCCCCGGGCGCCCCTACGACGCCGGGCACATCGTCCAGAACACCGAGACGCTCGTCAACATCTACAACGCCTGGTTCCTCGGCAAGCCGGTGACGACCAAGTACGTCAACGTCTTCGGCCCCGACGTCGAGCTCAAGCTCTTCGAGGCGCCGCTCGGGGCGTCGGCCACGGAGCTTTTGAAGCTCTCCGGCGTGGACGTCGAGGCGGAGGCCGGCAACCTCTCCGTCATCGACGGCGGGCCTTACCTGAACGAGATGGGCATAGAGAGCCTGGGCGAGGGCGACGCGTTCGTGCGCCGCACCACCAACGGTTTTCTCGTCATCCCCAAGGGCGTGGCCTCCAAGGAGTACGCCGACATAAAGACGAAGCGTCCGGAGCAGGTCGAGTCGCTCGTCGGCAAGGTGGGCAGCGTCGCGCTGCCGCTCGGCGGGCGCATCCTCAAGCCCGCGACCGCGCTCGTGAACGAGGGCGACGAGGTCTCCTACGGCCAGAAGCTCGGCGAGCCGGTCGACGACGGCTTCTCCGTCGGCGTGTGGTCGAGCATGGAAGGGACCGTCTCCAGCATCGAGGACGAGGTCGTCGCGATAAGCGCCGGCGACGCCTTCGTGGCGCGGGCCGAGGCCGAGGCGGAGGCCGAAGCGGCGAGGTAGGTTTTTAGGTACCGAGGTTCTAGGTTTTGAGGTATCAGGAAGGGCCGGGGTTTTAGGGCCCCGGCCTTTCTCTTGCGGCTCGCCGCGTTACAGGGAGCGGGTGACGCCGCCGTCGACGCGCAGGTTCTGGCCCGTGATGTAGGAGGCGTCGGGGGAGACGAGGAAGGCGGCGGCCTTGGCGACCTCTTCGACCGCGCCGGGCCGGCGCATCGGGATGGAGCCGCGGGTCTCTTCGTCGAGCTCGTTGTTGTCCATGTAACCGGGCAGCACGTTGTTTATGCGGATGTTCTCGGCCGCGTAGCGGTCGGCGTAGAGCTTGGTGAAACCGGCGAGCGCCGAGCGCAGGGCCGAGGAGACGGGGAACTCGTCCGATGGCTCGAAGGCGGAGAACGTCGAGACGTTGACCAGCGCGCCCCCGCCCCCGCGCAACATGACGGGCGTGACCAGCCGCGCCATCCGCACGACGTTGAGCACGACCATGTCGAGCCCCGCGTGCCAATCCTCGTCGGGGATGTCCAGGATCTCCTCTCCCGAAGGCGCGTGGCCCGTGCCGCTGACTACGGCGTCCACCCGCCCGTAGGCGTCCACGGTACCGTCCACCAGCGCGCGTAGGTCGGCCTCTTCGGTCACGGAGCCCTGAAAGCCCACGCCCCCCAGCTCTTCGGCGAGGTCCGTCGCCCCGCCGGAGCGGGACATTAGCGCCAGCGAGTACCCGCGGGCCGCGAGCTCGCGGGCGCACGCGGCGCCCAGGCCCTGGCTGGCGGCGGTGACGATGGCGACTCTGTTTTCGGGGGTCGAGTTCACCCTTCTCCTCTCGGACGTTTGCGCTGTCGTGGTTCCCGGAGACGCGGGAGGTTAGGAGCGTTCCGTCTGCCACTCGCTTGCGAGGATAGCGTAGGTCTCGTGGTCCACGAAGTGATCGTAGAGCCACTCGGCCTGACGGTGGGTGCCCTCGCGCCGGAAACCCAGCCTCTCCGGTACGGCGCGGCTCTTCCTGTTCCCGGTCGCGCACGCGATGACGACCCGGTTCAGGCCCAGCTCCCCGAAGGCATGGTCCACCAACGCCCGGCACGCGGTCGTCATGAGCCCCTGGCCCTCGAACTCCCGGGCGAGCCAGTAGCCCAGGGAGGTGCTGCGGTTCTGCCGGTCGATGCCCAGGTGGACCCCCCCCCCCGCCAGCCCGCCCCACCCGCGGGGGACGGTCGGCCGCACCCGCCCCGCGCGGGGCGGGGAAAGCACCGCGAGCACGACCGGTGCGAACCGCCACCCCCCGAGCGCGGAGTCGGTCCAGACGATCAGCCAACCGAGGTAGAGCAC
>CAXUFZ010000038.1:0-16337 GCA_964250345.1 uncultured Rubrobacteraceae bacterium
AGGTAGGCGTGCGACGCGTGCCCCGTCGCCAGCGCGTTCTCCAGCAACCCCAGAGCCCCGGCGTTCCCGAGCACCCCGCCGAACGTTCCCGCCTCAGCCATCGTCCTCTTCCCGGAGGGGCAGAGAAGCCCCACCCATCCCCGCGCTGACGGCGCTCCAGATCCCTATGCCTGGCGCGGGGTTGTCCAGCGGCGGCCCGACGGCCACCCCGGTGGCGGCACCCACGCCGACGTACTGTCTCGTCCCAACGCCATCCGGGCCGCGGTCCATGACTCTCCTCAAGTAGCCCCGTCGCCACGAGTATATTGCAGCCGGCGGAGCTCCCCCACGACGGTTTGCGCCAGCTCGTCCGGCGGGCGCGTGGCGTCGAGCGGTTGGATGCGGTTCGGTTCCTGCCGGACCAGGGCCTCGAAACCGTCCTCCACCCGGCGCATGAAGTCCGCGCCGACGGCCTCGATCCTGTCCAGCGGGGCCCCGAGATCCCGCGCCCGCCGCTCACGCTCCCCGGGTTCGAGGCGCAGGTAGAAGGTCCTGTCCGGCACGACCGTCCCGACGGCGTAGGCGTTCAGGTCCCTGACGGCCTCCACGCCGAGGCCGCGGGCGTGGCCCTGGTAGGCGACGCTCGAGTCGAGGTAGCGCTCGCAGAAGACGTTCTCCCCGCGTTCGAGACGGGGCAAGATCTCACCCCGCGCGTGGTCCGCCCTGGCCGCCGCGTACAGATACGCCTCCGTCCACGCATCCATCTCGATCTCCGGGTCCAAAACGACCTCGCGGATGCGTTCGGCCGCGGGTGTCCCCCCGGGCTCACGGGTAAAGTAGGTACGAGGCTCCGAACCCTCCAGCAGGGGCTTGAGGGCGCGCACAAGCGTGGACTTGCCCGAGAAATCCGGCCCCTCGACCGTTACGAAGAGCCCCCAACCAGGCTCACCTTCCGGGGGACGCGCGGCCGACAGTTCTAGGCCGCGGCCTGGCGGCGGGCGTGGTGTTCGGCGGCGGCGACGTGGGCCTCGAAGAGGCTCCGCTGCTCGCGCCCCGCGCCGCGCATCGCCTCGGCGTGCCACTGCACCCCGATCAGCCACCGCTCGGAGAGGTCCCGGCCCTCTACCCCCTCGACCACGCCGTCCCCGGAGCGCGCCGAGACTACGAGCCCTTCGGCCAGGTCTTTGATCCCCTGGTGGTGGTACGAGTTGACCTTGAGCGGTTCCCTCCCCGCCACCTCCGCAAGGTAAGAGCCGTCGAACACCTCGACCTCGTGGGTGGGCTGCCACTTGGGCGTCTCCTGGCGGTGCTTGAGCAAGTCCCCGCCAAGCTCCGAAGGCAGGTCCTGGTAGAGCGTCCCGCCCATGACCACGTTTATGACCTGCAAACCCCGGCAGATCCCGAAGACCGGTATCCCCCGCCGCAGCGCCAACTCAAGCAACGCGACCTCGAAAGCATCGCGCTCGGGAATGGTCGGACCAAGATCGGGGCCGGGCTCCTCGCCGTAGAAGCGCGGGTCCAGGTCGCTCCCGCCGCTCAGAAGAAGGCCGTCCAGGCTCCCGACGACGGCCTCCGCCGTCCGCCGCTCCCCCACCGGCGGCAGCACCACCGGCACCCCACCGGCCTCCGCGACGCCCTCCACGTAGTCCAGGTCGGCCCGCACGAACCGGCCCAGGGGCCTCTCCGCGACCTTGTCCGCGTCCTCTTTGAGTGTCGCCGTTACGCCGATGATCGGGGGCAAAATGTTCTCACTCTTTAACGCGTTCTTCGTCTACCTTAACTTACAACGCGGCAGCATAGCAGACCACGGCGGCGATGGCGACAAGGAGCAGGTAACCACTGACCCTGGTGAGGAACGAGGGCGGGCTGGTGGGACGCTCGTCGGGCGGGTCGAGTTCCAGCCGGTCCCCTACGTGGTGGACGGGATGGGTTCTTTCTCCGTCGCCTCTGATGGGCTCTCCTCCGGTGAACCTTCCCCCTCTTGCCCGGCCTTCTCGGCGGCGGCTTTCTCGGCCGCGGCCTTCTGCTCCAGCTTCTTCGGGCAATCCATGTTGATGCACGTGATCCAGGGTCGTTTGCCGCCGAGGACCTTTATCTCGGGCGAGCCGCACGCGTCGCACTCGGTGCCGAGTGGGACGATCAAACCCCGCTGCGGCAGCGGGTAGGTGACGTTGCAGTCCGGGTAGCCCGAACAGCCGACGAAGCGCTTGCGGCTCTTGCGGTTGCGGCGGATGATCAGGTCGTGGCCACTCTCCGGGCACTTGCCGAGGGTTTCGTCGGTCCTGATGCCCTCCCATACGACGTCGGCGAACTCCGTCTCGACGTTCTGGAGGTGATCGTAGACCCGGCGCAGTACGTCCCGCGACTCGCCGACCACGGAGTCTTTAGAGATCTTGCCCTCCGAGATGTCGTCCATGCTCTGCTCGAGCTTGGCCGTCATCTCGTGCGAGGCGATCTCCGAGGCGAAGTCCTCCAGCGCCTGCGCGACCTTCACGCCCTTCTCCGTCGGCACGAGCGGGTCGTCGTGGACGTAGCCGCGGTCGTAGAGGTTCTGAATGATGTTCGGCCGCGTAGCCTTCGTGCCGAGGCCGAGGTCCTCCATCACGTTGATGAGGCGCCCGGCGCCGTAACGGCCCGGCGGCTGGGTCTCCTTGGCGAGGATCTCCTTATTCGTGACCTCGACGACGTCGCCCTCTTCGAGGTTCGGGATCTCCTCGTCGGCCCTTCGGCTGTACGGGTAGACGCCGAGCCAGCCCTCTTCGGTGACGACCGTGCCCCCCGTCGTGAGCGGCTCGCCGCCGGAGTCGAAGCGGAGCGTGGTGCGGAGCGTCTTGGCCTGGGTCGAAAGGGTGGCGAGGAAGCGGCGGACGACGAGCTGGTAGACCTTCCACTGGTCGTCCCTGAGCGCCTTCTTGGAGGCGTATCCGGTCGGGTAGATCGGGGGGTGGTCCGTCGTCTCCTTCTTCCCCCGCGTCGGCGAGAGCTTGTCCTGCGCCAGCAGCTTCTCCGCGTAGGGCCCCGCCCCCTCGACGCGCTTGAGGTAGCCGAGCACCTCGCGCATGTCCAGCGAGCGCGGGTAGACGGTGTTGTCCGTCCTCGGATACGAGATGTAGCCGTCGGTGTACAGGTCTTCGGCGAGGCGGGCGGCCCTGGAGGGCGCGAAGCCCAGGTTCGCGGCGGCCGTCAGGAAGCCGGTCGTGTTGAACGGCGTCGGGGGCTTGCGGGTGGCGGACTTCTGGTTGACCTCGGTGACGGTCGCCTCGTCCGCGATGTTCGCGAACGCCTCGTCGACCCTCGCCTCCTCGTCGAAGCGGGCGGTCCCGTGGCGGACGGTGAACGGCTCGCCGTTCCGGAGGTTCACCTCGAGCTCCCAGTACGGTTCGGCGACGAAGGCGCGGCGCTCCTTCTCGCGGTCCGCTATGAGGACGAGTGTCGGGGATTGGACGCGGCCGACAGACAGGAAGGCGCTGCCGTAGCGCTTCGTGGCGCGGGAGACCCACCGGGTCAGGGTGGCGCCCCAGATCAAATCTATGTCCTGCCGCGCCTCACCCGCCTCGGCCAGGTCCCTCGAAACCTCGACCAGCTCGTCGAAGGCCCGGCCGACCTCGCCGGGAGTCAGCGCCGAGAACCGCGCCCGCTCGACGTGGTCGACGAGCTTCGGGTTCGCCTCGAAGGCGAGGGAAAGGGCCTCCACCCCGATCAACTCCCCCTCGCGGTCGAAGTCCGTCGCCACGACCACCCTGTCCGCCTTCTTGGAGAGGGACTTGACCGCCTCGGCCACACCCTTCTCCGAGACGTTCTTCAGGATCTCCGCGTCGATAAGCTCCCGCGGCTCCACCTTCTGCCAGTTCGAGTACTGCTCCGGGTACTCGGGGTTCAAGACGTGGCCCTTCAGCCCCACAGAGACCGTCTCCTCCCCCTTCCACGTGAACGTGTGGTGCGGGACCGAACGGTGCTTGCCTTCCTTCACCGAATCCTCGGACAAAAACTGGGATATCTTTTTGGCCGTGTTGGCCTTCTCAGAGATAATAAGTCGCATATTGCTATCGGTTATAACACAACCTGGTCAGTCGTTAAGCTGTCGGAGAAACAGGTTAAAGCTTCGGCGTGCGGACCAAATTTCTCAAGTGTTCAACGAGAACATCTGGTTCCAGCAGTACGCGGGTATCGGCTATCTCTCCGGTCCCGACCTCGTACGCCGGAGCGCGTTCTGGTTGCACCACGACATGACCGTCTTCCTCGAGGGTCCGAAGGTTTCTTTGGACGGCCGTCTTGCTCCACATCGTCTCGTTCAGATTGGGACAGAAGACGACGGGTGCCGGCGAAGCCAGTACCGTCGACGTGAGCAGGTTATGAGCGAGTCCATTAGCAACTTGCCCGAGCGTATTCGCAGAGGCGGGCAAAACCAAAAACATATCCGCCCAATTGGCTAACTCGACGTGACCGGCTCTCTTCTTTCGCGGGTGTTCGTCGTCCAGCAACACTTCGTCGCAGAGCAAGGCGACCGTGGGCGGAGGAAGCAGTTGGGCAGCTGCCGGGGTCATTATGACGCGCACTTCATTGGCGAGGGTGGCTCTGAAAGCGACGAGATACGTCGGGAGATTGAGGACAGCGATTGACCCGGAAACCCCTACCAAGAGATGGTCAGTGGTTGCGTGAGGCTCGCTCAACGGTCAGACGACTCCAAGGCGAGTAAGCTTTCGTAATCTTCCCGCAGCATTTGGGTTTGCCGCTGCCAGCCGTTCTGGACGGGCACCCAACGCGGAAAGCTTGAGCTCGCAAGCTGAGCGGCGTGCGCAAAATGCTCTTCTGCGCGTCTGAGCGTTTGAGTGACGACACCCTCCTTCAAAGCGACCTCATAGAACCGATCCGGGTTCTCGGGAATGCGGTCTTTGAACCGCTCTAGCGTGCAAGCTACGGTCCAGGTCATTGTACCGAGGCGGAAATCTTCCTCGACGTCCAAAGCATCATCATACAACTGGGCTCCGAGCCCCCAGGCATGCCACGAGCTGGTCGCCATCTCGAATTGCTCGTCGTCGGTCCCCAGTAAGGTCAAGAGCGCGTCTAAAGGTGCCCGCACGGAACTATGGCGCGCCTTCGCATGAATTTCGTAGTCGACGAGTGCGGCGGAGTATTTGCGCGTAACCTCCTGCTTACTATCGAGAACCAGGGATAGCGAGTGTCGCGCGTAAAGCGTCGCAAGCCGCTCAAAGAAGCTACCGGCCACATCGTTGGGCATGACGGCATTATATAAACGATGCGTTAAAGCAACGATTGCCCCGTTCAGCTCGTGTGAGGAGGTCGAAGGCGCAAAGTCTGCAGGGTTATCTACCGTGTTGTCAAGCCAGCGATTTCGGGCGTTTTCGAGTTTTGCAGCCACCGCCAGAGCGCATAACGTCTCGGGCTTTACACTCTGCTCGGCCCAAACGGGAAGCAAGTACCCGGGCATCAGTTGTATGATCGGCTCGTCGACCGACAGATATGTGTAGAAGCGCTCAAACTCGCGTCCGCTTGCACGAGGCAACTCGCCAGCGAGATCCATTGCTTTCTGGCATACATCCGCATTGTCCAACCACGCGGACACGGGTACTATAAGAGATCCTTGCGCGTTTCCCTTCGCAGTTATCTGTCTCATAAATATTCTGAACTCTAGCGCCAGTCGCGCTCAGCAGCTCCAGCAACTAGGGGTTGTTTTACGCATAGCTATCGTGACTCCGTTGGGTAGAGTAGCAAAAGGGGTATTACCAGAGATTGCGGCCGCGTAAGACGCAGAACGATTGGAAGACATCGAGGTCAGTTCTTCGGACGTGCGCTGCCTTACCCGCGACACCAACTCCGCTGTGCTGGCCACCACTTCTCCGGCGTCCGGGGTGTAGACCTCTGCGTTCCACTCTGCGTTCATGCTTTTTCCCTCCTCGTACGTAACCATCAATTACCCGACAACTTCACAAAACCGTATTCGTCCCTTTATCGGCGGTACCGCCTCTGCCCTTTAGCGCCCTCCCTGGGCTCCGAATATTTCGAGGAGTCTCTTTCGACGATGCGCTCGTTCCTCGATAAGCTCCCAATACCTCGTCGTATACGATCTCGCCGCTGAAAATCGCCTTCATCCTACTGGCGTCGATAAATCCTACGTCAGAAGCGCCCACGGCGGCAAGGTAGAACCACCGAGGCCGGTCGTCTCGACCAGCACCGCCAATGTAGCTGCAGCCCGTTAGATCTAAGGCCGCTCGAAGCTCGATATGAAGCGAAGCGGCATGTTGGGTACCGAAGCGCGATATGGTGCCGTGAAGCTCAATCTTATCCAACCTACGTGTCAGTTCAGCATCCCCCACCACCTCGGACTGCAAAAGGTGCAGATCACGAGCGCTCTCTGGCGTAATCGCACCGGTATCGGGAAGGTTGCCTTGTATCACAGCGATGTGCTGCACGGTATTGACGGCCCGTTCGATGTCCGACTGCGATAGGCCCAGTCGCTCCGCCGCGGCACCTATGCGGTAAGAGGCGATAGCAACCCCACGGGTAACGCCACCAACAACGGTACGCCATCTGTGGGCGTCGAAGCGATCCTGCTCAGGAAGCCAGCGAGTTGCCATGCGTTCCGCGAGCGGTATGGCAATGGCAGGCGTGTAGCGCAGAGCGGCCCCGAGAAGGAACGCGACTACGCATGTAATGGCTAGGCCTGCTTCCAAGATCATTAGTAGCCCGCTTATCGTTGCCCGGTTTTCTTCTGACGCCCAAACCCGAACGCCGGCAAAAACGGCGGACTCCAGCGCGACCATTGCAAGGCAGAACGTGGCGATGGCGAAGGCAATGTTCTTCAATCGAAGTCTAAGATCCAAGGGGTCCGACCTGGCAGCGTTCAAGAAGAGTACGGCGGCTAGACTGGCAAATAGTGTCGCGGGGATCATCAAGATCCATTTAAAGACGACGAACTCGACGGGAGCAGGGGCTAATGCCTGCACGGCGGGCGAAGGCCATATGAAACCGAAGATCGCGGCTAGCATCCACACGGCGGGGAGTATCGCCCCGGCGCTGACAAGCAGTAACCTCAGCTTCGGCCGAGCCACGGCCACAACAAGTGGCGGTGCTCCCATTCGCGCCGGCAGATATCCGGCCTGCGCGACGCAGAGACAGATGACGACAGCACTAAAAGGCAGTTCAGAGATGAGGGTGGCCGCTATTTCGGCCCGGTCACCACTCATCGGTATGATGGCAAAGGTCCCGAAGATGATAGTCAGCGTAACGAGGTTCGCAGCGATAACGCCGCTGAACCACGTACCACGCGAAAACCGTAGAAACCCTGCGAAAAATATAGCCGCAGCCAGGCATACGACGGCTAGGATTATGGATTGCTCCCGAAAGGCGTTCAAAGTATGTCGTACATCCGCTGAGTATAAGGATTGTCGCTGCCCAAGCATCCGGCTACGAAAGCGTACCCGGCGCGCAGGTTCGCTTCGTGCTCGCGATGTTCGACCCTCGCGAATGGTTGGCCCTGGGCCAGGCGATTTTTGTCCGGGACTTCGAGCGTTGGGAGAGCTGACGGATTTTCCGTCGACAGACCGACATCTTGCGGTTCAATGAATACATCGCCAGCGGCCAAGTGCCCGAGTTCATGCAGCAACGTGAAAGTAAGGGCAAGTGGTGTCAGGCTTCCGGGCGCGATGACGTGCGCCCTTGCAAGGTCGTCCCGGAAAAGTAGCTCACCGACAACCCCCTTACGCGCCAACTCCCGCGAGAGGACCGGATGTGCGGCGTCAGGTACTACGTCTATGGAAACGGTCAACCCCAGATGCTTGCCCAAAGCACCGGCATACTCTTTGGGCCCGAAGGTCTGATCGTACAAACCGAGTACCACAAGCTCCGTTTGGAACTCCTCCTGAGTCAGGAAACGCCTGGACGCGGGTGGAGCGGTTCTAGCTGCTCTAGCTCTCCTTAGCCAGTTCTTCAACCACCGCATCTCGATGGGTAGGTCCTCGAGAAGTCTCTGGGGAGTTTCAATGCTCATCGGCACCACGCCGCGAGTCCTCAAACTGTCGGATTATGCTCAAGATCATTTCTTTCTCTCTGCCGGGGAGGTGAAGGCTTTTGTGGGCTATCGCGTTAACGGTTTCGTCCCGGAATATATCCATCGCCTCTTGATCGAGAAGCGGGGGACTCTTTGCCCGATTGAGGAAGTAAGAGGGATCCACGCCAAAGACATCCGCGAGCGCCATCACTTGCTCGACAGACGGATCAGTCAGCTTGCCTATCCTCATAGCCTTAACGTCTTCCTCGCTGAGGCTACCGAAGCTCAAACGCGCAACATCGGCGTCTGTGTACGACTTGCTGGCCGAATCTTGACTCGGCATCTCCATGAGATGCGCGATCTTCTCAGCAATGCCGACGTGCCCCTGCTCAGGCTCTATCCGGGCGCCCGGTTCCATCGGTAGGTCCTCTTCGAACCACAGTTCGGGCGGGAATCCCACGGCCTTGGCTATCGCTCGAAGCTTCTCGTACCCCGGATTCTCGATCCGATGCTTCCGCAGGTTCGTGATGTAAGACCGCGTCACGACACCGCCTGTCGCGTCATCTATCTCCTGTCCACTCCACGCTCGACCATTGGGGTGCGGATACGCCCCGAGCAAGACTTCGAACCGTTCGGCTATGTGCATATCGGGCGCTCCGCTAAAACGTTGTCGTTGCAGATACGATACCATGAGAGCTTATGTTTAATCAATACTACAGCCCATTCAAGTCGAGCTGGACGGAAACGTTGATCTGCACGGTCGACGAACGGGGGGGTTGAGATAGGCGTGCACGGTTCCGGGCTGCTGACGCCGCTGAAGATCACGGCCTTCAGGCGCGTGTGGGCGGGGGCTAGCCTCTCGATGCTGGCGGACCAGGCTTTTCTGGTGTCGCTAACGTGGCTGGTACTGAGGATCACCGACTCGGGTGCATCGCTGGGCGCCGTGCTCGCCGTGGCTGCCGTGCCCGGGATCGTCCTGACGCCGTTGGGTGGGGTCCTGAGCGACAGGCTGTCCCCCTTCACCATCATGTCTTCCTCTAACGTTGCGCGGGCCGCATTGATGGGTACGCTCGCGTTCCTCGCGCTGACGGGAGCCATTCAGATATGGCACGTTTACCTGCTGGTCGCGGGATTGAGCGCGCTGGATGCCTTCTACTACCCGGCCGCCATGACCGCGGTGCCGGCCGTGGTGGACAGGGATCGCTTGAACGCGGCGAACGCACTTTCGCAGGGTATCGAACAAGCCAGCGGCATCCTGGGACCAGCGCTCGCCGGCCTGATGCTGGCGCTCTTCGGCGTCTGGATCAACCTGGGGACCAACGCCGTGCTGTTCCTCGTTTCAGCCCTGATCTTCGCCGCCGTGACCCGAGCCGGCTCCCCCGCGGTTCGTGTTTCCACCACCGATGAGGCAAAGGAGCATCAGGAGAATCCGGGAACGATATCGGCCCTTACCGAAGGGGTACGGTACGCGTGGCGTGATCCCGTGCTCAAGACGGTGCTCCTGATCTTGGTAGGCATAAACCTCGCCATGACGGGACCGATCTACGTCGGCGGATCGCTCCTGGCCGAGAGTCGGTTGGGGGGAGCAGGCGCGTTCGCGACGCTGATCGCCGTGGGCGGCGTCGGCTCTTTGGTTGGGGCCGTGATCGCCGGCTCCACCGAACGTATCCGGCGACGCGGTCTCGTAGAACTGGCACTCACCGCGGTGATGGGCGTCGGTGTCGGGTGCTTGGCTTTCGTTCCCAGTCTTATCCTGGCAAGCTTGCTGGCGATGATGATCGGGATGACGGCCAGCTTTATGGCCGTCGTGAACATCTCCTGGTTGCAGGAGCGTTCGGAGCCCGGTCTCGTCGGGAGGGTCATGAGCCTGGCGATGTTCTCGGCCGTCGCCCTGGACCCTGTCTCCTACGTGCTCGCGGGCCTGCTCGTCGAGGTGAGCCTGCCGGCGGTCTTCCTGGCCGCCGGGGGGCTTCTGCTGGTGACCGCTTTGCTTGGTGCCACGAGCCGCACTATGCGCGCGGCGGACTGAAGCCGCCCGGGTCTACTCTGAGGTCGACTCTAACGGCGCGTCGCCCAGCATCCTGCGCACCAGTACCAGGCCGATAATGCCGAGGAGCGTCGCCCACCAGAGGGTCGCCAGGCGGATCACGAGCGTCAGGGCCCCCGCGAGCCCGCCGGACATGTCGGCCAGTTGGCGAAACTGTAGAGCCAAGCCGGCCTCGACGGCGCCGATGCCGCCGGGGATCATGCTGAGGACCCCGATGAGCGAGCTGACGGCAAAGACGAAGACGACCATCAGGAAACCCGTCTCCGCGCCGAGCCCCACGGCGCAGAGGTAGACCCCGAGGCACTCCAGGCCCCAGGAGAGGAACGAGATGACGGTCCCGACGACGAGCGGGCGGGCGCCGAGGAGCTCATTGGAGGCGCCGTGGAAGGCGTGCAGGTGCGGGGCGAGGCGGTCGAGGAGCGGCAGCTTGAGGAGCAGGCGCTCGACGAGGAGCGAGAGCCTGCGGGAGCGGAGGACGGCTATGCCGAAGGCGGCCACCCCCAGAAAGACGAACATCCAGACGGGCGAGAGGCCCAGGGCGAAGGCGCCGAGAAAGCCCCAGGCGACCATGCCGGTGCCGTCCGTGGCGCGTTCGGCGACGACGGCGGGGGCGGTGCGGGCCACGGCGGCGCCCGAGGCCTGGCGGACGAAGACGCTCTTTAGGACCTCGCCGAGCTTGCCGGGCGAGATGGTCATGGAGAGGCCCGCCATGAAGATGGCCGCGTTGGTGCCCAGCGGGACGGAGACCTTGAGGACGTGCAGGTAGTAGAGCCAGCGGAAGAAGCGGCCGGCGTAGGAGAGGGAGACCAGGCCGAGTATCGCCGGGATCAGCCACAGGTCGAAGCCGGCAAGGGCGTCGACGAGCCTACCGAAGTTCGAGAAGACGATCAGGACGAGGTAGACGACGACGGCCAGGGTGATGGCGAGGACGAGGTTCCTGCCGAGCCTCTGCACGCTAGAGGAGGTAGAGGGTCGCGCCGACGACGAGGAGCCAGAGAAGCAGCGCGACCTGGAGCGGCCGGTCGGCGAGGAGCAGGGTGTCGGGGTTGCCGCCGCCGTCGCGGTGGACGAGGAGCATGTAGCGGAAGACGCCGTAGACCACGAACGGGATGCTGGCCATCATGAAGATCTCGTCCTGCGCCTCGTACACGGTGAACGTGTAGAGCGTGTACGCGATGATGGTCGCGCTTATCATGATGTTCATCATCTCATCCAGCATCGGCACGGAGTAATCCCGCAAATTCTTCCTGACGACGACGGCCCCCTCCCCCAGCGTCGCCAACTCGTGCCGGCGCTTGGAGAAGCCGAGGAAGAGCGTCAAGAGGCCCGTGCAGACGATGAGCCACGGCGAGATCGGCGCGGCCACCGCCGCCGCCCCGGCCAGCGCCCGAATAACAAAACCCGCCGAGATGCTCATGACGTCCAAGATGGCGATGTGCTTCAAATACGGTGTGTAGACGGCCTGCAAAGCCAGATACGCCAGCCCGGCCGCCCCGACGCCCACGTTGACGACGAAGCACAGCCCCAGCCCGGCGGCCACGAGCAGGACGGCGAACACGACCGCCGCGGGCACCGACACCTCCTTGCTCGCGACCGGTCGGTGCCGTTTGAGCGGGTGCTTGCGGTCCTCCTCGACGTCGAGCACGTCGTTGAAGGCGTAGACAGCACCCGAGAGCAGGCAGAAAGCCGCGAAGGCGAGCAGGGCGTTGAGCAAAGGGGTGGCCGAGAAAACCCCTCCCGCGAACACCACCCCGGCCAGCACGAACCCGTTCTTGGTCCACTGCTTGGGCCGGACCAGCCGGAAAAGGGACCGCGCTAGTCCCGTCGAGCCGCCCGCTTCCACGGTTGGGGGTTATACCAGATCGGCCCCCCGACTTCGACGACGCGCCGGCCCGCCACACCATCCGGTCCCCGCCCGTCGGCCGGATGCGGCCCGAAGGCCCGTTCTCGGGAGGGCGCTTGCGGCGCGTTTCGGTTTTGGGCGGGAGTGCCGCACGCTCTCGTAGCGGAGGACCTCCGGCCGCGCCTCGGAGGAGGCGACCCTCCCGAAGACCTCCGCGTACCGCTCCTGGACCTCGGGCTCCCCCCCCCCGATGCCACGTCGAAGCGCCGGTTTCCCGATAAGGAGGTGACCTGGCGCCCGGTCTCGCGGGTTCCGTCGTCCTCGCGGACACCATCCTCGCGCGACGAAGAGCGCCGCGCGTCCGACGAACGGCCCGACGTGTCCGATCGAGAGTTGGGGTGTGACAGGGCCGCGACGATTCGCTGCCGCGTGGGGGGAAACGGGCTATGATCCCTCGGCATGTATCAGGAAAGCCCATGAGCGCCGACGCCCCCCGACCTTCCAGGCTCCTGGAATGGTTCCGGCTGGCGCGGCCTTTCTCGCTCACGGCAGCCACGGTGCCGGTGTTCTTCGGAACGGCGCTCGCGTACGCGGACGGGGCCTTCTCGTGGGGGCCGTTCGTGGCGATGCTGCTCGGAAGCCTGCTTATTCAGGCGGCCACCAACATGTTTAATGAGTTTTACGACGAGCAGCGCGGGCTCGACATAGAAGGGGCCGTCGGGATCGCCGGTTCCATCGTCGCCGGAAGGGTGCGGGCGCGGAGCGTACTCCTCGGAGCGCTGGTCTGCTACACGCTCGCGCTGGTGTGCGGCATTTACTTGATCTTGGTGGGCGGGTGGCCGATCCTAGTCTTGGGATGCTTGTGCGCGCTGGGGGGTTACCTGTACTCTGCGGGTCCCCGTCCCATCGCGTACACGCCGTGGAGCGAGGCGACGGTCTTCGTGTTCATGGGCGTCCTGATCGTGGTGATAGCCTACGCGGTGCAGGCCGGCGGCTTCCCCGGCTACGTTCCGCTCGCCGCCCTCCCCATCGGCGGGCCCGTGGCGGCCATCCTGCTCGCCAACAACCTGAGGGACCTGGTCTCCGACCGCCGCGGCGGACGCCGGACCCTGCCCATCGTGCTCGGCCGCGAGCCCGGCATCCTCGTCTACCGCGCCCTGATCCTGGAGCCCTACCTCGCCGTCGGCGTCCTGATGGCCTTCGGCGTCGTCCCCCTCGAATGCGCCCTCGTCTACCCGAGCATCTTCGCCGCCCTGCGCCTCTGGGGCGACGTGGCGAAATACTCCACCCCGCGCCGCCTCGACCCGGTCGTCAAGCGCACCGCCGGATTGCACCTCGTCTTCGGCCTCCTCTACACCGCGGGCGTCCTGATCGGTGGCTGACCCCGAGAAACCATACCGGGCGGGCTACCTCCTCGCGGGCATCCCCCAGGAACGCATCTTCGCCGCCCTCCTGGACGTAAAGAGCTTCCCCGAATGGGCCGTCGGCCTCGCCGCCGTACGCGCCCTGGACGAGACCGGCTCCGACACGACAGAGATGCGTCCCGGCGTCGCCCTGGAGTTCTCGCTCAGCGCGGCCGGCCTCACCCACAAGGTCGTCAGCGCCATAACCGTGGTCGAGGCCCCACGCCGGCTAGAATGGAGGTACGTCGAGGGCGCCAAGGGGACCGGCGGTTGGCTCGTCGAGAAAGAGAGTTCCGGCGCGGTACGCATGACCCTGGCGACCGACTACCAGGTGAATCCCCCGTGGCTAAACGCCATAGCCCACCGACCGTTCTTTCGCAGGCTAACGGGGGACTTGCTGCGGCGTTCGATCCGACGTTTCGAGCACAAGATCCGGCACGAGGCCGTGCCCCCGAAGTTGCGTCCCTAGACCCGGCGACCCTGAAGCTCCGGCCCCTCTCCGTCCGCGCGCCGGCACACCTCCTTCACCAGTCTCTCCAGAACCGCGTCCGGGTCGCCGGGGTCATGGCATTACGACGTCTACGGCCCACGCGCATCCCGACAGCTCGAAGTGCTCCCTCCAACCCTCGTGGCGCAGGAGACCTTCCAACGAGAAATAGAGCGACCTACCCGGATCGAAGAACCCGCCGTGGATGGACTCCGCGAGCAAGAAAGGTTCGTCCTTACTGAAGGGCCGGACGCAGACCCCGAAGACGTGGTGGGTGCGCGGGCGTCGGGGCCCGGTTCATATACCCGACCCGGAGCCAGTGGCGCTCGAGCTTTTCACCCGCTATAGACCGCGAACGGCGGTAGAGATACCCCACGTCCAGCGAACCGTCCTCCCCCAGTACACGGCCGCCGCGTCGTAGTCGAGGTCCTTCAGTTTGTGGGGGAGCGCCAGAAACGGATACCCCCGCTCTTCCCTGGCGATCGAAGCAAGGAAGAGCTTGAAGCCCGGCCCGTCGAACTCGAGGACGATCTCCCAGTTCTCGTTGGGGACCGCGCGCCGGATCGCCGGCATTACCCTACCCCGCGTGGACAGATCTTGCCCGGCGGCTACAGGTCCCGCTCGTGCCCGTTCTCTTCGTGGTCCTCGGGCTCGTAATCTTCAGGTTCGTCCGTTTCGTCTTCAGGATCATCGTCGCGGTCGAGCGCGTGCGCCTCGACCTCGGTCGTCGGGTTGACGTAGCGGGCGATGACGATGGACAGCTCGTACAGGAGCAGCAGGGGCACCGCGAGCAGGAACATGCTGAACGGGTCGGGAGAAGGCGTCAGCGCGGCGGCGAGGAGGGCGTTGGCAACGATGGCGTGCCGCCGGTACCTCTTGAGGAGCGAGGCGTCGACCAACTCCAGCCTCGCAGCCACGTAGGTCGCCGCGGGAAGCTCGAAGGCTATCCCGGAGGCCAGCATGGAGCGGGTCATGAAGGCCATGTATTCCTTGGAGGTAGGGATCACCTCGTAACGGTCGGGGGCCCACTCAAGCAGGAAGGGCAGCCCCACGGGCAGCACGAAGTAGTACCCGAAGGCCACGCCGCCCAGGAAGAGCGACGAGGAAAGCGTGACCAGGATGTAGGTGAAGGCCCTGCCCATATCCCCCACGGCGGGCACCACGAACGCCCAGATCTGGTATATCAGAACGGGGATCGTGAAGAGGAGGGCGGCGAAGAGCGCCAGCTTCATGTCGGCGATGAACTGCTCCGCCACGCCCGTCGCGTAGAGCTTTCCATCGAGAGAGTCTTCCGCCGGGGCCAAGAGGAACTTGAAGATACTCTCCACGAAAACGAACGCGACGATGGAGGCGACGAAGAAGACCACGGCGGCCTTGATTATCCTCGACCGGAGCTCGCCGAGGTGCTCGATCAGGGTCATGCGAGCCTCGTCGCGTAAGGCACGCGAGTCGGCGGGACTTCTCAGGCGACCTGCCATAAAAAGTTAGTGAAGTCCTCTGTTTCTAGCCGCGCTTCTGCTCGGCCTTGACAGAAGCGTCTTCCTCGTCTTCGGCGACGGTCTCGCCAGCGGCGAGGTCCTCGTCATCCTTCTTCTCTTCTTCCTTGTTCTTGTCCTCGATCTGCCCCTCCTTAGTGCCGGCGCGGAACTCCCGCACGCCGCTACCGAGGCCGCGGGCGAGCTCCGGCACCTTCTTCGCCCCAAACAGCAGCAGTATGATGACCAGAGCAATAATCAACTCCGTCGCACCTAGCGAACCGAAACTGGGCATCTTCTCCTCCTAAGGGTGAACCACAAAGTCCTTCAAGCCATTATACGCCTTCTGCGGGGTGGTGGATCAGGGTTGTGAGCTGGTGGTGCTCCCCCCGCCTTCGAGGAGCGCCGAGATCCTGCCCTCCACCGCATCGGCCTCCTGGCCGTTCGGCTCCTGGTCGAGGTAGCCGTTGTAGTACTCTATCGCCTCGCCCGGCTGATCGGCCTGCTCGTAGGCCTGCCCCGCCTGCAGGTAGTAGTCCTCGTTCTGCGCCTCGATCTCGGAGGCCGCCGCAAAAGCGTCGCCGGCGTCGGCGTAGATCTGCTTCTGCTCCTTGGGCTCCACGCCGGCGGCCTGCTCGGCGTAGACCGAACCGAGGAAGGCGGCGATCTCGGCGTTCTGTGGCGCGGCCTGGCGCCCGTCTTTGAGGACGCGCACCGCGTCGTCGTAGCGTCCGGCCGTGTAGTACGCCCCGGCGAGGTCGGTTATGGCGTCGGGGTCTTTGGGGTTCTGTTCGAGGTCCCGCTCGGCCTGGGCTATGGCGTCGTCCGGGGTCGAGCTCGGCGCGGACTGTTGCTGCTGGCCGCTGTTGCCGATCAGGTCGAACAGGTTGTAGCTGGCGCTGCTCCCGAGCCCGAGAAGGATCGACGACAGGAGGAAGAAGGCCGCGAGCACGATGGCGACCACGGCCATGACCCGGCCGATCCTCTTGCGGTTCATCATCATGGCGGACTACCCCCGAAGACGCTCAGCTTTCGACGCGATTGTATATCACGTCGCCGCCCACGACCGTCGCCGTCGGCCTGCACGGTTTCGAC
>CAXUFZ010000038.1:16347-17458 GCA_964250345.1 uncultured Rubrobacteraceae bacterium
CTCCAGCACATCCATCTCAAGGTCCCGGCCGTCGCGCGCCGCCTCGACCACCGCGAAATCCGCCCACTTGCCGGCCTCCAGGCTCCCGGTCTCCCCGTCGACCCCGAGCGCGCGGGCGCCTTCGAGGGTGGCGAGCCGCAGGCCCGTAGCACCGTCGAAACCGTGCAGGCCGACGGCGACGAGCGTCTCCTCGAAAAGGTTCATGCTCGGGCTGCTCCACAACCCGTCCGTCCCCATCCCAACCCTGACGCCCCGCTCCATCATCGCGGGGACGGGTGAGACGCCGCAACCAAGGTTCTCGTTCGAACGCGGGCAATGCGCGGCGGCCACGCCGGCACGCGCCAAAACCTCGACCTCCTCCTCCCCCACCCCGGTCGCCAGGTGCGCCGCGATGGTCTCCGGCGCGAGGAGTTCTATGCCCTCCGCGTAACGCACCGGCGAGACGCCCGCTCCTCCCCACGCGTTGCCGCCGAAGATGTCCGCGAGGCCGCCCGTCCCCTCCCGAACGAACTCGACCTCCTCGGGGCTCTCGGAGAGGTGGAAGGCCAGCGTCCAACCCAGCTCCCGCGTCCGGCGGGCCGCGAGGCGAGAAGATTCGGGGTCAACCGTGTAGGGCGAGTGCACGCTGACTCGGGCGTATACCCGCTCCGGCAGACCCTCATTCATCGCTCGCGTCTTCTCGATGGTGGCCGCGACGATCTCTTCGGGTTCGGCGCCGTCGAAGTCGCCGGGGAAGAACTCGCCGTAGACCGCGCCGGCCATCCCGCTCTCCGCGAGCTGGGGCAGGCACTCGCCGTAGGGCGAGGACTCGGCCATGAACGCGGTGCCGGCCTCGACCGCCTCGCGGGCGGAGTCGCGGGCCGCTTCGGCGGTCCAACTCCCCTTCTCCGGCAGGCGCTTTATGAGCTCGGTCAGCCAGCCGGAGAACGTGCCGCCGGGCGGGGCGTCCTGGCGGCGGAAGCCGAGGTGGGCGTGGGCGTTCACCGCGCCGGGGATTATGGTGTAGCTGGGGAAGAAGCGCACCGACGCGTCCGGGTTGGCGCGGCTGATCTCTTGCAGGGCGCCGACGGCGGAGATCCTGCCGTTCTGGACGAGGAGGGCGCCCTCCGGG
>CAXUFZ010000039.1:0-17418 GCA_964250345.1 uncultured Rubrobacteraceae bacterium
CGCCCGGGTCCCGGCCCCTGTTGCGTTAAACTAGCGAAAGACCGAACGACGGAGAGAGCGTTGAACCCAGCCGAGTTCCTGCCAGAAGTACAGAAGACCCTCGAAGAGAGGGGTGAGCCGGGCTACCGGCTCCGTCAGGCCTACGCAGCCCTGACGGGCTCTCTCGTCCGGGATTGGGAAGAGGCGACCAACCTGCCGAAAGGATTGCGCGCGGCGCTCAACGAGGCCGCGCCGGCGGCGGTGCTGGACCTTCGGAACGCCTCGCGGGCGACGGACGGGACGCGGAAGTATTTGTTCCACACGCACGATGGGCACGCCATAGAGACGGTGATGATCCCGGAGAAGGGGCGGCACACCGTCTGCATCTCGACGCAGGTCGGGTGTCCGATGGCGTGCAAGTTCTGTGCTACCGGGTTGCTCGGCATCAAGCGGAACTTGAAGGCGCGCGAGATCTCCGAGCAGGTCTTCGTCGCCGCCCGCGACATCGCGCCGGAGAGGGTCTCGAACGTGGTCGTGATGGGGATGGGCGAGCCGATGCTGAACTACAACGAGACGCTGAAGGCGCTTCGGGTTCTGAACGATTCTGAGGGGTTCAACCTCGCCGCCAGGCACATCGCGGTCTCGACGAGTGGGCTGGTGGACAAGATCCGGCGCTTCGCAGACGAGCCGGAGCAGTTCCACCTGGCGATCTCGCTCCATACGCCGTTCGGGGACGAACGCGCGGAGATCATGCCCGTGGCCGCCCGCCACTCCGTCGGGGAGCTGATGGACGCGGCCCGCTACTTCGTGGACACGACGCGCCGCAAGCTGTTCTTCGAGTACACGCTGCTGGCCGGCGTGAACGACCAGCCCCGCCACGTCGAGGCGCTGGCCGAGCTTCTGGACCACCCGCTCTACCACCTGAACTTGCTCCGCTTCAACTGGACGGACACCGGCTTCTCCGCGACGAGCAAGGGCGACGCGAAGGCGTTTTTGAGGTACGCGAGGGAGCTGGGTCTTTCGGCGACGTTGCGGCCGAGCCGGGGTCAGGACATAGACGCCGCGTGCGGCCAGCTCGCTGCGAAGGACCTGCGCGGCAGGCCCGCCATCCCGATGCTTTCGAGGACTTGAAAGACGAACCCTCCGAGAGGCTCGACCCGCGGGCGAAGGCCGTATGGAGGATCTCGGGCCTGTTGAACACGCTGCCGCTGCTGGTCGGGGCCGCCTTTGCGAGCTACGCGCTCCTGAACTGGGCGGAAGCCCCGACGTTGCTGGCGATCCTGCCGCTCCTCGTCGTGGTCTTGCTTGCGGTGGTCTCTGTCTTCGTCGCCCCGGATCTGCGGTGGCGAAGGTGGCGGTACGAGATCCGCACCGACGAGGTGGACCTGCAGCGCGGGGTGTGGTGGGTGAGCCGGACGCTGGTGCCGCTGGCCCGCATCCAGCACGTGGACACCCGTCAGGGGCCGTTGCAGCGGCGCTACGGGCTCTCGACCGTCGTCTTCTACACGGCGGCGGGGCCGAACCAGATCCCCGAGCTCGCCGTCCCCGTCGCCGCCGAGGCGCGCGACCGCATCGCCGAGCTCACGCGGGAGCAGGATGAGCTCTGAGCCGGCGGAGCCCGTAGAGCTCTCGCGCCTGCATCCGGCGGCCATGCTCATCGGCGCCCTGGGCACGATCCGGCGTTCCATCAGCGCGACGATACTGCCCGGGATCGTCTTTCTTTTCAGCCAGGGCCTGAGCCCCTGGACGCTCGCCCTGATCCTGCTGGCCGTCGTCGTCGTCGCCGTCCTCGCGGCGGTGTGGGGCTTTCTCTCCTGGCGGGCGACGACGTACGGCGTGGTGGGAGGCTCTTTTCGGCTTCGCTCAGGCGTTCTCCAGAAGAACGAGCGGACGATACCGCTGGAGCACGTGCAGTCGGTGGACACGGTGCAGGGGATAGTCCAGAGGATCTTCGGCGTCTACGAGGTCCGCGTCGAGACGGCCGGCGGCGGGACGAGCGAGCCCGACGCCTCGCTCTCGGCGCTCACGCGCGGGGCGACGGAGGAGTTGCGACGGGAGATAGAAGGCTCGCGCAGGGAGCCCGCCGATGCCGGGGAAGCGGAAGCGGGGCCGGAGGTGTTGCGGCGGCTCTCGACGAGGGAGCTTTTGATCGCGGGTGCCACGAGCGGTCAGATCGGGGTGGCCCTCTCGCTGCTCGCCGTCGGCTCCCAGGTCTTCGATGAGTTCGTCTCGGAGGCGTTCTTTCGGAACGTGGTCGAGTCGCTGGCCCCGAACGCGCTGGTGGTCGTCCTGATCCTGGTCCCGGCGGTCGCGCTCTTCGCGTGGCTGCTCGCCATCGCGGGCACGGTGCTGGCCCACTACGGCTTCACGCTCTCGCGCGACGGGGACTTCCTGTACGTCAAACGCGGCCTGCTGGAGCGGCGCGAGGCGACGATACCGCTGGCCCGCATCCAGGCCGTCCGCGTCTCCGAGGGCGTCCTGCGCCAACCCTTCGGCCTGGCTTCTTTACGCGTCGAGAGCGCCGGCTACGGCGAGGACGCGGGCGTCTCGACCTTCCTGTTCCCCCTGCTGCCCCGCTCCGAGGTGCGGGCGTTTCTGGCCGAGGCCGCGCCGGAGTTCGCGGTCGAGCCACCGCTGACGCCGCTTCCGCGGAGGGCCCTGCGCCGGTATATATTCCGGGCCTGCGTCCCGGCCCTGGTTCTGGCGGCCGGGGCCGTTCTGGTCCCGCTGCTCGTCTTCGACGTCTTCTTCGGGTTCGCGGCGCTTGGCCTGATCCCGCTCTTCGCCCTCTACGGCTGGCTGCGTTTCCGGGCCGCGGGATGGGCGCTGGAGGGGGACAGCCTCGTGGTGCGCTCCCGGACCTTGGGCCGCGTGACGGCCGTGGCGTCGCGGCGGCGCCTCCAGTCGCGCATCCTCTCCCAGAGCCCCTTCCAGCGCCGCATCGGGCTCGCCACCTTTGGGACGGAGGTCGCCTCGGGCGCCGGCGGCTCCGCCCTGGAGGTCACCGACCTCGCCTTCGAAGACGCCCGCGGCCTCGTCGGGGCCCTCGCGGCACGATCCCGTCTCCCCTAGACGCGGGAATCCCGCGACGGTCCAGGGTCCGTAGAGGGATGCAGTATTCCTGACCCTGTAGTCCCTTTCGCAGCGCGGCTATCTTGTAGTAGTATTCTTCGCGACGAAGAACGCGTGTCCAGAGTCCGTGCGGTATCGGTTCTGCGAGTGAGGAGGGGGTCCTCGGTCGTTCACCGGGCGGCCCACGCATGACGGTGAAGTAACGGAAGAGAGGGGTTGGTTTGAAGGGACGGGACGGGGCGGCGAGGCCGCGCGGTCGGTATCTGTTGGCAGTGGTTCTGGCGCTGGTGTTGGGCCTCGGGGCGGCCGTGCCCGGGTTCGCCGCCGAAGAGACCACGGGGGCGGCGAGCAACGATCCCCGCATAGTAGGTGGGGATCCGGTGCCCGACGGCAAGTACAAGTTCGTGACGGCGTTGCTCGACGCGACGCGGCAGGGATCGGACTACGAGAGGCAGTTCTGCGGCGGCACCCTCATAGACCAGGACAGCGTGCTCACGGCGGCGCACTGCCTGGAGGGCACGTTGGCCCAGCAGGTGCAGGTCGTCGTCGGGAAGACGGTCCTGACGAGCGACCAGGGCCAGAGGCGCAACGTCGTCGCCATCGAACGCCACCCGGAGTACACCACGTCCGAGGTCAGCTTCAGGTACGACGCCGCGGTGCTGGAGCTCGGCAGCCCGGTGACGGGCATCGCGCCGGTCGAGCTCCCCGGCCAGGCCAGGAACTCCTTTGAGGAACCGGGCACCAGGCTGACCGTCGCCGGCTGGGGCAACACGGAGAAGCAGAGCCCGAGCGGCAACCAGCCCGACAGCTTCCCGAACAGGATGCAGGAGGCCGTGGTGCCGGTCGTCTCCGACGGCAGCGCGAAGAACGTTTACGACTCCTCGTACGCCAGGGCGCTCATGGTCGCCGCGGGCCGGGAGGGCAAGGACTCCTGCCAGGGCGACTCCGGCGGGCCCCTCTTCGAGCGGACGGGCGACGGGCCCTTCCAGGTCGGCATCGTCAGCTTCGGTACCGGGTGCGGCGCGCAGGGCTTCCCCGGCGTCTACACCGAGGTGAACTCCGAGCAGATCCGGCCCTTCATCACCAACGCCGCCGCCCAATAGAGCGGACGGCCGCACGAAACATCCGAGGCCCGCGGCGTTGGAGCCGCGGGCCTCTTTTGGGTGCCGGGTCGGGCGTCCCGCCGGAACGTCTCTACGGGGTCGGGCGCGTTGGGCGCGGCCTTTCGTCCGGTCTAATCGGTTCGTCCTCCGTCGGGTTGGAGGACTTCGGCCTGGAGTAGTTGTTCCGGCGCGCCGGTCGCGGGCGAGTCCATGCGGCGGATGGCGCTTTTGCCTTCTTCGTCTTCCTCGATCGTCCACACCTCGTCGACGAGGGCGGACTCCTGCACCTCGGCGACGTGGGAGATTATGAAGATCTGGCCGAACGACCGCTTGAGCCGCTCCAGCGCCAGCAAGACGTTGTTCCTGCGCCCCGCGTCCAGGCTGCCGAAGACCTCGTCGAGCACGAGGAAACCCAGGGTGTTCCCCCCGCGGGCCGCGACGAGCCTGGAGAGTGCGACCCTCGCCGAGAGGCTCGCCACGTCGGACTCGCCGCCGGAGAAGCGCTCGATGGCGTAGGAGTCGTCGAAGCGGTCGAGGAGCCTGACGCGGTAGTTGTCGTCGAACTCCATGCTCTCGTAGCGGTTGTCCGTGAGCTCGCGCACGAGGCTTGAGGCCTCGGCCTCGAGCATCGGCCGCGCCCTCGCGGTGAGCGAGCGGAAGAACTCGGTGAAGAGCCCGTCCATCTCGTCCATCCTTGCGGCCGCCGCGGCCCGCTCGTTGGCGAGCCTCCGGTCGTCGTCGAGACGCTTGATCTCCGTCTTCGCCCGCTCGATGCGGTGGTCGACGTCCTTCCAGTCGCCGCCGAGCCCCTCGCGCTGGTCCCTGAGCCCGGAGACCCGCTCCTCGGCCGCCGAGACCTTCTCCGTCGCCGCCTCATAAGCCGCCTCGTCGAAGCCGAGCGCCGCGACCTCGCCCCGCAGCTTCTCCGCGGCCCTCTCCGCCTCTTCGACGCCCTTGCGAGACCCCGCCAGCGCCTCCTCGACCCCGGGACGGGTGGCGAGGCGGCGCTCCAGCTCCTCGACGCGGCCGAGCGCCCGCTCCAGACGGTCTTTCTCTTCCCTCTTCAGCCGATGTGCCTCGCCGTCGTAGGAGAGGCCGGTGAGTTCTTCTAGCCGGTCCAAAAGCTCGGCCACGCGCTCCGTCAGCCGCGCGTGCTCGCTTGCGAGGCTCGCCACGGTCGGGCGGGCGTCGCGCAGGGCCCGCAGGCGCTCGCGGTGGAGGCGGGCGCGTTCGAGGTCTTCTTCGGTGGGGGCCTCGGCGCCCTCGACGTGTTCCCGGAGCTCTTGGAGGTTTTTTTGGATCTTCTCCAGGGTCTCCAGGCGGTCGGCGGCTCGGTCGCGGGCGCGGGCCTGGGTCTCGCTCAGGGCGCGCCAGCGGTCCACCTTCGAGCGTAGCCTCTTGACCTTGTCGGCGGTCTCGTCGGCGGAGCGGGCGAGCGTGTCGGCCTCTTCGTTCTCTTTGGAGGCTTGGCGGCGGAGGGAGGCGGCCTGGCGCCTCAAGGTGTCGGAGATCTCCTCCTGCTCCCCGCCCTCGAAGCCCCGGTGGCAGGTCGGGCAGTGGTCCTCGGCGCCGCTGACGATGGCCTCGCGCGCCTTGTCCACGTTCCTCGCCTCGGACTCCCCGGCGTTGGCCCGGCCCCTGTGGTGCGCCGCGACCTCCCGCAGCTTCTCCTCGTCCCGGCGAAGCTTCTCCTCGCGATCCGGGAGGTCCTCACCCCCGGAGAGGTCCTCCAACTCCTCCTGGAGATTCTCGACCTCCTTCTCCGCCTCCCCGTGCTGCTCTCTGGCCGCGCGCTCCTCCTCCGTCGCCCCGCGGTACGCCTCGTGCCTGGAGGCCAGTTCCCGCAGCTCCTCGAACCGGGCTTCGGCCTTCTCCAGCTCTCCGGCCGCGCCGTCCAGCACCGCGACGCCCTCCAGCAAAAGCTCCGACCCGTCCAGGTCGAAGAGCGCTCGGAAGCCGGGGACCGGCTCCTCCCCGTCATCGTCCAGGCCCTCCAGCACGTCCCAGACCTCGCCCTCGATGTCCGAGATGCGCCGCTGCCCCTGCATGCACTCCCGCCGGCCCCGGTCCCGCTCCTCGGCCTTCCGCCGGTCCTCCTCGAGTTTCTCGAGCTCGGCGGTCACTTCCGGGAGCCTGGCCGTCCCGGGCTTCAGACGCCCGAGCTCCTCCCCGGCGGCGGCGAGCTCCTTCAGGTCCTTCTCGCCCTCGGCCACCCGGTCCGCCGACCGGCGACCCTCGGCCTCCACGCCCCGCAGGTCGCCCGTCAGGCGCGAGTGCTCGCGGTAGGCGGCTTCGAGGGACTGGCGGAGAGCGCGGGCGGACTTCAGCTCCTCCTCCGCGGCGCCCTGGGCCTCGACGACCTTCTCCAGTTCCTTCTCCAGCCGGTCGCAGGTCTCTCTGGCAACCTTCAGCTCCGCCTGGAACGACTCCAGGTCCGCCTCTTCCAGGCGCTTCTCCAGGACCCTGGCCTCCGAGCGGAGCGTGTTGCGGTCTTCGCGCAGGAGTCCCTGGGCCGCCTCGACGCCGCCGATGCCGAGGAGCTTCGAGATGCGGCGGACGCGGCTGATGCCGTCGTCGTGGGCGAAGAAGCGGAGCTCCTTCTGGCGGGCGTAGAACGTCGCCTCGAAGGCCGTCCGGTCCATCCCGAGCAGCGTCTCCTCGACCCACCGGACCACGTCCGAGGTCCCCGTCACGATGGTACGCCCCTCGCCGTCCGAGACCTCGGCGCTCGTCGCCCCGCTCTTGAGCTGGCGCCTCACGGTGTATGACCCGCCATCCGTCGCCAGCGTGACCTCGACGACGGAAGGATCTTTGGTACTCCCGCCGCTCCACGGGATGGACTCGTTCGCGAACCGCGGTCCGCCGCCCCTGGAGCCGAAGAACGCCCACAAGATGCTCTCGAACAGCGTGGACTTTCCCGTCCCGTTCGTCCCGACGACGCCGATGGCGCCTTCGGGGGGATAAAGCTCTACCGGGTCCCTGAGCTGCTTGTAGTTCTCGATGTAGAGGCGTTCGAGGATCACGCGCCCGACTCCTCGCTCGCCGCCCGCGTCAGATACCCGCGTCCCTTCTCCAGAAACTCCTCCGCAAACGCCTTCTCCAGCTCCCCGCGCTCCCTGCGGGCGCCCACGAACGCCGCGAACTCCTCCCCGAGCGGCCCGAAGACCGCCGAGGGGGAACCGTCCGAGTCCGCCTGTTCCGGGCTCTCCTCCGGGTGGATCTCCAAACTAAAGTTCAAGCACCGCCGCTGCAGATCCCTAAGCAACTCCCGGTCGACCCCGCTAGCCACTCCGCGCCTCACGTCGAAGGCCCGCAGCCGGACGACGGCCCCGTCGAGGTCCGCCTCGGAGGTCCGTTCCTGCACGGCCTCCGTAAGCTCGCCCGAGTCCATCTCCTTCGCTGAGATCTTCTTCAGGTCGATCATGGGCCGCGTCCCTATCTCCACGTGCTCGACGCTCTCCAACCCGTCCCCGCCGAACTCGACGACGGCGAAGCCGCACTTCGACTCCACCTCCCCGAATCCGAATCGCTCGGTCGCTCCGGAGTAGTAGGCGTTCTCCTTGTGCTTGTGGAAGTCGTGGTAGTGGCCGAGGGCGATGTAATCGAAGGGGGCGGAGATCATACCGGGCTGCAAATCCGCCTCGCCCATCTCGTGCTGCCGCGTCTCCAGCCCGTGCACCAGCCCGTGCGTCACCAGAATATTCACGTCCGCGTCCCGCGCCGGCATCACCGCCCCCGTCCCGAACACCGCCCCATGCGGCACCAGCGTAACCCCCACGTTCACGCCGTCGAACTCATCCGACCAGTAATCCAGATCAAACCCGTGCGCCGAATGCACGTTGACCAGGTTCGAATACTCCAGCGCCGCCGTCGTAGTCCGCAGCCGGGGCGTCTCGTGGTTCCCCGCCGCGACCACGTAAGGAATGCCAGCGCGCGCCGTGATCCTGGCCGTCTGCTTCAAGAACCCGATGATGACGTGCGTCGCCGGCCGCACCGAGTCGAATACATCCCCGGAATGAATGACCAGGTCCACCTCCCGCTCCAGGATGGCGTCCACGGCGCGTCCGTAGGCCTCCTGGACGTCCACCTCGCGCTGGTTGCGGTTGGACTCGGGATCGAGCCGTGCGTACCGCGAGTACCCGAGGTGCGTATCCGAGATGTGCGCGATTCTTACTATCTCGATCCCTTCTCGAATTCACCGTATTGTACGCACCGTCGCCGATTTTATGAGAGCGCCAGGAATGTCTTCTCTTCTCTAAAGTGAAAGTTCTCTACCGCAATGAAGCGTTGCCTGAGCAGATCGGCGGTATCTGCTACGGAGCAATTGCCCCGACGGATCCAGATCACCCTCGGCGGCGCACCCGACAGCAAGCTCCGCTGGTAAAAATCCGAATCCTTCGACACGATGGTGTAACCATTCTCGGCCGTATAGTCCCATACCTCGGTGTCACTCGACCGGTCCATGCCGAGAGCTCGGACGTGTGAGCATTCCGGGTACACGTCGGAGAGAAGACGAACCAGGCGCGGAAAGAGGTTGTGGTCGAAAAGGAGCCTCAAAAAGAAGGCTCTGCCATGAACCTGCGCTCGATGCCGGCGGCGAAGGCCAAGCTTGCGCGGATGTCCTCCTCTTCGAGATCAGGAAAATCGCCGAGGATCTCCTCGTGCGACATGCCAGAAGCGAGATAGCCGAGAACGTCGTAGACGGTAATCCTCATCCCCCGGATGCACGGCTTCCCGCCCCGCATGGCTGGATCTATCGTAATGCGTTCCCGGTAGTCCATGCTCGAAGTGTACGGCGCGAGACGAGGCGCTTCAATAATCGGAGGCGATGTCGAGAGAAGACACCAGGTTGCTAGGTTCGCGCTTGGTGCTGGGCTATAAGATCTCGGACTGCGGGGACCAACTCGTTCGGAATCTTCATAACGGTCTGATCCTGGCTCTCAAAAGCAGCCTCGTCCTCTGCGACCGCCTCATCCTCGCTCTGCTCTTCGTAATGTGCGAGAACCTTTTGCACCCTCTCTGCGTCCCATCCTGGTGGGAATCTCGTCTGGCTCATCTCTCCAACTCTGGGGTCAGCTCCTCGGTCTCGCCTCTCTCATGCTCGTCTAACGCTCCCTGAGCTAGCAAGGACAGAGCGCCCTGAGATTCGGCGAGGCGCGCTTCCCACTTCTGCTCCGATGCGAACTCCGCAAGCAACCATGCCGCTACAGCATCTTGTTCTTCTTCGGATAACTGGGAAGCGGCCTCGAACGCTTTCTTGAGCAACTCTGTCATGACTAGCATCCTGCAGTGTGCCCGCCCTTCTAGCTCTACTCCGCTTCCAAATCCTCTGCGGATTCGATCGAAGCTTTACCCAGCATATCTTTGTCGACAAAGCGGTCCAAGCGCTCAAGAGGCTCAGCTGCGTGTCTAACGAGCAACCTTCTTGCGTCTTTGGGCTCGTAGCCGAGTTGCACTAGAACATCGAAGCGCGCACTGATGAGTTCTGTCTTGAGTTTTTCGTTCTCCAGCTCTTGCCGCTCATTATTAAGGCGCAATTGATCATCTTCGTGTTGCTCTCTGTACTCTTTATCTTTGCGTCTCTCGTGTCGCTCGTTCAGGTATTGCCGGAGTTGGCTCAACGGGTTCAACGCGCCGAGAAACTCCCAAAAACCAGGCGATTGGATTACGACGGAACTGAGGCGTAAACGGTGTTCCGGAAGAACGAGACCTTCTACGTCCAGAAGCGGGCCGATTTGGCTAGAAAACTCGTGATAAGGATAGTCTGGAGGATAGTATCTGCGGCGGCGTCCGCCCCAGTAGGCCACAAAATCGAGCGCGTAGAGGTTACTGTAGGCAAATTCAATAGATGTCAGTAGATGTGCAACCTCTCGTACTTCTCCTACGTTTTCTACATCAACCCGTAGTCTGCAATACCGCGTTAGCGAGTTATCGTTTTGTGCTTCATCCATATCAATCTCTCATCCGATCCAATCCAGAGAGAATCTGCGACGACTCGCGCCTTCTAGACGGACGGTTGCCGCGGGTGAGGTTCCAGCGGAAGTTCTTGTATGGGTCGGCGGCGCCGTGGCCGGTGCGGTGGGCGGCCTGGACGGCATCCAGGGCTTCGTAGACCTGCTCTTCGGGGACGCCTTCTATGTCGCCGCGGATAGCGGTTATGGCGGGGGGCTTGCCGGTCTTTACGAGGTTGCGCATGACGGCGAGGACGGAGGTGGCGGCGTCGCCCTTGCGCTCGCCGAAGATGTCGGTGCCCTGCTTGCCCATGAGGACCATCGGGCGCGGGAAGGTGCCGAAGACGGGGACGGCGTAGTGGGCGTGGCGGAGGAGGAGACGGCCTTTTTCTAGCTGGAGGAGTTCTTCTCGGGTGGTGCCGGAGAAGGAGCGGTAGCTGCTGTTCGTTAGCTCCTCGTCGCCGATGCGGCCGTAGAGGCTGGTGGCGGCGTTGCCGACGACCTCGTCGTCGACCTTGGAGCGGAACTGCTGGGCACCGAAGAGGGTGAGGTTGAGGTGGCGTCCCCTGGCGGAGATGTCGACGAGGGTGTCTTTGAGGCTGCTGGTCTTGGAGCCCGAGGGGGCGTACTTGTTTAGCTCGTCGACGAAGATGACGAGCTTGTCGACGCCGAGGCGGCCCTGCTCGGCCATCTCCCAGACGCTGTTTATGACCTTGGTGACGACGAGGTCCTGCGGGACGCCGGAGAGGTGCGAGATGTCCACGACGCGCATCTCGCGGTCCTGGAAGGGGCCGTCGACCTGCGGGGTGTCGCCGTACTCGACGCGGCCGTGGACGAGGAGGCCGGCGCACTTGCTGGGGAGGATGCCGAAACGGTTGCGGACCTTGGCGACCGTGGCCTGATGGTGGCCGTTCCAGTAGGAGCTCTCGGTCTCCTCGAAGTACTCGAAGGCCTCGTCGAGCTGGGAGTGGAAGCCGCGCATGGTGCGGACGGGGACCGAGCGGAGGTACTCGACGAAGCCCTTGAACTTGTCGTCGTAGTCGGTCGGGTCGAAGATGCGGCCGGCGTGGGGGAGGACGTCCTCTAGGTCCCAGACGATGGGGTGGACGCAGGTGTCCTCGCCGCGGGCGTGGCGCAGGGTGTTCAGGTCCTTGGTGCGGAGGTCCGCCGCGTGGACCATGCCCTCGCCGCCGTCCTTGCCGAAGGCGAGCGGGGCGAAGATGCGAAGGTTCTCGAAGGGCTTTATGTCGAGGCCGAGGGACTCGTACATCTCGCGGTCTTCGGGGGGGAGGCCCTTCTGGTTGGCCTTCCTGTAGCGGTCGGCGAGGTCGGGGTCGGCCCCGGGGTCCACTTCGACGGGCTTGTCGAGGTAGAGGAGGTCTGCGCCTTTTACGTTGAACATGAGGGCGGCGACTTTTTTGTCCTTCACCGTCTGGAAGGTGCTCGCGATGGTGAAGAGGGCGTGGCTGGTCTTGGTGGAGAGGCCGCTCATGCCGGTGATGTTGAGGTGGCCGGCCTCGGGGCCTAGCAGGTAGTCGCCGTCCACGAAGAGGGGGGTGCGCTGGGGGGAGCCGTCCTTCTCGTTGCCGTTCTCGTGGAGGAGCATGGGGATTTTGTGGCCGGCGAAGTCTTCGGTGCCGAGGGCGTACTCGATGGCGGCGCTGGTGGCGAAGAAGACGGGGCCGGTGCGGACGGGGCGCTTGGACTTTTTGCGCTCGTCGCGGTGCTTGGTGGCGAGGACGCGGGCCCTGAAGACCAGGATCTCGACGCGCTCGGAGAGGGCCTCCAGCGCAGGGTCCCCGTCGTAGGCGTAGAAGTCGTCGAGGAAGGACTGGAGGTCCGAGTAGCGTCTCGGGTCGTCCAGGACTGCCACTGCGGTCGCGTCTTCGGCCTCGGCGGCGACGATGTGGCCGATGTCGAGGTTCTGGGCGGCGGGGGTCTCTGCCGTCCAGAAGAAGAACTCGTGGGCGGTGGCGGGGCTGTCCTCGCTGGTTACGACGCGGCCTATGGGGCCTGGGTTGGTGTCGAGGAAGTGGTCGTGCAGCACTTAGCTCCTCCCGTCGGATGCTAGCAGTTGGCGTTCGAGTTTGGAGTACGATCTCTCGGAGCCCTGTACTAGGGGCTTGAGTATCTTTTCGACGTAGTGGATCGGGTAGATCATGGCCGGCCACCGCGGGTCCGGCTTGGCGAGCGGCGCCCGCTCGGCGAGGATCCAACGCGAGATCTCGTCTATGGTCTCGGGCCCCGTCTCCCGCGGCGCCTCGACGCGCATCAAAGACCCCAAAGCGTCGGCGCCCTGCTGGGGCGGCCACATCCTCAAGTACCAGGAGGTGCGGCGCTCGCTCAGGTCGCGGCGGAGCTGCCAGTCGGGGACGAAGCTCGTGGTCCTCATGCCTGGCTCGAGGTCGAGGAGCATCGCCACATCTTTACCGACGAACTCGGGCCTCGCGACGCTCTTTATGAGGCCGACGGCGCGGCGGTTGGACTCCCTGATGTCGCTGAGTTGGCCGTCCACGGCGATCCAGGCGTCGTTGTCTGCCAGCGTCCGGTCGTCGAGCTCCCACCGGCGGAGCATCTCGCCTTCGAGGCGTTCCCTGAGAGAGCGCACCCGCGAGCGGGCCATCTCGCGCATCCCGACGTAATCCGTGGGGTCGGCACCAGGCACGTACTGGGCCGAATCGAGGACCAAGTGCGGGGAGGAGGGGACGTCGTCGGGCCCGAACTCGGAGAAGCCGGCCGAGACCAGCAGGTCCCAGAACGCTTCCACTTTCTCGTCGCCGGCGCTGCGTGGCAGGATCACGGCCTGCACGACCGTCGGCGGGTCTTCGAGCGGCATCCGCGAGAACCGGCGGTCGCAGCGGTTCACGATGGCCGCGGCCACCGTTGCCACGATCACGGGGGACATCTCGATGCGCCCGATCTCCCTCGAACTCTGAACCCCGTCGAGGAAGTAACAGAGCTTGGAAGTGCCGTCGGGCTCGCCGATCTCGCGCGGCCCCGGCGGCTCTTCGAGGTGGAACGGACGTCCCGGCGGAGGCCCGTCTTCGGCGTCCTCCGGCGGACGGTGGGCGAACTGCTGGCCTTCCAGATGCGCCGTCCCGGCGCCGGCGGTGACGTAGATGCCCCTGCGCCCGGCGTCGTCCAATGCCTGGCTTATCTTCGAAACGAAATCCGTGGAAGCGCTCCCCGCCAGCATGGCGGGAAGTATACGCGGAGCGCGTTGGGAAGGCTAACCGCCTAAGCCTGAGCCTCCGCGTCAGGTTCAGGGACCGGCAACTCGAACCGGCGTTACACTGTCTTCGCCAGCGACTGTTTGTACTTAGGCAAAGACTACAGCGGCTGGTACCTGCTTCATGATGGCTGGGACTTGTTCTAGGACATGCACGGCGTTCGCCGCGCAATGGGAAGCGTCATAGTTCACGTACACATGAAGCGTCTGACCACCGACTTCTACTTCCTTGCTATTTACTTTGGAAGGAAAGGGAGGCTCTTGTATTAAGGTCGTCTTCTTGCCGGCTTTATCCGGTAGTGGTACAGGGAGATTTGGATTTGCCACTAGTGAAAACCTGCACGCTTCGAACAAAACCTGACCCCAGGTCTTCACAGGAATCTCCTGACCATCCGGAAGCCTAAAGTTGCTAGGCTTCGTCCCTGTCAGATTAGTCAAATCCGAGAGTGGATGCCACTCGGGAGGCTCGACTTCGACAGGTGGTGCGACGGAAGAGGGCGCAACAGGTTCGCCGTGGCTAGCTTCTTCGAGTTGCTTGATCCGCTTCTCTAAGAACCGAAGCTTAGCTACCTCTTCCTGAATCTGTTCAACCTGATCTGCCAGCACATCGAACTGTTCTTCCTCCGGGGAGACGAGAGCAGCATCCAGTTCTTGCACCAGGTAGGCAGCCACTTGGCCCGGATCGTCAGAAACAATATCCAATACCTTAGACGGAGATAGGTCGCCAGGATCTAGGTCAGTAAAATGTTCCCAACGGAGCCCATCGGTCAAAAAGAGTCTATCAATGCCGAACGAGAATCCGTACTGAACCAGTTGATGGTGGAAGGGTGTAAGATCGGATCCAAGTTTCTTGGCCTCGATTACCGCCACAACTTCACCGTTTGCTTTCAGCGCATAGTCAGCGGAAACCTTGCTCGTTCCGAAGGAGCCCGGTGTTTCTACTTCTACCTTGGACGGGTTCGCTATATCCCAGCCCAACGCACGCAGCACGGGATCAACGAGAACAGCTCGTGTGGCAGCCTCGTTCTTTCTGAGCGTTGACTCGTAGCTAGCAGCGGACTCTCTCACTATCCTGAGAACGCCGCCCAGATTAGCAAGGGGACTCTGCACTACTGTGAAAGCTCCTGGTCTTCGGGTTCAGGTACGGGCAGCTCGAACTGGCGCTCCGCCAGGCCGACGGCGGAGCGGAAGCTTCGGCGTTCTTCGGGGGTTTCGGCGTAGGCGTCGCGGGCCATCTTGAGGATCTTCTTGGCCTCGGAGCGTTGCCGCTCGCCGTTGGAGATCTCTTTCGAGAACGCGTAGGTCAGGTCCTCACCCTCCGCCGCGTAGAAGTGGAAGTGGATGCTCTTCTGGCGACCGAGCCCCGAGAGCGCGGCGTCGCCGGAGACTTGCGAGACGTTGAGCACGGTCCCGGCGGAGAGCGGCTCGCCGCCGCCGCGGGGGTAGACGGAGAAGGCGAGGCGGACGACGGGGCCGTAGAAGGTCTTGTAGAACTCGAGCTGGCGGATGATGCTGGCCGCGCCGCGGACATCGTCGATCTCGCCCTCCGGCGCGGCGCAGACGACGTGCCCCACCGGCGGACGCATCGAGGAGCGCCCTTGTGTGGAGACGACCCGCGCCTGCGGCCCGCGGTCCGCGACGGCCGAGGCGATGCTCTGCCGGACGCGTTCGGGCAGGTCGAGGCCCTTGCCGATCTCCTCCGTCAACGGCCGAAGCGCTCGAAGAGGCGGACGAAGTAGCCGACCGCCTCGAAGTAGTCGTCCAGGCGCACGGACTCGTTGGGCGAGTGGATGCGGCTCCCGGCGTAAGCGACGTTGCCCGTCATGATGGTGGGTATGCCGAGCTCCGTCGTGATCAGCGAGGTCGGCCCGCTGCCGCCGATGGTCGGGTAGACGACCGCGTCCCCGCGGCCGAGATCCTCCCAGGCCCCGACGGCGGTCCCGACGATGGGCGAGTCCACCGGGGTCTTGGCGGCCTCGACGCCGTGCAGGTCGACGACCTCCACGTCGCCGAAGCCGCGGCGCCTCAGGTGGGCCCGGATGAGCTCCAGCACCGGCCCCGGGCTCTGGCCGGAGACGAGCCTGAAGTCCATCTTCGCGAACGCCTCCGAGGGCACGATGGTCTTCGCGCCCGGCCCCGTGTAGCCGGACTCGATGCCCGCGATGTTCGCCGTCGGGCGCAGCAGCATCTCGCGCAGGGCGTCTTTGCCGGAGAGGTTCCTGTCCAGCGCGTCCACGCCCCAGGACTTTCGCAAAGCGTCGTCGTCGAAGGGGATGTTGTCTATGGCTTCGAGATCCTGGGTCGAAGGTTCGTCGGCGAGGGCGTCGAGGCCGTCCAGCGTGATCTCCCCGTCCTCGTCCTTGATGGTCCGCAGGGCCCGCACGAGCCGCCAGGCCGGGTTGGGCGCGATGCCGCCGTACGCGCTGTGCAGGTCGTGGGAGGCCCCCTTCGCCCGCAGCTCCACGTAGGCCATCCCCTTCGTGCCGCAGAAGACGACGGGCCGGTCGGCGACGTCCTTCATCGAGCCTTCCCACAGGCAGGCGTCGGCCTGCAAGAGATCCGCGTTCTGGCGGACGAAGGGGGCGAGGCTGGGGCTGCCGACCTCTTCCTCGCCCTCGATAAAGAACTTGAGCTTGAAGGGGAGGGGGCCGTTCTCTTCCTGGTAGAAGCGGAGCGCCTGGACGCGGGCCATGACGTCGCCCTTGTCGTCGGCGACGCCGCGGGCGAAGAGGGAGCCGCTCCGGACCGTGGGCTCGAACGGGTCGGTCTCCCAGAGGTCCAGCGGCTCGGGCGGCTGCACGTCGTAGTGGCCGTATGAGAGGAGGGTCCTGTCGCCTTCCCCGACCTCGGCGCAGACGACGGGGTGGCCGTCGGTCTCCAGGACGCTGACCTCCGCGCCGGCCTCCTGGAGCTTGCTGGCGACCCATTCGGCGCAGTCGCGGAAGCCCGAGCCCCCGTCGTTTCGGGCGGAGATCGAGGGCATCCGCAGGAACTCGTTCAGCTCCTCCAGCAGAGCGTCTTTGGACTCTTCCACTCGTTTCTCTGTCTCCAAGAAATCCTCCGTCTAGCTTACGGGCAGGTTAGCACCTACGCGCCCGGCCGCCAGCCGTTTTCGGCGTAGTGCGGCACAGACCACGCTGATATATTTGGGCCGGAGGTTGTGCTTGTGGAGCAGAAGCCGGACCGCGAGTTGGAGAAAAGACAGGACAGACAAGCCCGCCGGAGTTCCGACTGGGACGAGTTCTGGGGTGGTATCGGGCTCGACGTGGAGAGCATGAGCCCGAAGGCGCAGGTCACGACCTCGCTCGCCGTCGTGATACCCGTGGTAGTCGCCGCCTCCGTCCTGTTCCTCTTCCCCAGCTTCTGGTGGCTCATCTTCGTCTTCGGGTGGACGGTATTCCCGGCCTTCGGCCTGTTGCTGCGGGGCGTCGCCGGCCTCTCGGAGGGGGGGCGCAAGAACGAACTCTCCACCGGCAACGATAAGGAGCGGGAACTTCTCTCTGCGCTGCGGGATCACGAGGAGATCTCACCGACCCAGGCCGCGATGGAGACGTCGCTCTCGGTCGAGGAGGCGGACGGGATGTTGAAGGACCTCGCGGCCAAGGGCCACCTCGACGTCCGGGTGCGCGGGGGCGGTATGTTCTACGGCCTGTGGCGCTCCGAAGGGTCCGAGAGGCGGGGTCTCGAAGAGGGTTCTTAGGTATCGTGGCGGGATATCCTCGTGGTATCATTCTGGGCCCGGAAGGGGTTTCGGCGCGTGAGATCGGGAGCTTAGGGTAAACACGGTTCTATGGAAGAGCGCAGGATACCGGAGACGCTCGAAGAGGCATACAGGCTGCGGGACACGGCCGCCTCGCTACAGGAGCGCGACTTCTACCAGGAGCAGGTCTACCAGATGAGGCGCGAGGAGTACCGCTCGCGCGGCATCCGCACGGAGATCTCCTCCCGCCGCCGCGAGCGCCAGAGCGCCATCGAGTTCTCCCGCGAGATGTTCTTCCTGGAAGTGTCGGAGATCTCCGGCCGCGACCGCGGCCCCCGAGTGGGGGGAGGCGAGCTGTTTCAGGAAGGCGTGGGTGTCGAGGCG
>CAXUFZ010000040.1:0-10755 GCA_964250345.1 uncultured Rubrobacteraceae bacterium
GGTGGTGTACCGGGGGCGCCGGGGGGCGCCGACGCCGGTCAGGATCTCGTGCGGTATGTCGTGCAGCCGGCACGATTCCCAGGAACCCTTGAAGACCCAACTGTCTTCCGGGCCGGCGTCAACGGACCCTGTTGTGTAGAGGAGTTTCTCGTTGGCTGTGTCCTGGATCTCGCGCCACAGCTCGTAGGCCCGACGGAGCAGCAACACGTAGGATGGGTCCTCGTAGTAGGCGAGGCGGATGATGCGGGTGTGGCCGTGGGAGGAGCCCATCTGGTGCGGCACGCCGAAGCGCTCCAGGCCGAGGACGCGTTTGCCGCGCCGGGCGAGGTAGTAGGCGGCGGCGCTCCCCATCCCGCCGACGCCGACGACGATGGCGTCGTAGCGGCCGGAGTAGGTTACGCTCACGAGCCGGAGCCGCCGTTGGACGACTGCCTGGCGGGTGTGTTGGACCAGGGGGAACGGGTCGTGGCGGCCGGGCGGGGCTCCTGACGGTGCCCGTCCTCGGAGGGCTCGGACCTCATGCGGGCGTTCTCCGGGTCGAAGAAGGGAGTCGGAGAGACTTTGGCGGGGATGGGGCGGCCGTTGACCTCGACGATGAGGTTGTTGCCCGGCCAGGAGTGGCCGGTGTCCAGGTAGGCCATCGCGAGCATCCGGCCGACGCTGTGGCCCATGGCGCTCGAGGTGACGCGGCCTATCTGCCGGTCGCCCGGCATCGCGGCGTCTTCCTGCTCACCGGCCTCGGCTCCGGTCTCTATCGTGTCACGGAAGGTCGCCACGTCGCTGACGCTGTAGACCTTCGCTCCTGGAGCCGCCGGCACCTCACTCTCGATGGTGAGGCCGGCCCAGCGCCGCTCGAGGCCTCGTTCCTGGAGGCGCAGCAGGGCCTCCCGGCCAACGAAGTCTCGTTTCTCGAAGCGGATCCAGCGCGACAGGCCCACGTGGAACGGGGTGTCGTCCTCGCTGATGTCGGGGCCGTAGAGGGGCAGGGCCTTCTCGATGCGCAAGGATTGCATGGTCTCGACGCCGTAGGGCCTGAGGTCGAACGCGCGGCCCTTCTCCAGCAGAAACTCCCACAGGGACCCGGCCTGGTCCGCCGGGGTGTAGAGCTCGTAGCCGAGCTCGCCGGTGTAGCCGGAGCGCGAGATCAGGACCTCGACACCCCCGATGCGGCAGGGCGCGAAGCGGAAGAAGCGGAGCGCGTCGAGGTCTACGTCCTCGGCGACGCTCTTGAGAAACTGCCGGGAGCGTGGGCCCTGGACGACGGGGAGGGCTATGGCGGCGGTGACGTCGGTGGCATAGGCGCTGGAGCCTCTAGCGTGGTCGGAAATCCAGCGAAAAGCCTTCAGGCGGGGACCGGAGCCGGTAACGATCATGAAGTGCTCGTCGTCGAACTTGTAGACGGTGACGTCGTCCACGACGCCGCCCCGCTCGTTGCACATGGTCGAGTAGCGCAGCTGCCCCGGCTGCATGTCCTGGACCTCGTTGACGAGCAGGCGCCGGACGAGCCGCTCGGCCCCCGGGCCCTTTATGTCCACCTCCCCCATGGTGGAGAGGTCCTGCATCCCGACGTTGCGGCGCACGTTGAGGTGCTCCTCGACGGGCGAGGTGTAGGCGGTCGGGAACATGAAGTCCCCGCCCCCCTTGACGATGTTCCTGGCCGCGCGGAAGTGGAAGTCGTGCAGCGGCGTTCTTCTCTCGGTCATCGGACGTTCCTTTCCCCCCTCGCGGGCCCGTGGGCGGACATTGTACCCGCTCCTACAACGTCGGCCATCTTCGGCGGCCCCCGGTCCTTACGAGAGGCCCACGATCTCGCCGTCCTCGTCTATGTCGATGCGCGTGGCGGCGGGCGTGGCGCTCAGGCCCGGCATGGTCCTCATCTCGCCGCACAACGGGTAGATAAAGCCGGCCCCCACGGAGGCGCGCACCTCCCGCACCGGCAGCGTCCAGCCCTTCGGAGCGCCGAGGAGCTTCGGGTCCGAGGAGATGGAGAGGTGCGTCTTCGCCATGCAGATGGGCAGGTCCCCGAAGCCGTTCTTCTCATATGAGTCGAGCTGCTGGGACGCCTTCATGTCGTAGGCGACGCCGTCAGCACCATAGACCCTCGTGGCGATGGCCTCTATCTTCTCCCTGAGACTGGCCTTCTCGGGGTAGAGGAAGCGGAAGTCCGTTGGTTCTTCGGCGGCCTCGGCGACCGCCTCGGCCAGCTCGACGGCGCCGGCGCCGCCCTCGGTGAAGTGGTCGGCGACGGCGACGCGGGCGCCCATCGATTCGGCGATCTCGCGGATGGCGGCGTGCTCGGAGTCGTGGTCGGTCGGGAAGGCGTTTATCGCGACGACGGGCGAGACGCCGTGGAGCCTTATGTTCTCGATCTGCTTACGCAGGTTGTCCGCCCCGGCGAACACGTCGTCGGGGTTCTCTTTGAGGAGATCCGGCGGCAGCGGGCGTCCGGCGACGATCTCGAACCGTCCCGAATGGGCCTTGAGGGCCCGCACGGTGGCGACGAGAACGGCGGCATCCGGCGTCAGGCCCGAGTAGCGGCACTTGATGTTGAAGAAGCGCTCCGCGCCCATGTCCGCGCCGAAGCCGGCCTCGGTGATCAGGAAGTCGCCGCCGCGGATGCCTATCCTGTCGGCGACGATGGAGGAGTTGCCGGTGGCGATGTTGCCGAAGGGTCCTGCGTGGACCAGGACGGGCGTGTTCTCCAGCGTCTGCATCAGGTTCGGCTTTATGGCCTCGCGCAGCATCACGGCCATCGCACCCGCGGCCTTCAGGTCCTCGGCGGTTATGGGCTCGCCGGCGACGGTGGAGCCTATGACGACGCGACCCAGTCGTTCTCTCAGATCGCGCAGCGAGGTCGAGAGCGCCAGGATCGCCATGACCTCGGACGCCGCCGTGATGTCGAAGCCGGTCTCCCGCGGAACCCCGTCCGCGCGCGGTCCCAGACCCTCGACGATGTTGCGGAGGGCGCGGTCGTTGACGTCGAGGACCCGCCGCCAGGTGATGCTGTGGCGGTCGACGTGGAAGAAGTCGTCGTTCTGGTGGACGTGGTTGTCGATCATGGCCGAGAGCAAATTGTGCGCGGCCGTGACCGCGTGCGTGTCCCCGGTGAGGTGCAGGTTGAGCATCTCCATCGGCACGACCTGACTGTAGCCGCCCCCCGCCGCCCCGCCCTTTATGCCGAACGTCGGCCCCATAGCCGGCTGGCGCACCGCGACCGTCGCCGTCCTTCCGAGGTGCTTGAAGGCCTGGCCCAGGCCAACGGTAGTCGTGGTCTTTCCTTCACCCAAGGGCGTCGGCGTTATGGCAGAGACGACTACGTACTTCGCCTTCGGCCGGTCGGAGAGTTCTTCGATGGCTTCGAGCTTCACCTTCGCCACGGAGTCGCCGTAGGGCTCCAGGAGGTGCGGGCCGATGCCCATGTCGCCGGCTACCTCGGGCATCGGCCTCAGCCGCGCCCGGCGCGCTATTTCCAGGTCGCTCGGGAAGTTTTTCGTCGGGTTCGTCATGCGGTGTGCTCCTTGCGTCGCTGCTCGCCGATCGAGTTTGCCCCGGCCCGTTCCAGGGCCCCACGCCGCCACGCCTCGGTCTCCCCCACCTCGTTGAAGGTGTAGACGTGGAAACCGCGCACGTTGAGGCCCCGGTCTCCCAGGGAGGCGGAGACGCCGTTCACCAGGGCATCCGGGCTGTAGCCGCCGGGCATGAACATCCGCCAAAACCAGTTGCCGTACTTCTTCAAAAAGCGCGCCGACTCGCCGAGGCCTATGTTCGAGGAGATGCGCATCAGCTTCATCATGCTCACGGCGCCCGGCATCCCGACGTAGATCGGGAGCTCGACGCCCCGCCGGCGCACCTCCGAGACCCACCCGTTAATGACCGCCGGGTCGAAGGAGATCTGGCTGACGATGTACGTCGCGTGGGGCTCCTTCTGGGACATCGCCCGTATAGTGGCCTCGTCGCTGATAAGCGGATGACTCTCCGGATAGCCCGTGATGCCGACCTCTTCGAGACCGTGACCGATCTCCCCCATCGCCTCCAGCAACGCCCCCGACCCCTCGAACTCGCCGGCGGGCTCCGGCGCGTCGCCGGCCACCACGAAGACGTCCCTGACATCCGCCTCATCGAGCCGGGCCAGGATCCCGCCGAGCTCCGCCCGGTCCCGGATAAGCCGCGCCGAAAGGTGCGGCGCCACCTCGTAACCCTCGGCCGAGAGCTTCTCGGCCAGCTCCAGCGTAGGCCCGAGGCCCTTCTTCGGCGAGGCCGTCACCGTCACCTTTATGTGCTTCGGGACGTGCCGGGTGACCGCGTCCTGGACGCCGGGGAGCGGTATCACCTCGTACCTCGGCCTTTGGAGCGCCTCGGCCAGCCCGTTCTTCTCGTCTTGCATCAAACGATCCTCTTGTCGGCGGTTGGAGGTCGAAGGGCCGCCGCACCGGGTAGATGCGGCGGCCCCTCTTACCTCTCCCGGCTGTTTAGGCGCCCTTGCTGGAGCTCGTGGCGCTCAGGGTCTGCTCGGCCTGTTCGGGCCGGAAGAAGACGCGGTCGGCCACGGTGGCGGAGACCGTCTCCTCCGGGCGTTCGACCTGGAGCTCTATCCCGATCTCGCTGTACTCGACAGGGACCATGGCGAAGCCGATGTTCTTCTCCAGGCGCGGGGAGTAGCAGCCCGAGGTGACCTTGCCGATCGTCTCGCCGTCCCTGAGGACGGGGAAGTAGTCGATCATGGACCCGTCGTTGTAGGTGCCGAGGTTGTCGCCCCCGATCTCGACGCCGACCAGCTTGCGGCTGACGCCCTCCTCGCTGACTTTCTTCAAAGCCTCGCGGCCTATAAAGTCCTGTTCCTGCTCGAGCTCGACCATCCACTTGTAGCCGTAGCCGACCTCGTAGGGGTTGGTGTCGTACCACATGTCGCACCCGAGGGCCAAAATGCCGCCCTCGATCCTGCGGATGTGGCAGGGCCCTATCGGGGAGATCCCGTGCGGCTTGCCGGCCTCGAGCACGCGGTCCCAGAGCTTGACGCCGTCGCGACTGGCGTTCTTGAGGTACAGCTCGTAGCCGAGCTCGCCCGAGTACCCGGTCCTAGAGATGACGAGCTCCATCCCATCGAGCTCGCGGTGGACCATGTAGTAGTAGGGGACCTCGAGGATACTATCGCCGAAGAGGTCGGTCATGACTTCTTTGGACTTCGGGCCCTGAACCTGCATCGGGCCCACGTCGGGCTCGCTGATCTCGACGTCCATCCCGGAGTTGTAGGCGAGGCCCTGCGCCCACAGGAGAACGTCGCTGTCGGCCAGGGAGAGCCAGAAGTGGTTCTCTTCGAGCCTTAGCAGCACGGGGTCGTTGATGATGCCGCCCTGGGCGTTCGTGATAAAGGCGTACTTGCACTGCTCGACGTTGCACTTGTGGAGGTCGCGGGGGGTCAGCATGTTCGTGAACTCGAAGGCGTCGGGGCCGGTGATCTCGACCTGCCGCTCCGCCCCCCCGACGTCCCACATCGTGACGCCTTCTAGGAGCTGCCAGTACTCCTCGACCGGGTCCCTGTAGTACCGCGGGTGGTAGTGGTGGTTGTAGACGCTGTACTTCTGGACGTCGTGCTGGCGTGAGCCGTAGAAGTACGGCGATTTGAAGAGCCTGGTGTACTGCAGGATCCCCGGGTCGTTGTTTACGGTCATGCTGATCTCTCCCTCTCTCGCAATGTTGTGCCTTCGGTCACCGTCGGTCTTAGATCCACCGCACCACCTACCCTCGCATCCGCTTCATCGCCGGGTCGAACAGCGGCTCCTCGGCGACCGTCGCCCCGTACCGTTCCCCGAAGTACCCGATCTCGACCTGCACGCCCTCCTCGGACAATCCCGGCGGCAGCCACGCATAAGCGATGCTCCGCCCGATGGAGTAGCCGTAGCCCGCGCTCGTGACGTAGCCGACGACCGCATCCTCCTGATAGACGGGTTCGCTTCCCATGACCACCACGGCCGGGTCGTCGAGGATCAGGCACGCCAGTTTGCGCCGCGGTCCTTCCTCCTTGCGGCGCAGCAGGGCTTCCTTGCCGACAAAGTCGCCTTTATCCGGCTTGACGGCGAAGCCGAGGCCGGCCTCGTAGGGGTCGTGCTCGGCGGTCACGTCCGTCCCCCACATCCGGTAGCCCTTCTCCAGCCGGAGTCCGCTGAAGGCACCGCGGCCAGCCGGGATCACGCCGAGCGGTCGCCCCGCGCCCATCAGGAGATCCCAGAGCCGGAGCCCCATGTCCGCCGGCGCGTAAAGCTCCCAGCCGAGCTCGCCGACGTAGGAGACTCGCAAAGCCACCACCGGCACTTCGCCGACGTAGATCTCCCTCGCCTTGAAGAACCCGAAAGCCTCGTTCGAAAGGTCGTCGGGGCTCAGCGACTGCACGAGCTCGCGCGCCACCGGCCCCCACACCCCGACGCAGCACGTCCCGCTCGAGATGTCCCGGACCTGGACCGTCCCGTCTTCGGGCAGATGCCCCCGCATCCAGGCGAGATCCCGCGGGCCGTTCAGCCCGAGCTGGAAGCGCTCCTCCCCGAGCCGCGCGACGGTGATGTCGCTGCGCACCCCGCCGTCCACGTCGAGCATGAGCGTGTACGTGACGCTGCCGACCGGCTTGTCGAGCTGGTTCGTGTTGAGCTTCTGAAGGAACTCGAGAGCCCCCGGGCCCGAAACCTCGGCCTTCTTGAGCGTCGCCATGTCGAAGAGGGCGCCGGTCTCGCGGGTAGTAAGGTGCTCGGCCCCGACGATGGGCGACCAGTAGCGGCCGGCCCAGTCCTCCATCTCCGGGACGTCATACCTGGCGAGCAGGGACTCGTTGGCCTCGTACCACTGCGGGCGCTCCCAGCCCGTCGCCTCCAGAAAGTACGCCCCGAGCTCCCTCTCCCTCACGTAGAAGGGACTCGTTCTCAGGGGGCGCGGCTCGTCCATCGGCTGCTGGGGGTGGATGACGTCGTAGACTTCCTGGAAGGATTGCGAGGAGCGCGCGATCACGTACGCCGGACTCCTCTGGTACGCGTCGAAGCGGGCGACATCGAGGCCGGATACGTCTATCTGCGGCGCACCCTCGACCATCCACTCGGCGATGGTGCGCGCCGCACCCGCCGCGTGCGTGACCCAGATCGCCTCGGCCATCCAGAACCCCCGCACGTCCCGCGACTCCCCGAGCAGCGACCCGCCGTCCGGGGTGAACGAGAACAGGCCGTTGATCCCGCGCTCGACCTCCGTCTGCCCCAACGCGGGCATGAGCCTTTGGGCCTCCGCCCACGGCCCCTCGAAGTCCTCCGGGGTGAAGTCCATGATCGAGGGCATCGTCTCGGCGGGCTGGTAGTTCCCGATCTCGTCGGGCTTGACGGGCATGGAACGGTGCTTGTACGACCCGACCCCGTAACGCCCCGCGTGCTGGCGGAAGTACATCGCGTTGTCCTGGTGCCTCAAGATGACGTGGTCGGACTCCTCGGACTCCCACCCGAGCCCAGGGACCGGCGTGCTCCACGCGTACTGGTGCTGCATCGGCGTGAGCAGCGGCACGAAGGCCCCCGCCATCCGCCCGATGCGCGGCCCCCACATCCCGGCGCAGCTCAGGATGGTCTCCGTCTCGATCCTGCCCCGCGTCGTCTCCACGGCCCGCACGCGCCCGCCCTTGACCTCGACGCCCGTGACCTCCGTCTCGCCGTAGAACCTGGCGCCGCGCGCCTCGGCCAGCCGCGCCATCCCCTCGGCGACCCGGACGCCCTTGGCGAGCCCGTCGGACGGGACGTAGAGGCCGCCGAGGATGGTGCCCGCATCGAGCAGCGGGCTCTTCTCGATGCACTCCTCCGGCGAGATCAGGTACGCCTCCACCCCCCACGCCGTCGCCAACCCGCGCCTGCGCCGCAGTTCCTTCATCCGCTCCGGCGTCGTCGCCACCTCGATGCTCCCGACCCCGTAGAAGGCCGGTTTCCCGCCGATCTCTAGCTCAGAGTAACGCTCGACGCCGTAGCTCGCGAGGCGGGTCATGGTCTGAGAAGGGTTGGTCTGGAAAACGAGGCCCGGCGCGTGCGAGGTCGAGCCACCGGCCTCGAAGAGCGGGCCCTGATCCACGACCACGACGTCCGTCCACCCCAGCCGCGTCAGGTGCTCCGCGGCGCTGCAGCCGACGATGCCAGCCCCAACGATCACGACCCCCGCGCTGCTCTCCACAGATCACCCCTAACCGAACATTCGGAACGGTCTGTTGCGTATAACGCACCGCTCTCTCACATACGGAACACTAAATCATAGGGCAACATATGAGTCAAGGGTTGAGTTCCGCGCGCGGTGCAACGCTCACGGAGGATAATGCAGCACACGAAAGTCCAACTGTAGTGAGCGACCGAGATCGCGTTAGTTTAATCTTTGGCTTACAATGTAGGAATAATGGTAGCCCAACCTATACCCGTGCCGCGTTTTCAAGCGGAGCGCGAAGATCCCGTTCGAGTCTTGCCGATCACCGAGATCCATCCTGCCACAGATCGCGTATCTGTGCGGACCGGATCCGACGGCAACGGAGAGCCGGCAATGGTACCGAGGGCGACGATCGCGGATCTGCCCGTGCAGTGCCTGCTCGCCGTAGAGGACGAGGGCGGGAAGGTGTCTTTGACGCTGCCGATGCGCTATACGCCGATGGATGTCCTCGACATGCACTACTTAGAGATCCCGCGTACGGTGCAGGGAATCCGACTCGCGATGCGCGTCTCTGGTGCTGGGCAAGGCACCTTACAATTGGAGACCGACTACACGGGCCTGGACGTTACCAGAGCGCTTGCTTACGCTCGGTTCGTTGCGGCGCTCAAGCGCCCCGAGGGAAGATTCACGGTGTCCGCCTATGTGGAGGGCACGCCCCGACACCTGGTGACCGTCCAACTGCCCCTGCCTTTCGAAGAGCCAGATCGCGAACGGTCCCGCCAGGAGTTGCGTTTCTGGCAGTCCGTTCACGAGGTAAGCAAGAAAACGGGTACGAAGCTCATCTGCCCACCCGAAATAACCGATGCAGATCTGAGGGGTCTCAACGTCGTTCTCGGCGCCGTCCGCAACGGGTGGATTGTCGAGAAGGTGAAGAACTTCACCATACCGCCGACGGAAGAGACGGCCAGCAACTTCCTTAGGGTTATCGGGGAAGAGGATGCTGTTCTGGAATCTTTAGCTCTGTTCACCGAGCACGAGACCTACGAGATCTTCGGGACCGGAATTGATCTCGGCACGTGCATCAGACATGTTGCTAAAGCTCGCTTGCTAACGCCGCTCGACGAGATCCGTAAATGGCTTGTGTCTGACGCAACAGAGCGCGAAAATCTTACAACTTTGTGGGAGCCGGTGGACGGAGCGCCCATGACTGCCCTCTTCCATGAGTGGCCGAAACCGTCATCTGAAGAGGCGCCGGAACAAGACATGGGCGAACTGCTTCTACGAAAAGGCAACGCGCCTCTACGCGCCGATGCAAGCGGCACCGTGCGAGTCGGAGGTACGAGGGTAACGCTGGACTCCGTTGCCGCAGCGTCAGACGAAGAGAAGACCGCCGAGGGGATCGTGAGCCGCTACCCTGACCTCGCCCGTGACGACTTGAACCAAATCCTCGGTTGGTACCTTCGCTACCGTGGTCCGATAGATGCGTACCTGGCGCAACGCGAAGCCGAGGCCGAAGACACACAAGAGGAGATAGAGGCCCGCTTCGATTCGGGCGGCGTGCGCGAGCGGTTGCTCGCGAGACGCGACGCACGGGGAAGAGAGCCTGACGGCCGGGAAGGGTCGCCGAATTGACGCTGGCCGGTTCTTGATCCAACTGGCCGCAGACGAAGATTTAGACAACCGCATCATACGCGGAGTGCGGCGAGACGAACCACGCGCAGACATAGTCCGAGTGCAAGACGCCGGTCTCTCGGGCTACGATGATCCCGATGTTCTGCACTGGGCCGCGGTGGAAGGGCGGGTGCTATTCACGCACGATGCGAACACGATGACCTACCACGCCATTCAACGCATCCAAAAGGGGCAGTCCATGCCCGGTCTATGGGTCGTCCTGCGGCGTCTGCCTCTCGGTCGCGTCATTGCTGACGTATGCGACATCGCCGCCCTGAGCGAAGAAGGCGAGTATGAGGGCCAGGTGATGTACTTGCCGTTGTGATCCCGGGTTCAGCGGACGCGGCTGGTGATGCGGATGCGTTGGGGTTCGGAGCGGTCCACGCCGCCGCGGACGATGACCTCGAGCAGGCCGTCGTCGAAGTTGGCGCTCACGTCGTCGCTCGTTACGCCTTCTGGGAGGCTCATGCTGCGGCGGAAGTGGCCGTAGTAGCGTTCGCGGGCGTAGTATTCGTCCGCCTCCGGCTCGCCCGTGCGTTCGCCGTGGATCGTCAGGACGCCGCCGGAGAGCGAGATCTCGACACCTCCCTCTTCGACCCCGGAGAGTTCGCAGCGCACCACCAGGTCGTCGCCCCGGGCGAAGATGTCCGTGGTCGGCACCCAGGCCGTCGCGTGCGTCCGGCGCTGGTCCTCGGAAGGCCCGCCGCCCTCGGCGTACTCGCGCATCCGGGCCATCTCGCTCATCGTGTCCACGAGCCCGCTGAACGGGTTCCGCGTCCTCCCCATCGGTCCTCCTCTCGGGCCCTCCCGGGCCGCCCTACTCCGTCGGCCAGCAGGGTATCAGGTCTCGTCCGATCCCGGCCCATCCCCGCCGCGACCGGCCGCCCCCACGGCCCCCCACACACCCCCCCCCCCACCCCACCCACACAGACGAGAGCA
>CAXUFZ010000040.1:10765-17297 GCA_964250345.1 uncultured Rubrobacteraceae bacterium
CCCACCCCCGCCGGCCTGCGCGCGTACTATGGCGTTCCTCGTGCGGTTCGGTCAGCCGCGTCCGCGGTCGTTGGGATCTTCGGCGGACATCTGTTGCGGGCTGGTCGCGCCGGAGGGGCGGGACACGGCCCTGCCGGGCTCGGGTGCCGCGCCCGGGCGCACGCTCGGAAGTTGCTCGGCGCGCAGGGCCCTCATGATCGACCAGCAGAGCCCGATCAGGATGATCGCGAACGGCCCGCCGGCCAGCACCGACGCTATCTGCAGTCCCTCAAGGCTGTTCGCGCCCCCGATAGCCAGCAGGATCGCCGCCGAAGCGCCCATCAGGACGCCCCACAGCACGACGATCGAGGCCCTGGGGTGCAGGCTTCCCTTGCTGGAGAGCATCCCCATGACCACCGAGGCCGCGTCCGCCCCGCTCACGAAGAACAGGGCCACGAGCAGGATCGCGATCACCGACATCACGACCGCGAGCGGGAACTGGGCCAGCGTGGCGAACAGGGCTATCTCCGAGCCTCGGGCCGCAGCCCCGGTGATGTTCGCGGCACCTGTCAGGTCCAAATTGATGGCCGTCCCGCCCATGACGGAGAACCACACGAAAGAGACCACGCTGGGGACCAGGATCACCCCGACGACGAACTCGCGGATGGTACGGCCCCGCGAGATGCGCGCGATGAACGTCCCGACGAACGGCGCCCAGCTTATCCACCACGCCCAGTAGAAGATGGTGTAGCCGGAGAGGAACGCCGGGTCGCCGGAGAAGGCGGTCGTGAAGCTCATCGGGATGAGCCGCGCCATGTACCCGCCGAGCGACTCGACGAAGGTGTTGAGGATGAACACCGTCGGCCCCACCACGAACAGGAAGAACAGGAGCAGCACGGCCAGCACCATGTTGGCGTTGGCGATCCACTGGATGCCCCGGTGCACCCCGCTGACGGCCGAGACGATAAACGCCGCCGTCAGGAGCACGATGATCACCACCGCGACGAAGGTCGAGTTCGGGATCGCGTCTACGAGGTAGTTCAGCCCGCCGCTTATCTGCAGGGCCCCGAGCCCGAGCGAGGTGGCCGAGCCGAACAGGGTGGCGAAGATCGCCAGTATGTCTATGGTCTTGCCGGCCGGGCCGTAGACCCTGTCGCCCAACAGGGGGTAGAAGGCCGTGCTGATGAGGTTGGGCATCCCCTTGCGGAACGTGAAGTACGCGAGGGCGAGGCCCATGATCGCGTAGATCGCCCACGGGTGCAGCGCCCAGTGGAAGTACGAGTACTCCATGGCCGTACCGGCGGCGGCCTCCGTGCCGGGCCGCGCCAGGCCGTGCGGGGGCGCGCCCAAATGACCGATCGGCTCGGCGACGCCGAAGAACATCAGGCCGATGCCCATGCCCGCGCTGAACATCATCGCCACCCACGAAACGGTGCTGAACTCGGGCTGCTCGTCGTCGCCGCCCAGCCTGACGCGGCCGTAGCGGCTCGCGGCCAGGTAGATCGCGAAGGCCAGAAAGCCGAAGGTCGATAACACGAAGACCCATCCGAGGTTCGTGATCACGAACGTGAAGATCGCCCCCGTGACGGCGGCCACGTTGTCAGGAGCGAGCACCCCCCACAACACGAAGGCCACCGTGATGCCCACCGAGACCCAGAACACCGTGGGATCCAACCCCGACCTCGCCGACCTTTGCATCCCTTCGCACCCCTTCCGGTAGTCAGGTCCGCCGATACAACGCCTTCTGATGCAAGCGTTCCAAACACTGTAGCGTCATACGCAACACGTTTCAACTTACAGAGCAGACCGCGCGTCACGATCGTCTTTGTCTACGTATTATCCCCCAATGCCGGATCTATTTCTCGTTACCGTGTTTTCAAGGTCGAAGCATAGGACGGTCAGGTTTTTAGGCTTTCAGGTTCTCAGGTCGTTGGTTCCGAATCTTGGAGGCTTGGAGGTAAACGCGTGAGCCAGATGCACACCTCTCAAGGCCTAGAAGCCTCAAACCTAAAAACCTATTTGAAGCGGTATTGTCGGTACATGCCGGCGCTCTCATCCACGTCGGCCTCGGTGACGTGGGTGCGTCCGCGGCCCGCGACGCGGTCCTCTATGCGCTTGCGGATAAAGCGGCGCATCAGGAAGGGGCTGCGCCTGATGCGGCGGTCGGCCTCCGGGTCCCAGGTGATCTCGGTCTTCTCCGCCATCGGAACTCTCCTCGGTCTGCCTCGTTGCCCGCGGATTATAGCGTCCCCGCGCGCCGCTCCGAAGTGACCCTTTCTACCGCCGCTTGGATTTTACGGCCTCGTAGACGGCGGCCATGTCCTCGTCGCCGAGACCGGCCTCCATCGCCTCGTCGAAGCGGGTGGCAACGGTTTCGGCGACGGCCAGGCGGAGGTCGCGGGAGGCGGCGGCGTCCAGGACGAGGCCCGTGTCCTTGCGGGCCAGCTTCGCGGAGAAGCTCGGCGGGAAGTCCTCCTCGATCATCATCCCGCCCTTCATCTGGGCGTAGGGGAGGCTCAAGGGGCCGCCCTCGATGGTCTCCAGGAAGCTCCGGGGGTCCACGCCCGTCGCGCGGGCGAAGGCGATGGTCTCGGCGAGCACGCCGAGGAGACCCACGATCCAGTTGTTCACGACCAGCTTGAGAGCGCTCCCCGAGCCCGCCTCGCCGAGCCAGACCGTCTTGCTTCCGAGGGCGTCGAAGACGGGATCGCACCTGTCTCGAACTTCTTCCGGTCCGGAGGCGAGCACGACCAACTGCCCCTGCTCGGCGGGCCCCTTCGTCCCGAGCACCGGCGCGTCTACGTAGGCCACCCCGCCATCGGCGGCGAGTCGGGCGAGCCTCTCGTTGCCCTCCTCCCCCACCGTGCTCATCTGCAACCACACACCACCCTCGGCCAGCGCGGAGAGCACGTCGCCGCCGACCACCTCCTCTATTACGTCCGCGTCCGCGAGCATGGTGAGGAGAAAGTCCACGCCCGCGGCGGCCCCGGCGGCGTCTTCGACGACCGTCGCGCCGTCGTCGGCCAAAGGCTGCGCTTTCTCGGTCGAGCGGTTCCAGGCGCGGACCTTCATGCCGGCTTCCAGGAGGTTGCGGGCCATCGCGGCGCCCATGATCCCGGTTCCCAACAACGCCACCGTCGCGTTCCCCGCCATCCGTCCACCTCTTTTCTATCGGAGTAGCCGTCAGACACACCATAGCTCACCCGCGTGGGGGCGCGGGGTGAGGCGCTCCACAACCAGATTTCGGCGCCGACGCTAGAATGCGGGCATGACGAAGTCCCCCGCGCTCGAAGCCGTGAACGTCTCCCGCCGCTACAAGAGCAGCGGTCGCGGTGTCGAGGGCGTTAGCCTCTCTGTTGGATCCGGCGAGGTCTTCGGGCTCGTTGGGCCGAACGGGTCGGGGAAGAGCACGCTGCTCAGGGTCCTCTCGACGGCCATCGAGCCCGACGGCGGCGCGTTCCGGGTGGCGGGGGCCGACGGGATCCAGGAGAAGCGCAAGGTCCGGGCGCGAATGGGGCTCATGGTGGACCGTCCGACGCACTACGGTGATTTGACCGGAAGGGAGAACGCGTACTTCTTCGCGCGGGCCTACGGGGTCGGGGAGGCGAAGGCCGGGGCCGTCGTCTCGGACCTTCTGGACTTTTTCGATCTAGCGGAGTACGCGGACGACCGGGTGAAGACCTACTCCTACGGCATGGGCAAGAAGCTCGCGCTCGTCGAGGCGCTGGCGCATGGGCCGGAGGTGTTGCTGCTCGACGAGCCCTCGCTCGGGCTGGACTACACCTCGCAGCTCGCGTTTCAGCGCAAGATCCGGGAGCTCTCCGCCGCCGGCACGGCGGTCGTGCTCGCGAGCAACCAGGTGGACGAGGTCGAGGCGCTCTGCGACCGGGTGGCGTTCTTGAGCGGCGGGCGGGTCGTGGCGGAGGGCACGCCGGAGGAGTTGATCTCCTCGGTCGAGGGCGTCCGCCGTATCGTCGCCACGCTCCGCAACCCGGTGGAGTACGGTCCGGTAACGGGCGTGGACGGCGTCCAGCGCGTCGTGCCGGAAGGCCGGAACCTCGTGGTCCACTGCGACGAGCGGCCCGGCATCGTCGCAGATGTCGTGGCGGGGCTCGTCCAGTCCGGCGGGGACATCGTGAGCCTCTCCGTCGAGCGGCCCAATTTGGAGGACGTGTTCGTGAAGCTGACGGGGGAGGCCTTGCGGCGTGAAGATTAGCCCGCCCGACGCTTACTGGAAGAAGGACGTGGCGCTCTTCTTCGGCAAGAGGTTCGCGCTTGCGATCAAGATGCTGTACCCGCTCGCCATCATAGGACCCGTCGCCGCGAGCGACATCCCGGCGCAGTACGCGGCGGCCGTGATAGGCATAGTGGCGATCATGGCCGGCACCTTCGGGGCCGGCGAGAGCCTGACGAGCGACCTGAACGACGGCATCCTGGTCCGCGTCTCGCTCACGCCGCTATCGCCTTACCGCATCGTCTTCGAGGTGCTGGCCGTGAACGCCGTGCTGGACTTTCTGCAACTGTTGCCGGCGCTGCTCGTCGTCTTCGTGCTGCATCCGGTCCCGCTGGTATGGGTTCTCGCGGCTTGCGTGGCGCTGTTCGGGACGCTCGTGGCGGCGAACTGCATCGGGATCTTTATCGCCAACTTCACCTCGTCGCCGGCGGACGTCTTGCTGTACGCGACGGCTATTCTGTTCCCCTTGATCTACCTCTCAGGCTTCTTCCGCAACCAGAGCCCGGATGGCATCCTGCTCACGCTCCGCGGCTTCGTCCCCTTCGCCTACGCCAACGACGCACTCAAGATCGTCTTCGGCCTGCCGACGGGGACCGCCCCGGTCGAGGCCATCGTCTACCCGCTCCTCATCTGCGTCGTCCTGATACTCGCCGTCTGCCTCACGGCGCCACGGCTCCTGCGACCCCGCTTCTGAGCGGGCCTTCCGCGCCCGGGCAAACTGGGTCATACTTCGGCCCATGGGACCCGCCCGACCGCCGCTGGCCCGCCTGACCTCGTTGGCCCTGCTGACCCTGGTCCTGGTAGCCCTGCTACCCGACTGCGCCTCCGCCTGCTCCTGCGCGACGCTCCCGGGAACGCCGCAAGAGCGGGCCGGGAGGGCCCTGGAGGACTCGACGGCTGTGTTCTCCGGTGAGGTGGTGGCGTTCGAAAAACCACCGCCCTTCACGACGACGATCGAAGGCACGATGATGACCGTCATAGGCGGTGGCGGCCCCAAAGCCACGGTGACACTAAAGGTCTCCGAAGTGTGGAAGGGACCGCGGCAACAGACCATAGAGATCACCACCGAAGCCGACTCGGGCGTGGGGTGCGGCTATCCTTTCGAAGAGGGACGGGAGTACCTCGTCTACGCCGCGGGGAAAGAGCCGTCGGTCAGCCTGTGTAGCGAGACCAAACTGCTCTCCGGGGCGAACGCGGACCTCGAAGCACTCGGAGGCGGCAGTGCCCCAGGACACGGGGGCACCCTCTCCGACACCTCGGGGAGCGTCTCTGTTCGCACCATGGTCGGGTTGGCGGGACTGGCGGTAGCGGTGTCGTTCGTGCTCGCGGCGCGCCTGCTGCGTTCGGGCTAGGCGGGCGCCGAGGGTGGGATCGAGACCGCGACGAAGGATCATCCGTCGGTACCGTCCCCTTGCGGTTGCCGTCCCCCGGCCGTGTCGACGGGCCGAGCTTCTGGAATCAAGCCGACGAGCTCCGCGCTCGTCTCCCACAGCTCCGCGGCGTTCTCACGGTCGTAGGAGAGCCCCGACGAACGTATCTCCCTTTCGCCCTCGAAGTACCGGCCGGAAACGCCTTCGAGCTCCGGATCGGTGACGAGCCGGGCCAGGGCCTTGCCCGACGTCTCCACGGTATGCACGTTGATCCCGATCATCCCGAAGACCGGGATCAGGGTCGGCAGGACGCGGTCGGAGACGAAGCGGACGGCGGGGCCCCAGTCCCTGGCCAGCCCGGTGCCCGGCATGAGGCCGGGATCGAAGGCGTTGGACGTGATCCCAGATCCCGCCAAACGCCGCGCGAGCTCGTAGGCCGTGTACATGTTGGCGAGCTTGGAGGTCGTGTACCGCCTCCTCCCGACCACACCCGCGCCCTCGCCTTCCTCGCTTGGATCGGGGTACCGCTCGGGCCAGGCCAGGGCCTTCGCGCCGGGATAGCGCGGCGCGGGCATGAAGGTCCTCTGGTCCGGATCGTGGGTCCCGCTGGAGACGAAGACGATCCTCGCCGGCGGGACCATCTCCCCCACCAGCAGGTTCGCCAGCAGGTAGTGGCCGAGGTGGTTGACGCCGAAGGTGGCTTCGAAACCGTCTTCCGTATAGGACGTGCCGCTTACAAACTGCAATCCGGCGTTGCACACGAGCGCCCCTAGAGGCGGCAGGTCTTCGCGGGCGGCGAACCTCTCTGCAAAGGAGCGCACGGAGGAGAGCGAGGCGAGATCCAGGACCATCCCCCCAACCCGCGGGTTGCCGCTCGCCGCCCTCATCCGCCCAACGGCCCCCGCAACCTTCTCCTCGCTGCGGCCCGCCACGATCACGTACCATCCGT
>CAXUFZ010000041.1:0-16599 GCA_964250345.1 uncultured Rubrobacteraceae bacterium
CCCCCTCCGAGAGCGTCGCCCCGTCCTCGACGAAGGTCTGGTAAGCGAGCACCGGCGCCCCCAAACCCCGGAGGGCGTCGTGGGCGAGCCGCAGCTCGGCGAGGTCCGTGAACGTCTCCAGCACGAGCGCGTCCGCGCCGCCGTTCAAGAGCGCCTCGGCCTGCTCCAGAAAGACGGTCCGCGCCTCCTCCGGCGTCACCGGGCCGATGGGGGCCAAAGGGCGTCCCAACGGACCTATCGCCCCCAGTACCAGCGTCCCTCCGCCCGTCCTGTCGGCGGCCCGGCGGGCGAGGCGGGCGCCCGCCTCGTTCACCTCGCGCACGCGGTCTTCGAGTTCGTGGCCGGCGAGCTTGTAGCGGTTCGCGGAGAAGGTGTTGGTCTCGATCACGGCAGAGCCGGCCCGGAGGTACTCCTCGTGGATGCCGGCGACCATCTCGGGATGCGTCAGGTTGGCCCTGGCATAAGGGTGGCCGAAGCCGACGCCGCGTTCGGCGAGCAGGGTTCCCATCGCGCCGTCCCCGACCAGGACGCGCAACGCGATCTTCTCCGCGAGGTTGAAGCTCAAGGTAAAACCTCTCCTTATCCGTTTCGGCGCTGCCCTGGGGGAGAGGCGGGTCGATGCGGTTCCGACTCATCTCCCGGAGTCTCCTCCGCGGGATTTGGCACCCGACACGCAGCTCGCGCTCCGCCGGTTGCCGCGGTTTCAAAGGGCCCGTCCCTCCACCGCTCTGGATGAGCGCCCCGGCCAACAAACCGATCCGGGACCCCGCAATTACAGCACGATCGAGGCGATATTTCAATCCGGTGGCTGGGTTCGTGGCCTCTGTGCGTTCGGGAGTCGGAACCCCAATGTCTCGCCACCCGTCGCCCCTAGAAAGGCCGCGCGGTTCCCAAACCTTGTGTAGGTGCGGGTTTCAAACTCGCCCGCGCACCCGATCCCCGCCACAACAAACCGACCCCCGCCGTCGGAGACCGCTGTGCGATCGCACCGGGCTCGGCTACCGCGTACGATCCCCGACGAAGGGCGGCGACGAACCCCGTGCGAGTTCCGCCGCTACCGACCGGCGGTGTAGCGTGCAACAATCTCGCGCGGGTCCCGCGCCGCCACGCGCGCCGCCACGAGCAGTTTCTTCGGCCGCGACGTCTCCGCCCGGCCCGAATAGACGTCGTAGCCCCGCTCCTCTATGCGGTCGAGGATGCCGGCGTAGAGCTCCCGCGCCACCACCACGGGCCACCGCCGCCCGCGCGGTATGTAGCGCATCCCCTCGTCGGCGAGGGCGTAGAGGCTGCGCGCGCGGTCGATCTCGAACCGCATCAGCGCCACGAAGCGGTCGTCGACGATGCCCGCCGCCAGGTCCTCCTCCGCGTACCCGAAGCGCTTGAGGTCCTCCAGCGGCAGGTAGACCCGCCCCCGTCGCCAGTCCTCCGCGAGGTCGCGCAAGAAATTGGAGAGCTGCATGGCGACACCCAGGGCCTCGGCGTGGGGGTCCGCCGCCCGGTCCGCGGCGCCCACGACGCGGCACATCATCAGGCCGACGACGGCGGCGCTGCCGTAGGTGTAGACCTCGAGGTCCCCGAACGTCTCGTAGCGGAAGACGCGGGTGTCCATCTTCATGCTCTCCATGAAGGCCGCTATGTGCTCGGGCAGGATGCCGCACGCGCGCACCGTGTCGGCGTAGGCCCGCAAGACGGGGTTGGAGACCGGCTCACCGGCCACAGCGGCCATCGTCTCGCGCTCGAAAGTCTCCAGGCCGATCAGTTGCTCGTCCAGGTTCGTGGCGCCGGGGTTGTCTACGATCTCGTCCGCGTAGCGCATGAAGGCGTAGAGCGCGTGCACCCGCGGCCTGACGGACGGTGGGAAGAACATCGTCGAGAAGTAGTAAGTCCTGCTGTGGGCCTTCTGGATCCTGCGGCAGAGCTCGTAGCTCTCCGCGAGCGACAGCCCGGCGTCGAGCTTCGCGCCGCTCGCGGGGTCGAGCCTCACGACCTATCCGACCTCGCGTCCGATGCGCTCCGCCGCCAGCCGCGCCCCGATGGTGACCAGCGGAACGCCCGTCCCAGGCCGCGTGCTCGCCCCGACGAAGTACATCCCGTCGATGGCCCTGGAGGCGATGGGCGGCCGGAAGTACCCGACCTGGAAGATGCCGTGCCCGATCCCGAACGCCGCCCCCTCCTCCAAATTGTAGTCGTCCCGCCAATCCAACGGCGTCTTGACCTTCTCGTACACGACCTTGCTCCGGTCCAACCCGCACCGCCGCTCCAAAAGCCCGTAGACCTTCTCCTTGAACGCCGGACCATCCCGCTTCCAGTCCACGTTCGGCCCCAGGTGAGGCACCGGCACCAGCACGAACAGCGACTGCCCGCCCTCCGGCGCCATCCGCGGCTCCGTCTTGGACGGCACGACGGCGTAGAAGGAGGGATCTTCGGGGAGCCGTTGCTCTTGGAAGATCTCCTCGAAGTTCTCCCTGTACCGGTCGGAGAGATAGAAATTGTGGTGGAGCATGTTGTCCAACCCGTCCTCCACCCCAAGGTAGAGCATGTACGCGGAGGCCGTGTACTTCAAGTCCTCGCGCTTGCGGAGCTTGAAGTCCGAGTCGGCGGCGCCCCCGAGCAGGTCCCGGTAGGCGTAGGGCAGGTCCGCGTTCGCCAGCACGGCATCCGCGCTTATCTCCTCACCCGCGACCCGCACGCCGCTGGCGCGGCCCTTCGTGACCACGACCTCCTCGACCGGGCTGTTCAGGTGGAATTTCACGCCAAGCTCGGTCGCCAGCCGCTCCATCGCCATGATGAGCGCGTACATTCCGCCCTCGGGGAACCACAGGCCGTCCTCCGCCAGCTCGGTGTAGGGGAGGAGCGCGTAGACGGCGGGCGCGGAGAAGGGGGAGAGGCCCAGGTACATCGTCTGGAGGGAGAAGGCCTGGCGCAGCTTGTCCGACTTGAAATACTTGGAGACCCGGCTGTAGTAGTTGTTGACGGCCTTCGTTTTGAGGAGCAGGCGGAGGTTGCGGAGGCCGAAGAAGTCCTTCGCGGTCTCGAAGTCGCGCTCGACGAACTCGCTGCGTCCCAGACGGTACTTGAGGCAGGCGTCTTCCAGGAAGCGGTAGAAGCGGGGGGTGACGCCCGGTTCGATGCGCTCTAGCTCCCGGATCATCTCCGGCAGCGCGCGCCGCGTCGTGAGCGTGTCGCCGTCCCCGAAGGTGACGCGGTAGTCGCCGTCGAGCGGGATAAGCCTCACGTAGTCGTCGAGGTCGCGGCCCGCGAACCGGAAGAGCTCGCGGTAGGTGTCCGTCATCAGGAGGAGGGAGGGGCCGGTGTCGAAGGCGTACCCTTCGGCCTCCAGGCGGCCGACGCGTCCGCCGGTCTGGTCGTTCTTCTCGAAGACCTCGACCTCGAAGCCCATGGCGGAGAGCCGGATCGCCGCCGCCAGGCCGCCCATCCCGGCCCCCACGATCGCAACCCGCTTCTTCTGCCCCGCCGACGCCGTCAAAGCGTCACCTGCCTTCTTAGAAGATGCCTCTCAGGAGTATACGTCCCCGATGCTAGCAGCGTTCGCCGCGAACCCGGGTAAAGGTGCTTACACGGGCCCCGGAGGGCGGGCACTCCTACTGCGGGGCGCGCGTCCCGCTGGTCTCTTTCGGGAGCATGTTGGCGGCGCGGAGGGTCTCTTCGAGGACCTCGCGGCCCTCGGGGGCCTTCAGGAAACGTTGGTGGGCTCCTTCGTACCAGGCGATGCGCGGCTCGTCCCAGTGGCGCCAGAGCTCGTGGGCCTGGGCCGGCGGGATCACGCGGTCCACCGTCCCGGCGAAGATGGCGCGGTGCTCGTGCGGCACGACGGGTTCCAGGGATAGGGGGGAGACGGGGCTCAAGAGCGCCTTGAACGTCTCCTGGCGGATGCCCTCCGCGCGCAGCGAGTTCGTCGCGAGGGCGAGCGTGTTCTGCCAGAAAAGGTTCGACGGCTCGACGGCCGGGTTGCCGGCGACCACGCAGTCGAGGTCCTCCTCCAAAGAGGCGAGCAGGGAGACGGCGTAGCCGCCCAGCGAGTGCCCGACCGCGCCCACGGCCGTCGCCCCCTCGGACGCGCGCAGCCAGGAGACGAGCCGACGGAGGTCCCAGGCCGCCTGGGCGCCCGTGTGCAGCGTGTCCATGACGTCGCCGGAGAGCGTCCGCTCGCCGCTGACGAGGCCCGTGTCGCGGGCGCCGTGGAGTGGGAGGACCGGCATCAGGAGGTTCAGGCCCAGCTCGTCGTGCAGGTATTCGGGCCGGAAGCGGTGGAGGCTCTTGCCCAGGGTTCCCATCCTTATGCCGTGGACGCAGATCAGCCACGGGCGGTCCTCCTCCTCGTGGCGCAGGACCCAGGCGCGGGCCGTGAGGTTCTTCTCGTAGGAGAGCCAGCGGTCGCGGCCCGGTAAGTCCGGGTGCGGCTCGTAGAGGCTTTCGAAGGTGAGGCACTCTATGTTGCGCCCGCCGCGTTCCTGGTGGTGGATCTCGGGGTCTTCGAGCGCCGGCGGCTCCTCGTGGTAAGAGGCGGGATCGTCGAACCACCCCCTCTCCTCGAAGAGCGCGTAAGCCTCGGACGCCTCGCGCCCGACCCTGGTGGCGATCGAGCCCGCCGCGATGGGCCAGCTCGTGAGGATGAGGGCGCAGATCATGAGCTCGTTGACCGCCGTGCGCGACGCGAGGTTCGGCCCCGTATTCGGCGTCGGCACGCCAGAGGGACAACGGTGCTGGCCGAGCGCCAGGTAGCCCGTCGCGAGAAAGCTCAAAGCCGAGCCCGCCCCGAGCACGAGCGCCGGCAGAAGCCCGAAAACAAAGATCGCCGGCAGCGAGAGCACCGCCCCGAGGCAGGAGCCCAGCGCCATGTACTGAAACGTCCTGGACTCCGAAGCCCACAACAATCCCGAGAACCCCGTGCCCAGCAGCAGCACCCCCGGCACAGTCCCGAGCAGGATCTCCAACACCCCGCCGCGAACCCCTAAGAACAGCCACAGCGCCCCCGTGAACAGCGGTATGAGCGACGAGAAAGTCCACCACTGCGAGGTCACCGAATCCAGCACCGAGCTATCGCCGAAGTCGCGCCTCTCCCGACCCTGTTCTCCCACGGAGCACCCTTTCCCAAGCAGCCAGAAGGTACGACCGGCCCATTCTAGATGAGTCGGCGAACGGTGGGAACCCTTTTCGGGACCGTCAGCTCTCCCCGGACGACCGAGCGTCACGCATCCCACGCATGCGGGTGTTTAGCGATTTTCGGATCGGTCCGGGCTCTTGAGCGCGGTTTCGTACGCTTCGCGGTCGAAGACGAACGGTCCCATCCCGGAATAGTCCCAACCACTGCGATGCGGTTGCCTGAAGCCGTTCCACCTCACCACGTCGTCGCGCACCTCGATCCTGACCTGGAGCGGCCAGCATCCGACGTCGCCGCATCCGCCGCAACCGAGAACGGAGATCCCGCCTCCCCCGGTGTCGTAGCGCCAGTCGGGCTCCCCCATCAGGCGCCGCGAGGGTGGGAAGATGGTCTTTGCCGGCAACCACGCGTAGTCGCCGGCGAGGTGGGGGTTCCCCGCGCGGTCAGCAGACGGGATCTCGATCTCCCGCGTCAGGTCCACGAGATCGCGACCGTTGATAAAGATGCCCACCGCGTCGACGGGCCCCCACGCCGGATACTCGGTCCTCTCGATCTCGAAGCGAATAAGGTCCATCGGACGATCCTACCGACTATTAGTAGCCCACGGCCTCGAGGAGGACCCTGCGGGTCGCGCCGCGACCTCGACCTTTATAGTCTTCACCGACGGCGCGATGGTCGCGCGTGAGGGGGCTCGAAGTGCAACCCCAACGCCTCGCGCAAACTTTCTAGGGCCTCGTCTTCGGTCGCGCCCTGACTCGCCACATCGATCCCCAGACACTGCGCCACGTATAGGCCGTCTTCCGAGCATACGCTTGCGGAGAACGACTCTTCCACGTTGGATCTCCTTCCGTCGCCGTCCACATCAACCGATTTTAACGGTCCGGCCGCGAGAAGATCGACGCTACTCGTACCCCACGGCCTCGACGATGGCCTTCCGCGCGGCGGAGCGGGCGGGGAGCAGCCCGGCGAAGACGCCGATGAACAACCCGGAGAAGAGGGCGGCGAGCGCGGGCAGCTTCGGGTAGAAGAACTCGATCTCGAACCCTCCGGCCCCCGAGCCCTGGACGAACAGGTAGCCGAGGAGCGAGCCGAGCGCCACCCCGACGAGGCAGCCGATGAGGCTTATGACGACGCCCTCGTCGATGATGAGGCGCCCGACCTGCAACCGCGTGGTGCCTATGGCCCTTAGTATCCCGATCTCCCGCGTCCTCTCAAAGACGCTCATGGACAACGTGTTGACCACTCCGAAGGCCGAGACGGCCACCGAGACGCCCATGATGGCGTAGAAGAACACGTACTGGCGGTTGAAGTCGCTCTCGATGCGCGCCTTCCACTCGGCGTTGGAGAGCAGCGTGAACTGCGGGTAGTCCCGCAGAACGTCGCCTATCCCCTCGGAGATGGCGTCCCTGTCGGAGCCACGCTCGGCCTTTACGGCCAGAAACTCGCCCTCCGTCTCGTTGAAGTCACGGGCGAGCGCGCGTTTCGAGAGGTAGATGCCCGAGCCGCCCCCGACGAGGTCGTTCTCCATGACGCCCGCGACCGGGTATTTTTTCTCGCCCTTCGGCCCGGCCAGCTCGATGTCGTCGCCCACCTTGAGCTTCCGGCTCTCGGCGAGTTGTTTGCCGATCAGGGCTCCGCCGCCCTCCAACCTGTCGAACGCGTCGGGCGGGGTTCCGGTGCCTGGGGCGTAGGCCACCCGGAAGATCTCGGCGTAGTTCCCGTCCACCCCGAAGACGATATCGACCCTCTCGCCCTCGCGGCGGAAGCTGGAGACGATGCTGGTCGTCCGCTCGACGCCTTCGACGTCCGCTACCTGTCTCGGCAACCTGTCCGAGAAGCCGGCTTCGGCGTTCTGTTGGGTCGGTTGGACGACGTAGTCGCTGCCGAGGGAGTCGTCGAGGTACGCTCGGATCGAGCCGAGCAGGCTTCCCCCGAGCGCCGAGAACGCCACGACGAGCGAGATGCCGACCATGAGCGCCGACGCGGTGAGCGCCGTCCGCCCCCGGTTGCGCGTCGCGTTCGCCGCCGCCATCCGCCCCTCGACCCCGAACAGAAGCCGCAGGATGGGCGAGAACAGCGCCGCCAGCGGCCGGACGAGCGCCGGGATGATGAGCGAGACGCCGAGGAACGCCCCGATCACGCCCGCTATCCCCGAAGCGTAGACGAGGCCGTCGAGGCTCGCGGAGAGGTTCCTGGCGAGAAAGTAGATCCAGGGTATCCCAACCGCCAAAAGCACCAACCCCAGGACGGGCCCGAGGACAGACGCGCTACGCCTTCCCCCGCCGGAGGAGCGCGAGCGCATGGCCTCGACGGGGCTTACGCGGCCGGCCCGCAGCGCGGGGTAGAGAGCCGCGACGACGGTCACGACGATGCCGACGACGACGGCGGAGACGAGGGCGAAGGGGGAGAGGACGAGCGTCGTGATCTCGAACAGAAAAGCCCGCCCGAACAGGTAAACGAGCCCCTTCGCCATCCCGTACCCGAAGAGCACCCCGAGCACGGAGCCGAACAGGCCGAGCAGGACGGCCTCCAGGATGACGGAGCGCGCGATCATGGCCCGCGTCGAACCCAAGGCCCGCAGCATCCCGAGCTCCCGCGTCCGCTCCAGCACCGTCATAGAGAGCGCGTTGAAGACCAGAAAGGCCCCGACGAAGAGCGCCGTCCCGGCGAAGAACAGCAGCGCGAGCCTGAACCCCTGGAGCTGCCCGGTCACGTCCTGCGTCCGCGTCTCCGACCGCTCCGCCTGCAGCCCTTCCCCGAGCCCCCGGTCCAGGCGCCCGCGCAGTTCGGAGACGGGGACGCCGCCTGCGGCCTCGATGGAGATGCCCGAGATCTGGCCCGGTTTGTCGAAGGCCTCCTGCACGAAGGGCAGCGGCGCCATCCCGAACCCGAGGCCGCCGAAAGAGCCGCCGGGGATCCGAAGCAGCCCGACGACCTTTAGCTCCCTCGGTCCCTTAGGCGTCCCGACCGTTACCTCATCCCCGATCTCCAGCCCCGCGCCCTCGGCCGCGCCCTCATCAAGTGTCAACTCCTCGCCGCTCTTCGGAAACCGTCCGTCCGTGAGGTCGAAGCCGGTGGCGAGTTCCGCCGAGGCCGGCTCGACGCCGAAGAGGCGCATGCTCTGGACTTCGGGTAGGCCCGTCTCCGTCCGGCGGTCTAGGACGAGGGAGGAGGAGATCGAGTACCGCGGCGCCGCCGACGCGACCCCCTCGTAGCCGCGCACCCTCTCGACGGTCTCTTGGTCGAACCCGCCCGAGCCCCCGGCCGCGGTGACGGTGAGGTCGGCCGAGCCGTAGGCGCGGGTGAAGAGTTGCTGGAAGGTGCCGGACATGGTGTTCGAGAGCGTGAGCACGCCGAAGACGATCCCGACGCCGAGCACGATGCCGACGGCCGTGAGCAGCGTCCGCTGCGCCCGCGCCCGCAGGTTGCGCAGGCTCAGCCCCGAGAAGCGTTTGAGCTTCATGCCGGTGCCCTTCCGGGTCGTGCTAACCTACCCGCGGACGGAGCGGGTTCGGAGAAGTGGGGAGGACGGATGGAGGAGCACGGCGGGCCGACGAGGGTTTCGGATAGGGATTCGGAGAGGGCCGGGCACTCCCGGCTGGGGATAGCGTCGTTCATCATCGCCATTTTGGCGACCGTCATTATCATCGTGGGCGTGATCGTCGCCGCCTCCTTCGGCGCGCAGGTGGTCGGATCCGACCCGCAGAGCGTGACCCCGCAGGACCTCGAACAGAACTTGCGGGACTCGCCGGGCGCCACCGCGGCGCTCGGGGTGGCCGGGGTCAGCTTCGTCGTCGCCCCCCTGCTGTACCTCCTAGGCCTGGCGCTGGGCGTGGCCGGCCTGATACAGCGCCGCCGCCGAAAGCTTTTCTCCTGGCTCGGCACCGTGCTCAACGTCCTCCCGCTCCTGGTGATCGTCGGCCTCTTCGTACTAAGCGCCGTCCTCGCTCCCGCGGTGTAACGTCCAGCCACATCCTCAAGAACTCGTGCCGCCCGCCGTTCGTCTCGTGCGTAAAGACCTCGTCGCGCCGAAAACCGGCGCGTTCGTAGATCTGGATAGCGCGTCCGTTGAACATCGCCGCCGCGAGCGTGAAACGCTTCGGCGCAAACCGCTCCCCGGCGAACTCCAACCCGGACAGGAGAAACCCTAGACCGAGCCCCCGACCCGTCAGGTTGGGCCTCAGCCCCAGACCGATGTCCACGACCCCGCCTTCTTCCTCGAACTGAAAGAAGCCCACGAGCCCGCCTTTCTCGTCCCGAACCGAGAAGTAGACGTTCTCTCGCTGCTCGGGGTCGCGTAGCTCGGCGAGGTCCTCCGGGTCCGCGTCCCAGTCGTAGAAATCGTAGGGCGGGTCGTGATGCCAGCCGGCGATCTCTTCGGCATCGGTATCGTCCATTTGATGGAAGAGGTGCTGACCCACCATCTCACGCGGTGGATTCCAGCGTCTTGATGCGCTCCAGGATGTCGTCGGGGTTCGGGTCGCGGGCCTCGTCCACGACCCGGCCGTCGGAGAGGAAGACCGCCCGGTCGGCGGTGCTCGCGGCGCGGGCGTCGTGGGTGACCATCAGGATCGTCTGCTCGAAGCGTGCGGCGGACTCTTTGAGGAGGTCCAGCACCTCGGCGCCGGTCTTGGAGTCCAGGTTGCCGGTCGGCTCGTCGGCGAGGATCAGGTCGGGGAAGCGGATGAGCGCGCGGGCTATGGCGACCCGCTGCTGCTCGCCGCCGGAGAGCTCGTCGGGCCGGTGCGAGCGCCGGCTGTCGAGGCCTACGAGGTCCAGGAGCTCGTCCAACCGGCGCGCGTACTTGCCTGGCTTCTTGCCGGAGATCAGGACGGGCAGCAGCACGTTCTCCTCCGCGGAGAGCGTCGGTATGAGGTTGAAGAACTGAAAGACGAACCCCATCCGCTCGCGCCGGAGCAGCGTGAGTTCTTTGTCCGAGAGCCCCGAAAGCTCCGTCCCGCCAACGACGACCCGGCCGTCCGTCGGCTTGTCCAGCGCCCCCAGAATGTGCAGCAGCGTGCTCTTGCCCGAGCCGCTGGGACCCATGATCGCCGCGAACTCACCGTTCGGAAACTCCAGAGAGACGTCGTCGAGCGCCCGCACCGCCATAGAGCCTTCTCCATAGACCTTACGCAAGCCGACCGTCTCGACAGCGTTGCCCTTCCCGTTCTCCATCCGCCGAGTATATCTTGGGACTCCCTTCACCCGGTGAAAGCGCCGACATGGAGGAGAAACGCCCTTTGTAACGGGCCATCCTTGCTGGTAGACTCTGCCGGCTAATCTCATAAGCCCCTGCCCCGATCGGTTTTCCGCGGGGCCGACACTAGACCGGAGGAGGCAAAGATCGACACTTACGAAGCCATGCTCATAGTCATCCCGGAGCTCGACGAGGAGCAGGTCGGGAACACCGTCGGGCGTTTTCAGACGATCATCGAGCGCACGGGCGGGGAGGCTAGCGAGCCGAACCACTGGGGCCGCCGCAGGCTCGCCTACGAGATAGACAACCGCACGGACGGTTTCTACGTGGTCATGGAGTTCACCGCCGGCGAGCGCACGCTGGTCGAGCTCAAGCGCATCCTGCGCGTCTCCGACGACGTCTTGCGCCACATCGTCGTGAAGCTCCCGCCGGGCTACGCGCACAAGCCGCTGCCGGAGCCCGAAGAGGTCCCGGCCTAACCGTTTTTGGATCAGGAGGAATAGCGTATGGGTAGAAGAAGGGGCGGGCCGCCTCGTGGGGGCAGGCCGACCAAGAGCAAGCCTTGCGTTTTCTGCAAGGAGGACGTCGCGTACGTCGACTACAAGGACTACAACGTGCTGCGCCGGTTCGTCTCGGACCGGGGCAAGATCCGGGCCAGGAGGGTGACCGGCCTGTGCCCGCAGCACCAGCGCGAAGCCGCCTCGGCCATCAAGCGCGCCCGCGAGATGGCGCTGTTGCCCTACGTGGTGGGACGATAGGAGGCCGCCCGTGCAGGTGATCCTGAAGCAGGACGTCGACAAGATAGGCCAGCGCGGCGACATCGTGGATGTCAGCCGCGGCTACGTCCGCAATTTCCTCGTGCCGCGCAACCTCGCCGAGGTCGCGACCCCGGGCAAGATGGAAGAGGCCCGCCGCGAGATGGAGGAGACCGAGGAGCGCGACCGCCGCCTCGCCGAGCGCGCCGAAGAGGTCGCCGCGACCCTCAACAAGAGCGTCATAACCATCGAGGCCCGCACCGGCGAGGACGAGCGCCTCTTCGGCTCCGTCACCGCCGCCAACGTCGCCGACGCCGTCGAACGCGCCCGCGGCATCCGCCTGGACCGCAGGCGAGTCCGTCTCGAAGAGCCGATAAAGTCCCTCGGCACGCACCAAGTCCCGATCCAGGTCCACGGTGACGTCGAGGCCAGCGTCAAGGTCATCGTAGTCCCCAAACTGTAAAGACGTATGGCGAGACGTTCCCGCGAACCGGGCCCGTCTATCGCTGTACGTCAGGTTCAACACCAACCTGGACTACAAGGTAAGGCCCCCGTCTTGTAACGGGGGCCTTTATGCTGCATATTGGGGGGTCCTATGGAGCGTCGGGGGAGGATGCGTAGCGTAGAGACGGGGGCCGACGCGGCCCGCGTGCCGCCCCATGACCTGGACGCGGAGAAGGCGGTCATAGGCGCTCTGCTCGTCTCCGAGACGGCGGTCGCGGCCGTGGCGGAGCAGCTCGCGCCGGAGGAGTTCTACTCCGAGACGCACCGGGTCATCTACGCGGCGATGATGCGATTGTATGCGCGGGGGGACCGCATAGACCAGATCACGCTGACCAACGAGCTCAACTCCGTGAACGAGTTCGAGCGCGTCGGCGGCCGGGCCTACATCTTCCAGATCGTCGACTCCGTCCCCACCGCCTCAAACGCCGCCCGCTACGCCGAGATCGTCCGCGGCAAAGCGCTCCTGAGGTCCGTCATAGACGTCGGCAGCCGCATCACGGAAGACGCCTTCAGGGAACCGGAGGACGTCACCGAGGCGCTCGATTCGGCCGAGCAGCTTATCTACGGCGTCTCCAACCGGACGCTCAAGCAGAACCTGGCGCCCGTCTCCGAGCTCGCGCCGGGCGCGCTGGAGATGATCCAACGTCTCTACGAGCAAGAGGGCGAAGTAACCGGCGTCGAGGCCGGCTTCGAAGACCTCGACCGCCTCACCACCGGCTTCCACAAGAGCGACCTCGTCGTTCTCGCCGCGCGTCCGGCTATGGGGAAGTGCCTCAGCGCTGACGCCGAGATAGTCCTCGACGACGGCGGCGTCCGCACCATCGAGGAGATCTTCCGGGAGCGAAAAGGCGGCCTGATGACCCTCGGCGAAGACCTCAAGCTCGCCTGGGCCCGTCCCAGCGCGTTCATCGACGACGGCGTGAAGCCCGTATTTCGGGTGACGACGCGCCTCGGGCGGGAGATCAAGACGACCCTCTCCCACCCGTTTCTGACGATGAAGGGCTGGCGCAAGCTCGGCGAGCTCTCCGTCGGGGATCACATCGCTGTACCGCGACGGATGCCGGTCTTCGGCGACGAGCCCCTCGGGGAACACCGCGCCAAGCTCCTCTCCTACATGCTTGGCGACGGCAACATGACCGGCGGCAGCCCCCGCTTTACCAATGCTGACTCCCTGATCCGCGACGACTTCGCCGAGGCTGTTGGGGAGTTCGGAGGGCTCGGCATACGGACGGAAACCTCGAACGGCACGCGCACGCCGACGCTCTGCGTCTGCGCCGATCTGGCGATGGTGCGCTCCTCCCACCGTAAAGACTTCGCCCAAAGGCTGCGAACGGCCCTGCAAGCCTCCGGGCGCCCCGTGCGCGAGTTCGCCGGCCTGTCGGGGGTCACGGCCGCGTCGGTGACCAACTGGTCTTCGGGTAAGACGGTTCCGAATGCCGCGACGGCGCTCCGGCTGAGGGATGCGTTTCCCGAAGGCCCTGCGGTGTTGGACGTCTCCGACCTGGATCGGGCACGCACCAACGGTCCCAACGCGCTCATACGCTGGTTGGATGGGCTCGGCCTGTGGGGGCGCGGGGCTAAGGACAAGTTCGTACCGGACGCCGTCTTCCGGGCGCCGCGCGAGGAGCTGGCGCTCTTCCTGAACCGACTCTTCGCGACCGACGGCTGGGCTACGGTCCTCTCCTCGGGACAGGCGCAGCTAGGTTACTGCTCCGTCAGCGAGAGGCTCGCCCGGCAGGTGCAGCACCTGCTGCTCAGGTTCGGCGTGGTCTCGGCCTTGAAGAAGCGGTCCGTCAAGTACCGCGATTCGCGTCGTCCGGCCTTTCAACTCGACATCACGGGGGCCGATTCGATACGCGCCTTTGCCCAGGAGATCGGGATCTTCGGCAAAGAGAGGGCCATGAGCTTCGCGGTAGACGCCCTGGAGAGTAGGCAACCCCATTCCAACCGCGACCTGGTCCCGCGCGAGGCCTGGAAGCTCATCGACGAGGCGCGGGGAGAGGAATCGTGGGACTCGCTGGCCCGGCGAATGGGATTCGGGCCCGGCCACAACCTCCACGTCGGCACGCGGTCGATCTCGCGCAAGCGCCTCGCCCGGTTCGCGGAGGCGCTCGACGACGAGCGTCTGCGGGACCTATCCGAGAGCGACGTCTACTGGGACACGATCGTCGGCATCGAGCCGCTCGGGATGCAACAAGTCTACGATCTGACCGTCCCGAACACTCATAATTTCGTCGCCAACGACGTCTGCGTCCACAACACCGCGCTTGCTTTAAATGCTATATGGCACGCGGCAAGCGAGAAAAAGATGCCCGTAGCGATCTTCTCATTGGAGATGAGCAAGGAGCAGCTCGTTCAGCGCCTCATCTCGCAGACGACGCGTATTCCGGCGCAGGCGCTTCGGAGCGGCAACGTCAAAGCCGAGGATTGGCCGAAGCTTCTGCGTGGCGTGGCGCAGGTGAGCGAGGCGCCGATCTGGATCGACGACACCGCCGGCGTCACCCTGATGGAGATGCGCGCCAAGGTGCGCCGCCTCGCAAGCCAACTCGGCACCCTCGAAGGGCCGCCGCTCTCGCTCGTCGTGGTGGACTACCTGCAGCTCATGGTGGGGCAGGGGAGCCGCAACGACAACCGCCAGCAGGAGATCGCCGAGATAAGCCGCGGCCTCAAGGTCCTCGCCCGCGACCTCGACGTGCCGGTGCTGGCCATCGCCCAGCTCTCCCGCGCCGTCGAAGCCCGCCACGACAAACGCCCCATGCTCTCGGACTTGAGGGACAGCGGGGCCATCGAACAGGATGCGGACATGGTGATGTTCCTGTACCGGGACGAGTACTACAACCCGGACTCCGACGACAAGGGCATAGCCGAGGTGATCGTGGGCAAGCACCGCAACGGGCCGACGGGCAAGGTGCAGCTCGCGTGGCTGGAGCAGTACACGAAGTTCGCCTCGCTCGCGCGCCGCGGCTAGCTTGCCCTCCGGTTTCGACTACTCGCTGGACTACAAGAGCCTCGACCTGCGCGAGGAGCCGCACCTCTACCGGGTGGGGAAGGGGGAACAGGGCGTCCTGCTCGTCGAGCCGTACAAGTCCGAGATTTTGCCCCGCTGGCGCTTCAAGACCGAGGAGATCGCCCGTGTTTCGTCGACGGAGATCTACGAGATGTTCCTCTCGTACAGGGAGCGGGACGACTTCGTGGGCATGGACATGGCGCGCAAGTTCCTCCAGATGGGCTACACGCGGGCCCGGCGCTACGCTAACCACCGCTCCGGGAAGAAGTACGACGAGCGGGGCGAGGTTCTCCCACAAGAGGCCGACGCCATGAGCGGCGAGAAGGCCCGCGCGGCCCGGGTCTTCTACGAGAGGTACGTGCTGGCCCGCGAGGACGAGCACCACAAGCGGCGCAGAGAAGAGTGGGTCGAGCGCCACGGTTAGACCCGAATGCCCACCCCCTCGAAAACTCGGGGGAGACCCAAGGCGAAGGACCCTCCAGCCTACGTCCTTTTGCGGAGAAGAAAGTGGCGGTAACCGTCGCCCGGTCTCTCCACGACGATCTCGAACGACGCCTCTTCGGCCCACCAGCGGACGGCGGCTGGCTCCGGGTAGTAGTGGTATCCGCCCTCGTGCGCCCACTCGCCGCGCACCAGCGGCAATCCCATCTCCCGGCCCGCGAGAAACGCCGTATCTATCTCCTCTTCCGGGGCAGTCTCGACGGTAAGGTACAGGGGGCCGGTCCCCCGCAAGGCGCGGCGGAAATTTCGCAGGACGACCGGCCAGTCCTCCGGCGGCAGGTTCTCCATCGCGTCCACGCAGACCACGCCGTCGAACTCGCACCCGTGGCGCAGGTCCTGTAGGCGTGCCTTCTCGGTCGGAACGTCGGGGAACTTCGCTTGCGCGTTCGAGAGCATCCGCCGAGAGTGATCGGTCCCGACGACCGGGCGTCCGCTCTCCAGGATCATCGGCCAGTACTTCCCCGTGCCGCAGGCCGCGTCCAGGACGCTGCCGCCCGGCGGGCAGAGCGCGAGAAACCGGCCGAGCATGGACCGGTGCGTGGGATCTACGCGCCCCCAGTGCTCGTCGTAGCCCGGCGCGAAGAGCGCGTCCATCCGCTCCTCCGCCAGCCGCCGCTTCTCGCCGAGCCAGCTCGCCCTGTCCACCCAAAGACCTCGGAGCCTAGAACCTCAAAACCTAAGAACCTACCGAATCGGGGCGCCCATCGCGTGGTAGCCGCCGTCGACGTGGATGAGCTCCCCGGTCGTCGCCGGCCACCAGTCGGAGAGCAGGCTAACGACGGCGCGGCCGACGGGCTCGGGGTTCGTGGTCTCCCAGCCGAGCGGCGCCTGCCGGCCCCACTCGCCCTCGATCTCACCGAAACCCGAGATGCCCTTGGCCGCGAGGGTCTTCACGGGACCGGCGGAGACGAGGTTGACCCGGATCCCTTTCTCGCCGAGGTCGCGGGCGAGGTAGCGCGAGGTGGACTCGAAGGCTGCCTTCGCCACGCCCATCCAGTCGTAGGCGGGCCAGGCGACGCGGGCGTCGAAGTCCAGCCCGACGATGGAGGCGCCGGGCTTCATGAGGTCCGCGAGGCCGACAGCGAGCGCCTTGAGCGAGAAGGCCGAGGTCTGGACGGCCGTGGCGACGGAGGGCCACTCGGCGGTCAGGAAGTTGCCACCCAAAGCGTCCTCGGGCGCGAAGGCGATGGCGTGGACGATGCCGTGGAGTTCGCCCCAGCGTTCCCTCAGGTCTTCGGCCGCCGCTTCTATATCCTCGGGCTTGTTCACGTCGAGCTCTAGGATGGGCGGCACGGGGTCGAGCTTTTTGGCGGTGCGTTCGGTGAGGCTGCGGGCGCGGCCGAAGCCCGTTAGGGCGATCTCCGCGCCCTGCTCGGCCGCCAGCCGCGCGGCGGAGTAGGCGATCGAGCGCCGGTCCAGCACGCCCGTTACCAGCACCTTCTTGCCTTCGAGCAGTCCGCCCATCTCGCCTCCCGGGGTCCGGTTCCTTCCAAGGTCCGGCACAGTCTAATGC
>CAXUFZ010000042.1:0-16565 GCA_964250345.1 uncultured Rubrobacteraceae bacterium
GCTATGATCAGGGCGGCGTTGGACCCCGAGGTGAGGCTCAGGCCCACCGTGTACCCGACGTAGTTGATGGCGATGCCCACCGCCCCGAGGCCGGTCAGCACGAGTAGGTCGCCGCTCCCGAGCCCGCTCCCGGCGTTCTTCCCGAAGAGCCGCAGGAAGGCGAGCAGCAACAGCCCGGCCAGCACGTACCTAACAGGCATGAACACCAGCGGCGGGAACCCCTCCAGCGCATATTTGACCGAGACGACGTCCACGCCGACGAAGAACACGGCCAGGAGCAGGGAGACCTCGGCCAGGACGGCGCCCTTCTCCGCGCCCCCCGTTCGACCGGTCATCGCGGCGGGCTCCGCCGCCGGGACGCGGGGCTCGTGGCCGTCCTCAGGACGGCTCGGCGTCCACCACCGCGACGGTGCAGCGGGAGATGCAGACCGTCCGGTCTTCCTCGTCGGTAATGTGGACCTCCCACACCTGGCTCCGGCGGCCGACGTGTGCCGGCGCCCCGACCGCCCTGAGCATGCCTTCCTTCTTGGGCCTGACGTGACTCGCGCTGATCTCCGACCCGAACGCCACCTTGCCCGGCTGGCAATTCAGGTACCCACCAACGCTCGCCACGCTCTCCGCCAATACCACGCTCACCCCGCCGTGCAGATAACCGAACGGCTGGTGGTGGCGTTCGTCCACCGGCATCGTCGCCACCACCCGCTCCGGCGTGAGCTCCACGAACTCGACGCCGAGGCTCGCGGTAACGCCGCCATCGTTCCTCATCAGAGCTTCCATGTCCAAAGCTCTCACCCCTCTCCTGGTCCGAAAAGTCCTGCGGCATACTAACCCACGGCCGGCAGGCACTTCTCCATCGCGTAGTTCGTCATCCCCACGCCGCGCACCACGAGGTCGTTCCGTCGGACGACCCGGAAACCCCGCCTCTCGAAGAACGGGCGGGCCGTGATGCTCGCCTCGGTGAAGATCTCGCGGAGGCCCAACCCCAGGGCCCGTTCCTCAGCCGCGAGGTAGAGCCGCTTCCCCACGCCGCGCCCGACCGCGTCTCTGCCGACGTAGAGCATGTCCAGGTGGCCGTCCCCCTCCAGCTCCGCGAAGCCGACCACCTCGCCGTTCTCTTCCGCGACCAGCGTGTGCCGGCCCGACATGCGTTCGTGCCAGGCGGCCGGGTCGGGGGGAGCCGGCGCCCACACGCGGACCTGTTCGGGCGAGTAGTCCCCGAGGTTCACCGAGCGTACCGTCTCGAAGAAGAGGCGGCAGATGGGGGCCGCGTCGTCCGCCGCGTAGTCCCGGACGATCAAGGGCCGGCGGCGGGCTTCAGCCCTGCGCGACGGCCCCGGCGCGGGAGGACCGTCCCGTCCACCAGGAGAGGAAGCCGTGTACCGCAAACGAGAAGCCCAACCACGCCCACCCGAGGCCGAAGAGGATCATTAGCACGGTTCCGAAGGCGCCGAGGTCAGCGACGAAGCAGATCAGGCCGCACAAAGCAGCGACCACGAACGGCAGCAGGCCCCACGTCGGCAGGTCCCCGTCGCGCGGGGCCGTCGCCCCGAACACGATGGCCCCCACGCCGAGCAGCAGCAGCCCGAGGCGGAAAGCCCGGTAGGCGGGCGCCGTCATGATGAACGCGTCGTCCAGGCCGAGCCAGAACAGCCCGACGTCGCCGGCCACGACGAGGACCAGCCCGACGAGGGCCAGCAGGAAACCGGCCTTCTCGAAGATTCCCGAGCGTCGCGACTGACGCAGTTGGAGCCCGACCAGCCCGGCGAGGAGGAGGAGTGGGGCCGGGAAGAAGAGCTTCCAGAACACGTTTGGGGTGCTGAAGAGGGACTCCGAGATCGAGGCCCCCGTCGGGGTGAGCGCCCACAAAACGCCCCCCGGCACGACCAGCAGCCCGGACCACCGAACGAGGAACCAGAACAGCCGGCGCAAGGGCTTCACCAGAGGGCTCCTAGTAGCTGGGCAGCGGGCCGCCCGCGTCCTTCAAAACGTAGTCCGTGAACATCTTCTTCGGGATCTCTGGGTTGGCCGAGGCGATGTCTTTGTTCATCTTCGGGTCGTTCTGGAGGTCGAAGAGTTTCGCGCCAGACCCGTTGTGGCTGGCGAACATGGCGTAGCGGTCGTCGCGGGCCCAGACGTGGTCGTGGTAGCCGGCCGTGAAGTACGGGCGGGCCTCTTCGGTCTCGCCGCCGTCGAGGAGGGGCATCAGGTCCTGGCCCCCGAGCGGGGCCGCGGGCTCGACGCCGAGGGCACCCAGGATGGTCGGGGTCACGTCGTGGGTGGAGACGAAGAAGTCGCTCGTCTGGCCGGCGCCCTTGCCCTGGGGGTGCCGGATCATAAAAACGGTGTCCGTGAGCTCCGGGTACAGGGCCGTCACGACCTTGCCCGCGTAGCCGTGCTCTCCGAAGGCGTGGCCGTGGTCGGAGAGAAAGACGAACATCGTGTTCTCCATCAGACCGAGCTCCTCGGCCCGCTGCATGAAGTTGCCGAGCCAGTGGTCCATCATCGTGACCTCGCCGGCGTAGAGCGCACGCATCCGGTCGAGCTGCGCCTCCGTCATCCACTCCGACCGGCCGCTGCTGGAGGTTATGGGCTCTGGCCCGCCGTAGCCGTCGGAGTACATGTTCGTGTACTTCTCGGGCGGGTCCCAGGGCTCGTGCGGGTCGTAGCAGTCCACCGTCAGGAAGAACGGCTGGGAGCCCTGCGCCGCCTCCAGGAACTCCATCCCTTTCAAGAAGACCTGCGGGGCGAACCAGTCTTCTTCGCCGTTCCGTCCCAACGTGTTCGCGTAGTACTGGAGCATGATCTCCTCGGCGTGCGCCTCGTTCGGCCCGCCGATGAGGGCCTCCTCGATCTTCTGCCTCGACTGCGCCGTCTGCGGCCTGAAGAAGTCCCTCTCCTGCCCGCGGACGAAGTGGAAGGCGTGGAAGCCGCGGTGAAAGTCGTAGAAGGGCCTGAACTGGTGGAGGGTGTCCGTGACGAAGAGGTTGTAGAAGCCCTCCTCGGCGAGCGTCTCGGCGAGCGTGGTCTGGTCCCTCGGGATCGGCTGCCAGCCCCAGAGGCCGACGTCCTCGGAGTACCACCGCTCCCAGTTCCTGAACGGGAACGTGCGGATGCCCGTGTGGATGCCGCGGCGGGCCGGGATCGAGGGTATGGACTCGGGGTAGGAGCGGGTGAAGCGGAGGCTCCCCTTCGCTATCTCGTCGAGGTTCGGCGTCTCGACGGTCCTGTTGCCGTAGGCGCCGACGTGGTCCTTTCGCAAGGAGTCTATAAGCACCAGCACTACGTTCATCCTGGATCCCCCACTCGGAAGGTACTCGTCCGGCAGTTGCGTGAACTGCTCCGTAAAGGTGCCGCACCCGGCCGCCCCCAGCGTGGCCGCCCCCGCGGCCCCGGCACCGGCGACCTTCAGAAAGTCGCGGCGTGTAAGGGTACGGTTAGTCAATCTATGCCTCCCGACGCCCGGCAAGATGTCGTGCCGACCGTCTCCTGTCTGGAAACTCGTCTCTGGAGCGGATGCTCTCTGCTCACTCCAACGGACCGCGCGCGGGCGCCGGACCGCGGGAGATTGTAACGCTTTGCGCCCCCGTTCGCAGGGAACATCTCCGGGCTCGCGTCCGGCCCGGAGTTGCTCTAAGGTAGGCGCGGTCGAGAAGACTTTCAGATAAAGAACATGCACACATCACAAGAGGCGAGGAGACCGTTTTGAACTGGCTTATAACCGGCGGGTGCGGGTTTATAGGGACGGCCCTGATCCGGTCGCTCATGGACGAGGGCGGCCACGGTGTCCGCGTCGTGGATAACCTGGTCGTGGGGACGCGCGGGGACCTCGCCGCGGTGTACGAAGATTTCGCCGAGGTGCCGTCCGAGAGGCCCGGTCCGGTGGGTTCCTCCGGCTCGCCGGTCGAGCTCGTCGTCGGGGACATCACGGACGCCGAGCTGGCGCTGCGGGCCGCCGAGGGCGCGGACGCGATCGTGCACCTCGCCGCCAGGACCGGGGTCCTGCCCTCGGTCGAGGACCCGCGGGGCGACTGCCTGTCCAACGTGTTCGGCACGCTCAACTTTCTGGAGGCCGCCAGGCACAACGGGGTCGGGCGGTTCGTGTTCGCCTCGAGCGGCGGGACGGTCATCGGGGACACCGAGCCGCCGATAGACGAGGACATGGCGCCCCACCCCACCGCGCCGTACGGGGCGAGCAAGCTCGCCGGCGAGGGCTACTGCTCGGCCTACTTCCAGACCTTCGACATCCAGACCGTCGCGCTGCGCTTCGGCAACGTCTACGGGCCCGGTTCCATCCGCAAGAAGGGCAACGCCATACCGCGCTTCATCCAACGGGCGAAGAACGGCGAGGCTCTGGAAATTTACGGCGACGGCAACCAGACGCGGGACTACGTCTTTATCGGGGATCTCGTCCGGGCCATAAAGCTCTCCGCCACCACCGAAGGCGTCGGGGGCGAGACCTTCCAGATCGCCACCAACGCCGAGACCACCGTCCTGGAGCTGATCGACAAGCTACTCCCCGCCCTGGCCTCGTCCGGCATCAAGGACGTCGAGGTCCGCAACACCGAGGCCCGCCGCGGCGAGGTCCGCCGCAACTTCGCCGACACCTCCAAGGCGAAGCGCCTGCTCGGCTGGCAGCCCGAGATGGACCTGGACGAAGGCCTCCGCCGGACGGTGGCGTGGTTTATGGAGAGCGCCGGGAGCTAGGCCGGGGCGTCCCGGGGCGGCGCCGTCGAGTCCCGCGCGACGAGCCGCGTCGGCAAGAGGACCGGCTCCGGCAGCTCCTCACCTCGCAGTTGCGCGACGAGCATCTCCCCGGCCAGCCGCCCTTTCTCGGCGTGGTCCTGGCGGACGGTGGTGAGCGGCGGGGTCGCGGTCTCCGCCTCGGGCACGTCGTCGAAACCGACCACCGAGAGGTCCCCGGGCACGGAGAGCCCGCGCCCCCTCGCCGCCTCCATCGCGCCGATGGCTAGCTGGTCGCTGAAAGCCAGAAGCGCCGTCGGGCGCGGCTCGCGCGCGAGGAGCGCTTCGGCGGACCGTCTACCCAACGCTTTCCCGCTGCTCCAGCATTCCTGAACGGGCACGTCTTCCCAGGAGAGGCCGGCGGCTTCGAGGGCCGTTCTGTAGCCCGCCAGGCGGGCCCGGCTTATGCGGAACGTCGCCGACGCCTGCCGGCGCGGACCGGCGGGGCCGAAAGGCGGGTCTTTGGAGATGGCGGATGCGACGACGCCGAACCTCCGGTGTCCGAGCCGGATCAGGTGCCCCGCGGTCTCCCTCGCCGCCGCCTCGTCGTCGATGCTGACGTTCGGCACACCTTCTACGAAAGGCTGGTCGGCGATGACCGTCGGCAAACGCCGTCTGAGGGCGGCCCGGATCAGGGGCTCGTCGTCGGAGACGGAGTACACGACGAAGCCGTCTACGGCCGCGTCCATGACCGCCGCGGCGCGCTCCTCGTCGGAAGCCCCCACGGACCCCGGCACGAGCAAGAGCCCCATCCCGGCCTCCTCCGTGGCCGCCGCGACGCCTTTGAGGAACAGCACCTGCGCCGCGTCGTCGAAGGCGTAGGAGAGCCGGTTGGAGTAGAGCACGCCGGCGAGGTTGGTCCTCTGCCGCCGCAGGGAACGCGCGACGGGATCGGGACCCGCGTAGCCCAACCGCTCGGCCGCCTCGAAGATCCTGGCCCGCAACCCCCCGGATAACTGGTCCGGCCGGCTGTAGGCGTTGGAGACCGTCATCGCGGAGACCCCAAGCTCCTCCGCCACACCCGCCATCGTAGCCCGCTTGCGTCCCATACCCGGCATGGTACATTGCTTTAACGTTAAAGGCGAGACGCGAGGAACCTTGAGCGAAGGCGGGGGTCACAGGGCGGGGCCGCGGCGGTGGTTGGCGTTGGCGCTGTTGTGCGTGGCGCAGTTCGTGGACGTGCTCGACATCAACGCCGTGATCGTGGCGCTGCCTACCATCGGGCGGGACCTCGGCTTCGCGCCGGCGGATTTGCAGTGGGTGGTCACGGCCTACGTGCTGATGTTCGGCGGTTTTTTGTTGCTCGCGGGTAGGCTGGCGGACCTCTACGGCAGGCGCCGGATGTTTGTCGTGGGGCTCGTTTTGTTTACCGGCTCTTCGTTGCTGTGCGGGCTGGCGTGGTCACCGCTGGCCCTGATCTCCTTCCGCGCCGCGCAGGGGCTCGGGGCCGCGGTCGTCGCCCCGGCGGCGCTCGCCATCATCTCGGAGACTTTCCCCGGCGGGCGCGAACGGAACCTCGCGATGGGGACCTGGACGGCGGTGGCGGCGAGCGGGGGCGCGGCCGGGCTCGTGCTCGGGGGCCTGCTCACGGACGGGCTGGGATGGTCCTGGATCTTCTTCATAAACATGCCCGTAGGCGTCGCGAGCATCGTCCTCTCCTTCGTCCTGCTCGAACCCGACCGCGAGAGGGGCGGTCCGCGGCGGCTCGACGTGCCCGGGGCGGCCACGGTCACGGCCGGGCTCGTGCTCCTCGTCTACGGGTTGACCCACGCCGAAGAGGCGGGCTTCGGCTCGCCCCTCACCCTCGGAACCCTGGCCCTCGCGCTGTCCCTGATCGCGACCTTCATTTTTGTCGAGCAGAGGTCGGAGAACCCGCTGGTGCCGATCCGGGTCTTCCGGCAGCGGGACCTGTCGGGCTCGGCCCTGGTAGCCTTCGCGAACACGGCGACCACCGGCTCGGTCGGCATCCTGGCAGTCATCTACCTGCAGGAGGTCCTGGAGTACCGGCCGACCCTGGCGGGGCTTCTGGGGCTGCCCTTCAGCCTCTCGGCCGTGGCGGGGTCGTTACTCGGATCGTGGCTGGTGGGGGCCCTCGGGACGAGGCAGACCATGGCTTTGGGACTCGCGGGCATCTGCGCCGCGACGCTGGTCGCCACCGGCATCTCGGCCGACGGCGGCCTCGGTTACGTGGTCGCCAACGCGATCCTCTCGGGCCTGGCGCTCGGCTGCTCGGCGGTCGCCGCGACGACCCGCGGCACCTCGGCGGCCGGTGAGGGGGAACAGGGCCTCGCCTCGGGCCTTCTGAACTCCGCGGCCCAGGTCGGAACGGCGCTCGGGCTCGCCGTCTTCTTCACCCTGGCCGCGGCGCGAACAAGCATCCTGGCAAACGACCTGTCCACGCCCGAGGCGCTCGTCGAGGGCTACAAGTGGGCCTTTTTCGGCGCCTCCGGGCTGGCCATCGCTGGCATCTTCTCGGTCTTCGTCCTGATCCGGGACAAAGACAGTCAGGCCCCGGATTAAGCGGCGCGAGTCGACACGTCTGCTCCCCCGGGATGCCGGGTACGTCCAGATGGCATAGGATGTACGCGGCGGCGTACCGGGAGGCGGCTATGGAGAGAGAAGAGACCCCCGAGATCCGGGCCGGACGGGAACGGCGGCTGGCGATGGCGGAGGAGATCCGAAAGTTGGAGTCGGTGCGGGAGAGGCTGTTGGGCGTGGACGAGGTCGCCAGGACCTACCCCGAGGGCCACGATATGCGCGTCCGCCTGGAGAACCTCCACGTGGAGCGCGCCATCGAGGCCGTAGACAGAGAACTCCAGGAGCTATGGGACCGCACCCTCTACCCCCGCGGCACTTGAGAGAAGCTTTGGCCGGAGCCGGCCGGTTATCGGCGCAGGGTCAGGTAGAAGACGATCTGGGCCAGGGCGGCCACGGCGGCGCCGAGCGCCACGGCGTACGCGACCCTCTCGACCACGCTTCCGGGCAGCAGGATCACGCAGCCGGCGGAGACCGCTAGCCCGGCGAACCATCCGAGGGCCGCGAGGCGTTCGCGCCCAAGGGCGAAGAGGGCCTGGTTGAGCATCTCGGAGAGCAGGTAAAGGGCGGCCAGGGCGGCCAGGGCGACCAGCACGTCCCGGCCCGTCTCGAAGTCGCGCCCGGCGAACAGCCTCAGACCCCACTCGCCGAGCACCCACGTGCCCGCCACCATGAGGATCCCGATCGCACCGACCACCCCGGCCGCCCGGACCACGAAGCGGTCGAAGGCTCCCCTCCCTTCGGTCGAGAGGATGCGGCTGGCCCGCGGCAGAAGCGCTCCTATGGCGGGGCTGAGCACGTACTGGGGCATACGGGTGAGGACGAGGGCCGCCGCGAGCACGGCCACCTGGGCGTCGGTTCCCCCGAGCAGGCGGGCGACGATGGGGCCGCCGTTCATCATCGCCTGCGCGAAGCCCACGCTCAGGAGCACCGGCCCGGCGAAGCGCAAAGCCTCCGCGGTCGAGAAAGATTCGCCCGCCTCCTCCGGCTGAGCGACCGGGGCGGGGCGGACCGCCAGAACCCCGATCACCGGGGCGAGCACGATGGCGAGGGCGGGCCCGAGAATGCCCAGGCCGGCGAGTAGCAGGACGGCGGAGATGAGCAGCCGGCCCGAAGCCTCGGCCACTATCTGCCCGCCGAGCCGGAAGGACTGGCGGTGACCGTTGAAGATGCCTCGCCGGAAGTACTCCGGGGCGTACAGCGCCACGACGACGATGAACGCGGCCGTGATCCAGGCTTCCTCGAAGACGTACCTGGTGAGCAGCGGGGCGGCGGGCAGCGCCAGGACCAGGAACGCCACCAGCAACCCCGCCTGCCACCGTCTGACCGAGGAGACCACGGGCTCCCAATTCCGCCCCTGCGCCTCCCTCTCGGCGACGTAGCGCCCGAGGGTCTGCGTGCCACCGATCCACAACACCTGAACCGTCAGAAAGGTCGCCGTCCACAGCAACACGAGCGGGGCCGATCCCTGCTTCCCCAGGGCATGAAAGTAGACGCTTTGGAAGGCGTAGGTCAGCGCGCCGGAGAGGGCGAAGGACACCGCGATGGCCGCGCTCCCCGCCCCCGCTCCCTGCCCGTCTTTGAGTGCATTCGCAAACCTCACGCCGCGAATCTTACGCGATGGGGCGGGACGCCGAACTAGCGCGGCGCCCGGAGCTCTACCTCAGCCAAGTCGAGATGATGACACGGAAGACACCCAGTGGGTAGGCGAGCCTCGGGGGCTTCTTGGTCTCGCCGGCGGCGCGGCTCATCATGGAGATGGGAACCTGGTGGAAGCGTAGGTTGTTCCGCAGAGCCTCCAGCGTGATTTCGTTAGCGTTGAAGCGGTCCTCGCGGAGGTCCATCTTGTGCAGCTCCGAGACCCTGATGGCGCGGTAACCGTTCGTGCAGTCGGAGACCTTGACGCCGGTGAGCAGCGAGATCAGGCGCGAGAAGAACACGACCCCAATGTGCCTGACGCTACCACTCTCCTCGTAGAAGCCCATGAACCGCGAACCCAGGACGAAATCCGCCTCGTCCTCGATGATGGGTCCCACGAGCCGATCTAGCTCCTCGGGCTTGTACTGGCCGTCGGCGTCGAGGTTGACGACGGCGAGCGAGTCCTCGGCCCGCGCTATGGCGAAGCCGGTGCGGAGCGCGTCGCCCTGGCCCCGGTTGACGACGTGGGTGACGACGGGGACGCCCTCGGCGCGGGCGATGGCCGCTGTGGCGTCCTTGGAGCCGTCGTCGACGACCACGGTCTTTACCTCGTGGCCGAGGACTTTTTCGGGGATGCGGCGGAGGACGCCGCTGATGCCGCCCTCCTCGTCGTAGGCGGGGACGATTATGAGGATCTCGCCGGGGTGGCCTTCGAGCCTCTCTTTGGGGGAGAGGTAGTTCTCGGTGTAGTCCCTGACGGCGAGGCCGGTGACGATCTCGCCGCTGCGGCGGCCCGCCATACGGACGCGGCCGAGCAAGTTCAGGAAGAGCCCGAAGAGCAGGAGGTTGGCGATGCCGAGGAGGGCGAAGGCTCGGTTCTCCAGCCCGATCAGGCGGCTCACCGGCTCGAAGATCTGCGGCACGACGGAGACGAGCGCCACGCCGAGGGCGATGACGAGCGAGAGAAGCAGATCCAGCCTGCTCCCCCCGCCGCGGAACTTGAAAAGGCCGTAGGCCGCGAAGAGCAGCGCTATGACGACGCCCGCGATGCTGATGTTTTCGGCCTGCAGCATCAGATCTTGCTTGGCTCCGCGGGCGCCTTGTCCTGCGGCCTCCACATCGAGGTGGCCGGGATCTTCGAGGTGTCGCAGCGATGTGCGTACTTGCGCGCGATCTCGGTGACCTCTTCGAGCAACCCCTCGCTCAAAGTTATCGGCTGCAGGCCGAGCTCCAGGAAGCGGTCGTTGCGGACGTGCAGGTCGTTCTCGGCGGCCTCGTTGCGCGGGTTCTGGACGTAATCTATCTCGGCGCCCGTGCGCTCGGAGACCATCGTGGCGAGGTCGCGCAGGCGGTGGGTCTCGGTCATCTGGTTGTAGACGTTGACGCGCTCGCCCCCCTCGGGCGGGTTCTCAAGCGCCAGCTGGATGCAGCGCACGGTGTCCTGGATGTGGATAAAGGCGCGGGTCTGGCCGCCCGTGCCGTGCACGGTGAGCGGGTATCCGACGGCGGACTGCATCAAAAAGCGGTTGAGGACGGTGCCGTAGTCGCCGTCGTAATCGAAGCGGTTTATGAGGCGCTCGTCGAGCCTGGTCTCCGCCGTCTGGGTCCCCCACACGATGCCCTGGTGGAGATCCGTGACGCGCGTCCCGTCGTTCTTGTTATAGTAGGCGAAGAGGAGCTGGTCTTGGGTCTTGGTCATGTGGTAGATGCTGCCGGGGTTCGGCGGGTACAGGATCTCCTGCTCCACGAGCTCCCCGCCCTCGGTCTCGACCTTGACCGTCAGGTAGCCCTCGGGGATCTGCATCCCGGCCGTGCCGTAGCCGTAGACGCCCATGGTCCCGAGATGCACCACGTGGATGTCGAGCCCGCTCTCGGTGATCGCCGCGAGCAGGTTGTTGGTGGCGTTGAGGTTGTTGTCCACGGTGTAGCGCTTGTGGTAGCTGGACTTCATCGAGTAGGGCGCCGCCCGCTGCTCGGCGAAGTGGATGACCGCGTCGGGCCGCCACTCCAGGAGCAGGTCCAGAAGCCGCTGGTAGTTCTCGGCGACGTTGATGTTGTGGAAGTCTATTCGGTTGCCGGTGAGCTCCTCCCAGGCGCGCAGCCGCTCGCCCATGGGACGGATCGGGGTGAGCGACTCGCACTCCAACTCGACGTCTATCTTGCGCCGGGAGAGGTTGTCGACCACGGCCACCTCGTGCCCCTGCGCCGAGAGGTGCAACGACGTCGGCCAGCCGCAAAAGCCGTCCCCGCCGAGTACGAGTACCTTCATCCTCCGTGCTCCCTTCTTCCGGGCATCTGTCGCGGATCGTCCGCAGTTCGCTCAAAGCCGCGCCCACCACACGCCGGGCACGCCAGCCGCCGATTGTAGAGGATAAACGGTTAAACGGTTCTTAAAGTTTCGTGAATGCTCCGTTTAACCTTCTCGACGGCCCGGCACCCCGCGGGCGGCAGGCCAACCGTCGGGCCCCGCCCGACGCGCAGTATATTAACCCACATTAACCAAAATTAATAACCCAGCCCCCGCTCAAGTACAATGGCCCGGCCCGGAAGCGTAGCGAAAGACGTCACGAACCTTGGCCATCAAAAAACCCCCGGACGTAAAGAAATCGTCTGTTGGCGCGTCGCGCCTCGCCGTGGTCCTCGCGGGTGTTGCGGCGGCGCTCTTCGTCTTCATCCTCTACCTGAGGACCCTCGCCCCGACCGTCCTCTACTACGGCGACCCCGACCTGCTCGACACGGTGATGGTGCAGATGCAGGTGGCCGTCCTGGGCATAACGCACCCCACGGGCTACCCGACGTACCTGATGCTGACGCACCTGTTCACCTACCTGCCCTTCGGCGACGTCGCCTACCGCGTCAACCTCGGCTCGGCGGTCTACGCTGCGCTGGCGGTCGGGGTCGTCTTCGCGGGGGGGTATCTGCTGAGCCGGCGGATCGTGGCGGCGATCGTCGGGGCGGTCGCGTTCGGGCTCGGGGGGGCGTTGTGGTCGCAGGCCGTTATCGCGGAGGTCTACACGATGAACGCCCTTTTGATCTCGCTGACCATCCTCTCCCTCCTGCTCTGGCGCGACCGCGAGAGGGACCGCTACCTGCTCCTTGCCGCCCTCCTCTGCGGCCTCTGCCTCTCCCACCACCTCACCAGCGGCCTGCTCCTGCCGGCATCCCTCCTCTTCGTCGGCCTCGTAAGCTGGCGTCGGCTCCTGGAATGGAGGCTGATGCTGAAGAGCGCCGGGCTCTTCTTTCTGGGGCTGACGCCTTACCTGTATCTGCCGATCCGGTCCTGGATGGACGCGCCGATGGACGCGAACAACCCGTCGAACTTCGAGCGCTTCTGGTACGTGGTAAGCGGCGGCAACCTCACCGGCACGTTCTTCGCCTTCGGGCCGGCGGAGCTGCCGGGGCGCCTGCTCTTCTACTGGGAGCACCTGACGGCCAACATAAATCCCGTGCTCATCATGGTCGGGCTGACGGGGGCCTTCGTGGCGGTCGCCCGCGACCGCGCGGTCGGCGGCCTACTCGGCTTCCTCTTCCTCGGCTGGGCCTTCTACTCCATCGAGAACGACATCCCGGACATCAACCTGTACTTTATCCCGACCTACCTGGTCCTCTGCCTCTGGACCGCCTCGGGCCTTGGGGCCCTGCTGACGGAGGCCGAGCACCTGACGGGCCGTCTTTCGGCGGGGGCGCGGCGCGGCATCCTCATCGCGCTCTCCGTCGCGCTTCTCTTGCTGCCGCTGCCCGGTACGCGCGAGACATTCGCCGCCAACGACATGAGCGAGTCCAATCTCGGGCGCGAGCAGGTGGACGCCGTCGCGGAGAAGGCCGCGCCGAACGCCACCATCCTGCACCACCGCAGCAGCATGTGGTACCTCGTCCTCGTCGAGCGCCGGCGCCAGGACCTGACCATCGTGGACCCCTACTACGACAACATAGCCGCCGACTACGCCGACATCGTGTGGCCCGCCGACCTGGACCTCGCCGCCACCCACCGCCGCTACGGCACCGACGACCCCACCGGCATAAAAGCCGCCAGGATCGCCGCCGAAAAAGGCCCCGTCTACGTCCTCAAACAGCAAGGCGTTCCCGACCCCCAACGCTACCGACCCTACGGCTTCAAAGTGATCGAGGCCGAGCCGAACCTCCTCTACGAGCTCGTGCCAGAGTAGGTCGTCGCTTCGCTCCTCCCGGAGAGTAGTGAGATGGTGAGTAGCGAGTAGAGGATTGCGGCGCCGCCCAAAGCGACCACGGACGCTGAGAAGATTTGGGGGTTTTTCTACTCTCTACTCTCTACCTCACCACTCCCGGCGAGCGAAGCGAGCTAGCGGGTTTCGGCGGCGCGGCATTGGTCGCGCTCGCACTGGCGGAGAGTGTCGAGTTCGGTCTCCAGGCGCTGGACGAGGTTGTCGGGGGCGGTTTTGTAGATGTTGGTTAGTTGGTACGGGTCGGAGCGCAGGTCGTAGAGTTCCTGGTCGTCTTCTTTGTAGTCGACGTAGAGGTAGTTTTTGGTGCGGAGCGCTTTTAGCCAGGGGCGGCCCCAGTCCTCGCTCGAGTCGGCCCGGCCGTCGGAGGTGCGGCGCCAGTCTCTGGGGAGCGGGTCGCCGGTTATGAGCGGTCTTACCTGGCTCTCGTTGACGAACGGGGGACGGGGGACGGCGCTGCGTTCGGCCACGGCCTCGACCAGGAAGCGCTGCCGCCAATCCTCCTCGGGCGTCGGGTCGTCGTCCAGCAGGGGGAGGAGCGAGCGGCCGTCCACGAACTCAGGTTGGTCGGCGCCGGCGATGTCCGCGAAGGTTGGGGCGAGGTCGTTGTTCAGGACCATGTGCGGGAGCTTCTCGCCTTCGGGGACGTTGGGTCCGCGCACGATCATGGGGACCCGGATGTCTTCTTCGTAGGCCGTCCACTTGCCGGCGCCCAGGCGGTGCTGGCCCAGGTGGAAGCCGTTGTCGGAGGTGAAGACGACGTAGGTGTCCTCGAGCTCTCCCGTGCGTCTCAGGGAGTCGAAGAGGTCGCCGATCATGTCGTCCACGGCCAGCATGGACTGGAGGCGCTTGCGGTTGAGCTCTTCCATGTAGGTGATCTGGTCCGGGCCGAGCGGCGGGTTGTCCCGGACCCACTGGGGCTTGTCCGAGACGTCCTCCTCGTTGAAGGACGGCGGACGCGGCAGCTCGACGTCCTGCAAGGCCTCTTCGTGCCTGGGGGCCGGGGTGGCCGGCTGGTGGGGGGCCTTGGTGCCGAGCCACATGAGGAAGGGCCGGTCGGTGGTGAAGAACGGCGGGTCGGCCCCGGCGGTCCGCTCGACGTAGTCCACGGCCTTGTCCGAGAGGATATCCGTGTCGTAGGTCTGCTCCGGATCGTAGTCCACGATGTGCCCGTTCTCGTTGAGCATGTGGCTCAGGTAGTTGCCGGCCACCGCGTACCACTCGTCCCAGCCGGGGGGCACGTGCGTCTCGGCGTAGCCGTTGAGGTACTTGCCGAAGAAGGTCGTCCGGTAGCCGCCCTCCTGCAGCCAGGTGGCGAAGGTGGACTCCTCGTGCCCCAGAAAGCGGAACTTCTGGAAGCCGCCGCGCGGCGGCTCGTTGGAGAGGACCTGATGGTTGTGGGCGTACTGGCCCCGCAGGACCGTCGCCCGGCTCGGGCAGCACAGGGAGTTCGTCACGAACGCGTTCTCGAAGGTCGTGCCACCCTCGATCATCTCCGAGCGCAAATTCGGCATGTACTTTATGTCGTCCACATCCGCGTCGTCGGCGACGATCAGGACGACGTTCGGCGGCTGCGGCTCCTCCTCTTGTTCGGGCGGCTGCTGGCCCTGGGCCCTGGGCAGGCACGAGACGAGCGCGCAGACGAGCAGGAACAGCAGGACCGTCCGGCCCGCCGCCCGCAGCTTCCTCTTCGGTTGATCCTCGTCAAAAACCAATCTCTCACCAACCGCGCGGCCCCGAAGGCCGCCAAAGCATCCTGACCTTATACCCTACGGGCGGCCCGCGCACGCGCCGCCCCGTCCACGAAATCCCCCCGCATCCAGGTTTCATCAGCATTAAAAACTCTGTTATACATTCTGGCGATGTACGAGTCCACTTTCGGGAGACCGCCCTGGCGGCGGGTATTAGGGTCGGTAGGGGGGCTTTCGCGTGCTGCTTGACCTTGTCCGGACGGTCCCCGTCGCGATCCTTATCGGCATCCTCCCCGGCTGGTTCTGGGCCCGCCTCCTGGCCGCCTCCGACGACGCCGCCGAACGCCTGGCCTACGCCGTCGGCCTCTCGGTTACCCTGGTCCCCGCCACGGCCCTCATCTTCTCCAGCATCCTCGGCACGGGCGTCACGACGACGGTCTCCCTGATCTCGGCAACGCTCGTCTTCGTCGCCGGCCTCGCCGCCCGGCTCGTCTTCGGCCCGGCCGGCGAACCGAAGGGACCGCTAACCTCCCCCCCGCCGCCGCCCGACTTCGCGACGCTCGTGCCGCTGTGCCTGGCGCTCGCCGTTTCGCTCGGCGCGTTCTTCTTTTACCCGACCGGCGGGTGGACCATGATCCTGGCGGCAGCCCTCGTCGTCGTCTCGGGCATCCTGTACTGGCGCTCCTTGCGGCGGCGGGACGAGACGCAGAGCGAGCCAGACGAAGTTTCGCCCGGGTTGATCTACGGCCTGCTCGCGGCGGCGCTCGGGCTGGCGTTGGCGCGCGGGTATCTCGGGCCGGTCCTCAACGGGTGGCCCTTCCCGCGCGGGGTGGACCGTTACGAACACGCGATCATGACGACCATGATGGCCGAGACGGGCTCGACAGAGTCCTTCATGCTCTACCCGCCCGGCTTCCACGCACTCTCCGCCATGATCTCGAACCTGAGCGGCCTGGAGCCGATGGCCCTCTTCCCCGCCCTCGCCCCAACCCAGCCGGCCCTGATGTGCCTCACGTGCTACGCGCTAGCCGCGCGGCTCTGGGGCAGAACCGTGGGCATGGCCGCCGCCTTCCTATCTGGACCCGTGCTCGGGGGAGCTTACCTGCATTTCGAGGAGGCGCGGTATCCGAACTTCGTGGGGGAGCAGATCGTGATCGTGATCGCCGTGGCAGCCCTGATCGGGGTTTACGCCCGTCCCACCTTCCGCGCGGGCCTGCTCCTCGCCGTCCTCGGCTCCTCGGCGGTCTTCTACCACCAGATCGCCGGCTACGCGATGGCCGTCCTGCTCGCCGTCGTGACCGTCTTCTTCCTCCCCTACCTGCTCCTCAAAGACCGCAGGACGGGCGTCTCCCTCCTCCTCTCCCTCGCGGCCCTCTTCGTCCTCGCCGCCGCCTTCGCCTGGGACACCTACGATCTGCCGAACCTGGTCGCCGGCCTCTTCGGCGACTCGGCGGAGACGGGCCGGGGTGGCGAGGCCGTCGCCATGGCGATAGGCACCAAGCCCGCCAACCACCCGACGTACCTGCTCGTGACCATCACGGCTCCCGTACTGTGGCTCGGCCTGCTCGGCGCCATGATGCTCGCCCCGAACCGCACGACGCCCGGTAACCTGCCGGCCAGGCTGGCCCACCTCACCCTGATCGTCTGGGCCGCCCTCCTCTTTGTCGGCAGCCAGACGAGCTATTCCGGCTTCCCGGACCGCTTCGACCGCGACCTGGGCGCGCAGCAGCTTGTCGGGGTTGAAGCCCTCCGGCATGAACAG
>CAXUFZ010000043.1:0-16394 GCA_964250345.1 uncultured Rubrobacteraceae bacterium
GTTCTGCGGAGGGTCGAGTTGGGTGAGGATCAGGTAGGAGAGGTCTTGGGTTTCGGGCGGGTCTTGCGGGAGAGCGGTTTGGCCGTCGAATCGGTGGACGCCGCGGGTCCGGGCGGGATCGAGGCCACCGTCGAGGGGCGGCGCGTAATCTTCTCCGGCGGCGCGACCGAGGAGCAGGCGCGGGCCCTGGAGGGCGTTATGAAGCGCCACCCGGAGGCTCCCGTCCTGGACCTGCGCTCGCCGGGCAGGATCGTGGTGGCGGAGGCCTCCGACCTCGGGGCGGACGCGGGTTCGAGGGGGTAGCGGGCCGTGGCGCAGTCGATCGTGTACGGCATAGACGTCGGGACCACGAAGATCGTGGCGCTCGCAGGCCGGGTCGACGCGCGCCGGGGGCTCGCCGAGATCCTGTCCGTGGGCGAGGCTCCGAGCCACGGCCTGAAGCGGGGCGTCGTCGTGGACCGGGAAGCGGCTGCAGAGTCGGTGGCGGACGCGATGGACGCCTGCGGGATGCGGGGCGGCCCCGTCAGTGTTGGCATCGCCGGCAGCCACATCACCTCCTTCAACACCGAGGTCACCCTCCTCAACCGGAGCCGGAACCTCACGATATCCCAGCGCTTCGTCAACAAATTGGAGCAGGAGGCGCGCCAGCTCGACCTGCACGAGGACGAGAGGATCATCCACGTCGTCCCCCGCGGCTACGTCCTTGACGGCTCCGAGGGCGTGAAGAACCCCGCCGGCCTGGCGGCCCGCAAGGTCACCATGCGGGCCCACGTCGTCAGCGGCGCGGTCTCCAGCATCCAGAACCTCCTCCGCGCCGTCGAAGATTGCGGCGCCCGCGTCTCTCGCGTGGTTCTCGAACCGCTCGCCTCCGCCGAGGCGTGCCTCCTTGAGTCCGACCGCGAGTCCGGCGTGGCGCTCGTGGACATCGGGGGCGGCACGACCGACGTCGCCACCTTCCAGCGGGGCGCGCTGACCCATACCGCCGTGATACCGCTCGGCGGCGAGAGCTTCACCTCCGACGTGGCCTACGGGCTCAAGGTTCCGCTCGACGCGGCCGAAGCCCTCAAGGTCCGCTACGGGACCGTGCTCTCGGACGCCGTCGATTCGGTGGCCGCCGTCAAGCTCGGGGACCGCCACTACAACGCGAACTTTGTCAGCCAGATCCTGGAGTACCGCGCCCGCGAGGTCCTCGAATACGTCCGCGACTCCCTCGACGACGCCAGGGTCAGGGACCTACTTCCCGGCGGCGTCGTCCTGACCGGCGGCGGCTCCCTCCTCGACGGGATGGCCCCGCTCGCCGAGGAGGTCCTCGGCGTCCGGGCGAGGACTGCGGCGCCCCGACGCGTCAAGGGCGAGGCTCAACCTCTACAGAAGCCTCAGTTCGCAACGTCTGTAGGTCTGCTATACTTCGCGGCTCGAAACGGTGACCCTGGACCGAAGAGTAAAGGTGCAGGAACTTCCAGTTTTGGTAGCATAGTGGCGGCGGTCAAGGGCTGGTTCCGGGGGATGTAGCTTCGGGTGGCCCCCGGGTAAGCGTGTGATGGAGGGTAGACGAGGGATGTTGGACGCGGCGACGAACTATCTGGCGGTCATCAAGGTCGTGGGGATCGGCGGTGGTGGGACCAACGCCGTGAACCGCATGATCAACTCCGGTTTGCAGGGGGTCGAGTTCATCGCGGTCAACACCGACGCGCAGGCGCTCCAGATGTGCGACGCGGACCAGAAGATCCACATAGGCGAGAAGATCACGCGCGGCCTCGGCGCCGGCGCGGACCCCAAGATCGGCATGGAGGCCGCCGAAGAGAACAAGGCCGAGATAGAAGAGGCCCTCCGCGGCGCCGACATGGTCTTCGTCACCGCCGGCAAGGGAGGCGGCACGGGGACGGGGGCCGCCCCGGTGGTCGCCAAGATCGCCCGCGACTCCGGCGCGCTGACTGTCGGCGTCGTCACGCGGCCGTTCGCGTTCGAGGGTCGGCGGCGTTCGACGTACGCCGAGGAGGGCATCAAGCGCCTCAAGGAGAACGTGGACTCGCTCATCATTATTCCGAACGACCGGCTGTTGCAGGTCGCCGAGAAGCGGACGAGCATGATGGACGCGTTCAAGATGGCGGACGACATCCTCAGGAAAGGTGTCCAGGGCATCACCGACCTTATTACGGTGCCCGGGCTCATCAACCTGGACTTCGCGGACGTGCGCACGATCATGGAGGCCAGCGGCTCGGCGCTCATGGGCATCGGCGAGTCGAGCAGCGAGAGCCGGGGGTCTGAGGCGGCGAAGACCGCGATCTCGAGTCCCTTGCTCGAGGCGAGCATCGAGGGGGCCACCGGCATCATCCTGAACATCACGGGCGGCCCGGAGCTCGGGCTCTTCGAGGTGAACGAGGCGGCGGAGATCGTGCACAACGCCGCCCACCAGGACGCTAACCTGATCTTTGGCGCCGTTATAGACGACGCTTACGGCGAGCGGGTGAGCGTGACGGTGATAGCCACGGGCTTCGACCAGCGCCTGGCGAACCAGCGCCGCTCGGAACGGTCGACCGAACCGCAGCCGTCCCAGCAGCAACAGCAGCGCGATGAGGAGCCGGTCTCCCAGCAGGAGGGCGACGTCCTCGACATCCCGGCCTTCCTCCGGCGCAGGTAACCCGACGCCCCGGAGCGTGTACAAGCACCCGCCGCAGCTACACCAGGGCGCCCCCGCCGCACTCCACACCGCGGCCGGGGGCGCCGTCTTTGTATCCCCGAACCCTGAGCCCCCCGACGCCCGCATCTGGTTCTTCACCCGCCTCGGCGGCGCCTCCGCGCCACCGTTCGACGAGCTCAACGTATCCGTCAAGGTCGGCGACGACCCCGACACCGTGGGCGAGAACATCCGCGTCGTCCGCGAAGCGATGGACGACCGTCCCTCGGCGTGGGTGACCCAGGTGGCCGGCGACGGCGTGGTCCGCGTCTCGGAAGGCGGTCACGCCGGCGAGGGCGACGCGCTCGTCACAGACGCGCCCGACCTCTGCCTCAGCGTGGCCGTCGCGGACTGCGTGCCGGTCGCGCTCGTCGGCGAGAGGGACGTGGCGATGGTCCATTCCGGCTGGCGCGGGACGCTGGCCGGCATCTCCGGGAAGGCCGCGGCGAGGATGCCCGGCCACACGCGCGCTTACATAGGGCCCGGCATCCGTCGGTGCTGCTACGAGGTGTCGGAGGAGCTTGCCGGCGCGTTCGCCGCCGAGTTCGGGCCCGGGGTGGTCTCCGGGCGGCACCTGTCGTTGCCCGACGCCATCAAGAGAGATCTGGAACGGGCCGGGGTCGATGAGGTCGTCGACCTCGGGCTCTGCACCGGATGCCGGCCGGACCTGTTCTTCTCGCACCGCATGCAGAAACCGATGACCGGGCGCGGCCTCGCCTCGATAGCGAAGGTGGCGCGGTGACGGCGCGGGCGATGGAGGCGGGCATCAGAGAGAGGCTGGACCGCGTGCGCGAGAACGTGGGCGCCGCGGCTGAGAGGTCCGGGCGTGGGGCGGACGAGGTGCGGGTGTTGGCCGCCAGCAAGTATTACTCGCCCGAGCAGGTGGGGGCGCTGTCGGCGGCGGGCGTGGATCTCGTGGGGGAGAACCGGGCCGAGGATCTCGTGGCGAAGCAGGACGCTTACGGCGACGAGTTCGAGTGGCACTTTATCGGGCACGTGCAGCGGCGCAAGGCGAAGATCGTCGCGCCGCGGGTGGCCCTGATCCACTCGGTCGATTCCGCGAGGCTCGTCGAGGAGCTCGCGAAACGGGCCCCCGAAGCCGGGGTCGACGTTCTTTTTCAGGTCAACGTGTCGGGCGAGGAGTCCAAGTACGGGGTCTCGGAGGACGAGGTCGAGGGGCTTCTGGAGGCCGCCGCGGCGACCGGCGGCGGGGTGCGGGCGAGGGGTTTTATGACGGTGGCGCCGCTTGTTGGGGACCCTGAAGCGGTACGTCACGTGTTTGCGAAATTGCGGGAGATCCGTGATAGGCTACGCGGAAGTTGGAACTCGCACTTCGATCTTTCCGAGCTCTCCATGGGAATGAGCAGCGACTACGAGGTGGCGGTCGAAGAGGGGGCCACCGTGGTCAGGATCGGGAGGATGCTAATAGAGGAGGATGGGTCCGTAAGGAGGAACGATGGGAGTTAGGGACCGCATGGACCGTATAGCGGCCTGGTTCGGCTTCGGTGTCGATCAGGACGACTACTACGAGGAGGAAGAGGAGGAAGAGCGCCGCTACGCGAACGACCCCTACGCCAACGGGTCGCGCGGCGGCGAACCGGGCCCCACGGTCCGGCGCCTCGGCCGCTCCGAACGCTCCTCGGCCTTCGGCACCTCCCTCGGCGACCTCTTCGGCAGCGAGGGCCCCAACCGCGGCGGCGGCTCCGACCGCTACGCCGGCCAGAACCAGACCTCTCACCTCAGGCCCGTCCCGGACCAGCGGCCAACCCGCGTGAGCGTCGTCGAGCCCGCGAGCTTCAACGACGCGCAGAACCTCGCCGACCGCTACAAGCGCCAGCAGCCCGTCATCCTGAATTTGCAGAACGTCGACGGCGATCTGTCGCGGCGGATGGTGGACTTCTGCTCCGGCCTGACCTACGCGATGGACGGGAACATCCAGTCCGTCGCCAACAGGGTCTTTCTGCTCACGCCGCGCGACGTCGAGGTCAGCGCCGAGGAGCGCAAGCGCATCGCCGAGCGGGCTTTCTTCAACCAACTCTAGGGGTTCCGAGGGGGGATTTGCAGAAGGTCGGGATCATCGGGGTTGGCAGGATCGGGGGCTCCCTGCTCCTCCGCCTCGCCGAATCCGGCGGCTTCGACCTGACCGCCAGCGACGTCCACCCGGAACGGCTCCAGAGCTTCGAAGAGGCCGGGGTGAAGACCACCACCTCCAACGCCGAGGTCGCGGACCGGAGCGACCTGATCCTGCTGGTCGTCAAACCCTGGGACGTGGCCGGCGTGCTGGAAGAGATCACGCCCTCCGTCGAAAACGGCGCGAACAAGGCGGTCGTCAGCATCGCGGCCGGCGTCACCATCGCCAGCATCTCGAAAAAACTCCCGGAGGGCGCGGCCGTCCTGCGCGTCATGCCGAACGTCTGCGCCTCGGTGGGGCTCGGCTCCGCGGTCGTGACTGCTAACGAGGCCGGGACGGAGATGCTCGGGGACGTCATGGAGATCTTCGGCCACGTCGGCGACGTGATGGAGTTGCCCGAGCGCCTCTTCGACGCCGCCACCGCGCTGCACGGGTCGGGACCGGCCTACGTCGCCCTCTTCGCCGACGCGCTGATACAGGCCGGCGTCCGCCAGGGCATCCCGCGGGACATCGCCCGGAGGCTCGTGGTGGAGACGATAGGGGGGACGGCAGTCCTCTTAAAGGATCGGAGCGCGCACCAGGTTCGGGACGAGGTGATGACGCCGGGGGGGACGACGGCGGCGGCGTTCGTGGCGATGGAGAAGGCCGGTTTCGTCGGGGCCGTCCACGACGGGGTGGAGGCCGCGACCGAGCAGGCGCGAGGGTTGGGGGGATAACCGTGGCATTGCTGCAGGCGTTCGGGTACAGCGTGGCTGGGCTGCTCGAGACCGTGGTGACCTATACCTTCTACATCCTCTTCGGGGCCATCATCGCGTCGATCCTGTTCTCGTGGTTCCCGGGCTATCCTTCGAGCGGTTTCATGCAGGCCGTCTTCGACACCGTCAGGGCGATCTCGAACCCCATCTTGATGCCCATCAGGAGCCGGGTGCCGATGTTGCAGCTCGGCGGGTTCGGCATAGACCTCTCGCCGATCATCGCCATCATCGGGCTTTCCATCGCCCGGACCTTGTTGAATACCGTGATCATCCAACAATTCATACGACCGATAACGGGGTGATGTGAGATGCCGATTCGACCGATAGACATCAGGCGCAAGGAGTTCAGGAACGGGTTTCGCGGCTACGACGCGAACCAGGTGGACGACTTTCTGGACACGGTGGCCGATGAGTTCGAGCGCACCTACAACGAGAACCAGCGGATGCGCGAGGAGGTCTCGGGCCTGCGCGAACGCCTGCAGCAGTTCGAGGACCTGGAGGGGTCGATCCGCGCGGCCCTCGTCCACGCGGAGCAGGCGGCGAACGACCTCAGGCGCAGCGCGAACCAGGAGGCCGCGGACATCCGCCAGGGCGCCCAGCGGGAGGCGGACTTCACGGTCCGGGACGCCCAGAACCGCTCGCACCAGATGCTCGCCGACTCCGCCTCCAGGATAGAGCGCGTCCAGGACTCCTACGAGGCCCTGCAAGAGGCCAAACGCTCCTTCGGCAACGACTTCCGCCACCTCCTCAAGACCTACACGGACATGATGGAGAGCATGGAGCTCTCCTCCGCCAGGGACATAGAGGCCGCCCTGCGCGACCGCCTGGACACCGAGTCCATAGCCGTCGTGCGCGAGGCCGCCGCCACCGAACGCGAAGAGCCCGAAACGCCCGAACCCGAACAACCGGCCTTCGGGACCACAGCCGCCGACGAAGGTGGCGATGTCGCCGACGTCGAAGACCCCGGCGCGACGGCGCGCATCGTGCCGGAGGAGCCGGTCGAGCCCGAGGCCACGGAACCGGAGACGGCCGAGCCGGAGGACGAGCCGGCGCCCACGACGCTGACCACCGACGAGACGCGGGCCGACGAGCAGGACACCCAGATCCTGCGCCCCCAAGAGCCGACCTCCTCCCCGGGGCCGCTCTCCGACGAGCCGGTCTACGAACCCATCCCCGAAGAGCCCGCGGTGGACGAGCAGAGCGGGGCGGCGGACGTCGGGGACGAGCCCTCCGAGCCCGAGACGACCGAGCCGGAGGTCGAGCCCTCGACGGCCCAGGGCGAGTCGACCGGCGACGCGACTCCCGACGAACCGCAGGCCGATCCCGACGCGGCCGGCGAGGTCGAGCGGGAGGAGCCCGCGCTGGCGGAGGAGAGCCGCTCGCAGGAGTTCTTCGACCGCGAGAACACCGGGCGCGAGGGCGGAGACAGCCGCATCTTCCGGGCCAGCAGGTTCCTCCGCCGGCGGGAGTAGGTCGTCGCTTCGCTCCTCCCGGGGAGTAGGGAATGGTGAGTAGAGAGTTGAAGAATCGCGGGTCGTCGCGCGTGCCGGGCGTGTGAGGGGCGCGGTCGGGCATGGCGGGTTTGCGTAGCCCGGGGATGGAGGAGCGTTGATGAGGCTTCGGGTCTCTCTGGGGACGAAGCGCACAGGGATTGGGGGCGAGGACGCGCTGAAGTTTGCGGTGGCCGCGCCCCTCGTCGACGGGAGAGCCAATGCCGAGATCGGATGGTTCCTGGCGCGGTTGCTGGGTGTTCCGCGCTCCTCGGCGGAGGTGGTGCGGGGGTTATCCGGTAGGGACAAGGCTGTCTTCGTCAGAGATTTCGAGGCTTCGGAGGTGCTGGAAGCGCTGTCTGGGCAGCCGCGGTAGCCGCGTGCCTCTGAGGACGTTCGAGGTCGAAGTCGGCGAGGCGGGGGAGCGGCTCGACAGGCTGGTCGCGGTCCGGTTGGGGCTCAGCCGTAGCGCCGCGAGGCGCCTGATCGACGACGGGCTCGTGCTCGTGGCGGGGGAGCCGGCGAGCCCTTCATACAAGTCGCGGGGCGGGGAACGGGTCGAGGCGGACCTGACCGAGGGCGGATTGAAGCCGGAGGAGATCCCGGTCCCCATAGTATTCGAGGACGAGCACCTCGTCGTCGTGGACAAGCCGCCGGGCCTCGTGGTCCACCCGGGCGCTGGAAACCCCACGGGCACGCTGGTGAATGCGCTGCTCGACCGGGGGATTTCGGGAGGTGACGATCCGGCCCGGCCCGGCATCGTCCACCGGCTCGACAGGGACACCTCGGGCCTGCTGGTGGTGGCGAAGGACGCGCAAGCGTACGCCCGGCTCGTGGAGATGATGGCCGCCCGCGAGGTCGGTCGCGTCTACCGCGCCGTCGTCGTGGGCGGCGGGTTGCCCGAGACCGGGACCATAGACTCGCCGGTCGGGCGCGACCCGGACAACCCGACGTTTATGACCGCCGGCGTGGGTAAGCACGCCGTTACGCACTTCGAGGTACGGGAGGCGGCGGCGGGGCACGAGATGTTGCGGGTGCGGCTGGAGACGGGGAGGACGCACCAGATCCGGGTCCACCTCTCCGCCATCGGACACCCCGTCTACGCCGACCCGCTCTACGGCACGCCCGTACCCGGCCGCCGCCTCTGGCTCCACGCCGAACGGCTGACGTTCGAGCACCCGATCACCGGGGAGAAGATGGAGTTCGAGGCGCCGATCCCGGAAGATCTGAACGAGTCGGCGTCCGGTCTCGGTCTGCCGTAGACTGTGCTGATCGCCGGTAGAAGCTTCCGAAAGGCGTGGTGATGGCCCGCTTCGAACCGTCCGGGCGCGAGACGAAATGGATGGTCGCCTCCTACGCGGTCCCCGGCGGCGTGCTCGTACTCACGCTCCTCGTCTTCGCGTTCGCGGGCTACCCATTCGCCGCCCGGTTCCTCGTCATGATGGCCGCGCTGGCGGCGGGCCTGGGAGCGTGGTTTGTCGCGGCCCGGTCTTCGCGGCGAACGCCCTCTGTCGGGCTTGTGGCCGCGGTTCATCTCGTCGTTGTCATCGGGCTGCCGGCGCTCGCGCTGACCTTATTCCCCGGGTGGATAGGCGCCGGGAAGTATGATGGGTTGTCCTTCCGGACGGTGCCCCACGCGATCTGGGCCGGGGCTCTGCTCAGCCTGTTGCAGGGGATGTGGCCGGTGGTTGTCGGAAGATCCGGGAGACGGGCTCCCGACGGACGGCACGGTTCTTCTTGAGGCAGTCCACCAAGCTCATCTTGGACATCGTTATGGGGGCGGTGATCCCGATCCTGATCCTGAACCGCCTGACCGACCCGCTCGGCGCCCCGACGGCCTACGTGCTGGCCGCGCTGGTCCCGGTCGCCTGGGTGCTGACGGACTTGCTGTTTATCACCCGGACGTTCAACTTCATCACGAGCGTGGCCGGCCTCGCGGCGATCGTCAACGGCGTCCTGGCCTTCTGGTTCGTGGACGGGCTGCTGTTCGCGTTCAAGGACTCTATAAGCGAGTTCCTGTTCGCCGGGATCCTGGGCGGCTCGGTGCTCGTCGGAAAGCCGGTCCTCGCCTACATCTTCGCGCAGGTGGTGGGCGCGGACACGCCGGAGCGGCGCGATTCGCTGGCGAAACTTATGAGGGAGCGGCCGGTCGCGCGGGCGCTGATCGTGGCGACCTTGATCGTCACGTTGGAGAGCCTGGTCGTGGCGGTCGTCAACTTCTTTCTCAACTTCAACATCGTAGTGGCGGACTTCGGGACGGGGACGTTCAACAGTCAGGTGGCCCGGGTCAACGCGATCACGCGCGTCTCCTTTCCCATCCTGAGCGTCTTCACCTTCTTCGTGGCGTTCTACATGATCTACCGCGCCGTCTTCCAACGCCTGCCCACGGACGACCCCGCCCCGGCCGGCGACGACTTCTGGCGCCTCGTCGCCGAACGCGAACCAGGGCCCCGTTAGGCTTGACGGCCTCCCCGGCCTCTGGTAGCTTTGCCCGTTAGACGAAGACCGACCTTTAACGGCGTCCCGTGAGGCGCGAAGGAGGTAGGGCTTGAACGGCCCGAACACGCGCGAGCGCGCACGCTCGCAGGTACTCACCGCGGACGGACTGAACCGCTCGCTCCGCCGCATCTCCCACGAGATCCTCGAACGTAACGCTTCTTCCCTGGAAGACCTCGCCCTCGTCGGGGTTCTCACGCGCGGCGTCCCGCTGGCCCGCAGGATGGGCGAAAACCTCCGCCAATTCGAGGGAATCGAGGTCCCCGTCGGCTCCCTGGACATCACCATGCACCGGGACGACCTCGACGTCGAAGAGCCGGAACTGCACGGGAGCCGCATCGACTTCGACGTTACGGGGAAGACGGTCGTCCTGGTGGACGACGTTCTCTACACGGGACGCACGGCCCGGGCGGCGATGGACGCGCTGCTGGAGCTCGGGAGGCCGGCGGCGGTGCGGCTGGCGATCCTGGTGGACCGGGGGCATCGGGAGCTGCCCATCCGGGCCGACCACGTCGGGAAGAACGTGCCGACCGCGCGCGGTCAGAGGGTCATGGTCGGGCTGGAGGAGACGGACGGGGAGGACGGGGTGATCGTCGTTGGAGACTAGGAGCTTTCTCTCGCTAGAAGACACGACCCGCGGGGAGCTGCGCGAGCTTCTGGACCTCGCCCGCGCGCACGCGGACGGCCGGATCGGGGGCAGTTTGACGGGCAAGACCGTGTGTCTGGCCTTCTTCGAGTCCTCTACCCGGACCGCGGTATCGTTCGAACTCGCGGCGCGGCGGTGCGGGGCCGACGTGATCTCGCTCTCAGACAAAGGCTCCGCCATCTCTAAAGGCGAGTCCCTGGTAGACACGACCGTGACCCTCGACCGCCTGGGCGCCGACGCCATAGTCCTGAGACACCCCGCCGCCGGCGCGGCCAAGCTCGCGGCCCGGCACACCGCGGCGGCGGTTGTCAACGCGGGCGACGGGTGTGGCCAGCACCCGACCCAAGCCCTGCTCGACCTGTACGCCCTCAGCGACGCCGTCGGCGGCTTCGACGAGTTGGCCGGACGTCGGGTCGCCGTCGTCGGCGACGTATTGCACAGCCGGGTCGCCCGCAGCGTGATCCCGGCGTTCACCAAAGCCGGCATGGAGGTGGCCCTCGTAGCACCCCGGACCCTGCTTCCGCCCGACGCGGGGGCGTGGGGCCTGCCGGTCCTCGCGTCCGTGGACGACGCGCGCGACTGGGGCGCGGAGGTCCTGTACATGCTGCGACTCCAGAAGGAGCGCATGACCGGCGCGCGGGTTCCCTCGGTCTCCGAGTACGCCAGGTTCTACGGCGTCTCGCGCCGTCACCTCGGGGGCGGCACGCTCGTCATGCATCCCGGCCCGGTCAACCGGGGCGTCGAGATCTCCGGCGACGTCGTCCTCGACGGCGCCTCGCTCGTGCCGGACCAGGTCGCCGCCGGCGTGCCCGTCCGCTCCGCGGTCCTGACGGTCGCCACCGGCGCCGCCCAAGCGGTCGCCGCGTGACGGAGAGAACCGCTGCGCCGGCCGACCTGATCATCCGGGGCGCGCACGTCCTCGATCCGGCCACCGGACTCGACGACGTCGCCGACGTCCGGATCTCCGCCGGACGGATCGCCGAGATCGGCGAAAGCCTGCGAGGGACGCGCGAAATGGACGCGGACGGGTTGCACCTCTTTCCCGGCTTCGTGGACGTCCACGCGCACTGGCGGACGCCGGGTCGGGAGGACGAGGAGACCATCGAGAGCGGCTCCGCGGCGGCCGCCGCGGGCGGCTTCACCGGCGTCGTCATGATGCCGAACACCGATCCCATCGTCGACAGTCCGGTCGTCGTGAGCGGGCTGATGCGGAGGATCGAGCAGGAATCGCGCGTGCAGGCCCGCGTCTCCGCCGCGCTGCACGTTGGGCTGAAGGGCGAGCGCCTGACCGAGATGCGGCTGCTCAAGGAGGCCGGGGCGTTCTGCGTCTCAGACGACGGGCTCGGCACGGCGTCCGCGGGCGTCTTGCGGAACGGCATGATGTACGCCCGCACGGCCGGGCTGCCCCTGATCCTGCACTGCGAGGACCACACGCTGGCAACCGGCGCCGTCCACGACGGCGTCGCCGCCTCGCTGGCAGGCCTTCCCGGCTCTCCCGCCAGCGCGGAAGACGTTGCCACCGCGACGGCCCTGATCCTTGCCGCCGAGACCGGCGCGAAGACCCACGTAACCCACGTCTCGACGGCCCTGTCGGCCGCCCTGGTGGCCTTCTTCAAAAGCCGCGCCGACGTGACGGGCGACACGACGCCCCACCACCTCACCCTGACGGACGACCTCGTCTCGACCCTCGAAGGCCTCTACCGCGTCAACCCGCCGCTTCGGCCGGACGCGGACAGGGACGGGGTGGGGGAGGCGCTGCGGGCCGGCGCGCTGGACTTCGTGGCGACGGACCACGCGCCGCACGCCCCAGAGGAGAAGGAGCAGCCGCTGGAGCAGGCCGCGCCCGGCTTTCTCGGCCACGAGACGGCCTTCGCCGCGCTCTACACCGAGTTGGTTTTGCCGGGCAAGCTCCCGCTCCCGCGCCTCGTCGAGGCGATGAGCGCCGCGCCGGGCCGGTGGGTCGGGGAGGGCGGTAGTCTCGCCCCGGGCTCGCCGGCGGACCTGACGCTGGTCGACCTTTCGGAGAGTTGGACCGTGGGGCGCAACACGATGGTCAGCCGGTCCTCGAATTCGCCCTACCTGGGGCGGACGTTGGCGGGCCGGGTGGTGGGTACTATAGTTGGCGGAGAACTGGTGCACGACAGGACGGGGGCGAAGCTTGGTGCGGGTGGGTAGTCAGGGGCGGAGCCGGGCGACGCTGGTCCTGGAGGATGGGGCCGTCTTCGAGGGCTGGAGCTTCGCCGGGGACGGCGAGGTCGCCGGGGAGGTCGTCTTCACGACGAGCATGGTCGGGTATCAGGAGACGATCACGGACCCTTCTTACCGGGGCCAGATCGTGCTCTTCACCTACCCACTCATCGGGAACTACGGCGTGATCCCGGGCGACGAAGAGTCCCGCGACGTCCAGGCCGCCGCCGTCCTCGTCCGCGAATACACCCCCTACCACAGCAACTGGGCCAGCGAGAGCTCCCTCGCGGCGACCCTCGACGAGGCCGGCGTCCTCGGCGTCGAAGGGCTCGACACCAGGGCCCTCACCCGGCACCTGAGGGACAGGGGCGCGATGCGCGGCGTTATCTCTACTTTAGAGAGAGATCCGAACATTTTGCGGGAAAGGGCCAACGCACATCCCTCGATGGTAGGCTTGGATTTGGCCTCGACCGGATCGGACCTGACGGAGCCGACGTTTATGCCCGCGATGGGCGAGGAGCGCTGCCGGGTGGCCGCGCTGGATTACGGGGTGAAGGGCTCGATCTATAAAGAGTTGCGGAGCAGAGGAGCGTCCGTGATCGCGCTGCCCGCCTCTACGAACGCCGATGAGATCCTCGCAACGAACCCCGACGGCGTGTTCTTATCGAACGGTCCGGGCGATCCCGCTGCGCTGAAGGAGGCTGTGGAGACCCTGCGTCCTCTCCTCGGGGAGGTTCCGGTCTTCGGGATCTGCCTGGGCCACCAGTTGCTCGGGCTCGCCCTCGGGGGCGAGACGTACAAGATGCCCTTCGGCCACCACGGGGCCAACCACCCCGTGCGAAATCTCGGGACCGGGCGCATCGAGATCACCTCCCAGAACCACGGCTTCTCGGTGAGCGAGGAGTCCTTGCCGAGCGGCGTGGAGATGACCCACCGCAATCTCTACGACGGCACGGTCGAGGGCCTCTCCGCCCCGGACGTCGGCGCGTGGAGCGTCCAGTACCACCCGGAATCGAGCCCGGGGCCGCGGGACTCGGGCTACCTGTTCGACGGGTTCGTGGAGAGCATCGCGCGGAAGGCGACGGCCTAAAGGTGCCGCGGCGCGACGACATCCAGAGCATCCTCATAATCGGCTCCGGTCCCATCGTGATCGGGCAGGCCGCCGAGTTCGACTACTCGGGCACCCAGGCCTGCCGCGCCCTCCGCGACGAGGGCTACAAGGTCATCCTCGTAAACTCCAACCCCGCCACCATAATGACCGACCCCGAGGTCGCCGACGTCACCTACGTCGAGCCCCTGACGGTCGAGACCGTCGCCGGCATCCTCCGCCGCGAGCGCCCCGACGCCGTCCTCCCGACCCTCGGCGGCCAGACGGCCCTCAACCTCGCCATAGAGCTGCACGAGGCTGGCGTCCTCGCCGAGACGGGCGTCGAGCTCCTGGGCGCCTCCGTCGACTCGATCCAGATGGCAGAGGACCGCGAGCTCTTCCGCGAGGCGATGGGACGCATCGGCATGAAGGTCCCCGACAGCCGCACGGTCCAGAACCTTTCGGAAGCCGAGGAGCTGGCCGACCGCATCGGCTACCCGCTCATCATCCGACCCAGCTTCACGCTGGGCGGCAAGGGCGGCGCGACTGCGCGCGACCACCGCGAGCTCCGCCGCGCCGTCCAGGACGGCCTCGACGCGAGCCCCGTCGGCAGCGCCCTCGTCGAGAAGAGCGTCGCCGGCTGGAAGGAGTTCGAGCTAGAGGTCATGCGCGACCTCGACGACAACGTCGTCGTCATCTGCTCCATAGAAAACCTCGACCCCATGGGCATCCACACCGGCGACTCCATCACCGTCGCCCCCGCACAAACCCTCTCCGACCGCCAGTACCAATCCCTCCGTACCGCATCTTTACGCATAATACGAGAGATAGGGGTGAGCACGGGCGGGTCTAATATTCAGTTCGCGGTGGATCCCGAGAGCGACGAGTTTTACGTGATCGAGATGAACCCGCGGGTCAGTCGGTCGAGCGCGCTCGCTAGCAAGGCCACCGGGTTTCCGATCGCGAAGATCGCGGCGAAGTTGGCTGTCGGGTATTTTCTGGACGAGATCCCGAACGACATAACGCGGGCGACGCCGGCGTCGTTCGAGCCGGCGCTGGATTACGTGGTCACGAAGATCCCGCGCTTCGCCTTCGAGAAGTTCCCGCTCGCCGCGCCCAGACTCACGACGCGGATGCACTCCGTCGGCGAGGTCATGGCGATAGGCCGGACCTTCACGGAGAGCCTCGGCAAGGCGATGGCGTCGCTGGAGCTGGACCCGCAGGACGTGCAGGCCGGGCTCGACGAGCCGGGTCCCTACCGCATCTTCGCCATCTTCGACGCGCTGCGCGCGGGGATGGACATACCCGGGATCCAGCGCAGGACCAGCATCGACCCGTTCTTCATAGCCTCCATAGCCCGCATCGTGGCGGCGGAGGGCTCGATCTCCCTGCCGCTGACCGCGGAAGACCTGCGCGAGCTCAAGAGGACCGGCCTGACCGACGAGACCGTGGCGGCGGCCTCCGGCTCCTCGACCGAGGTCGTGCGCGGCGTCCGCCGGGCCCTGGGCGTCGCCCCGACCTACAAGTCCGTGGACACCTGCGCCGGCGAGTTCCCCGCCCAGACGCCGTACTACTACTCGACATACGAGGTCGAGGACGAGGTCGTGCGGGGGGAGAACCCGTCCGTCGTTGTGCTGGGTAGCGGGCCCAACCGCATCGGGCAGGGCATCGAGTTCGACTACGCCTGCGTCCACGCGAGCTACGCGCTCAAGGACGCCGGCTACGACTCGGTCATGGTCAACTCCAACCCCGAGACCGTCTCGACGGACTACGACGCCTCGACCCGCCTGTACTTCGAGCCGCTCACGGCCGAACACGTGCTGGAGGTCATCCGGCGCGAGAACCCGGAGGGCGTGATCCTCCAGTTCGGCGGCCAGTCCCCCCTGAAGCTCGCCCGCGAGCTGGAGGCCGAGGGCGTCGGCATCCTGGGTACCTCCCCCGACGCCATAGACCTCGCCGAGGACCGCTCCCGCTTCGGGCGGCTCCTCGAAGACCTCGGCATCCCGCACCCGCGTTTCGGGACGGCGACGACGCCGGCCGAAGCGCGCACGGTAGCCGGCGAGCTCGGTTACCCGGTCGTAGTACGGCCGTCGTACGTGCTCGGCGGGCGGCGGATGGAGATCGTCTATGGCGAGGAAGACCTGGACCTCTACCTGAAGACCGGCGCGACCGCCAGCCCGACGCATCCGACCCTCATAGACAAGTTCATGGAGGACTACGTCGAGGTGGACGTGGACGCTGTCTGCGACGGCGAAGACGTCTTTGTCGGGGGCATCATGGAGCACGTCGAGGAGGCGGGAGTGCATTCGGGCGACTCGTCCTGCGTGACGCCGCCCATCACCCTGCACCGGGCGCTGGTCGAGAGGATCGAGGACTACACCAGGCGCCTCGCCCTTGCGGTCGGCGTCGTCGGCCTGATGAACGTCCAGTTCGTCGTGCGGGGGGATGAGATCATGGTGATAGAGTGCAACCCCCGCGCCTCCCGAACCGTCCCCTTCATCTCAAAGGCGACCGGCGTCCCCCTGGCGAAGCTGGCGACGAGGGTCTCCCTCGGCGAGAAGCTGCGCGACGTACGGCCGCACTCCTCCACAAACGGCCACTTCTCCGTAAAGGCGCCCGTCTTCCCCTTCGACCGCTTCGCGGACGTCGACCCGCTGCTCGGCCCCGAGATGCGCTCGACCGGCGAGGCCATGGGGATCGACCGCACCTTCGGCGGCGCTTTCGCCAAAGCCCTGACCGCGGCGGGACAGACACTTCCCATCTCCGGACGGGTGTACGTTTCCGTCTCCAATCGGGACAAGCGGTCGGTGGTGCTCATCGCGCGGGCCTTCGCGGACCTCGGGTTCGAGGTTTCGGCGAGTGAGGGGACGGCGGAGGTGCTCAAGAGCAACGGGTTGCCGGTCTCGGTGGTGCCGAAGATAGGGG
>CAXUFZ010000044.1:0-13447 GCA_964250345.1 uncultured Rubrobacteraceae bacterium
CTCCTGGGGGGACGTGCCCGTCTACGAGTGCCCCGAGAACGTCCCCGAGGAGGGTGAGAAGGCCGCGAAGTTCCTGCTGCGACAGGACCACCCCCCGACCGCCATCCTGACGACCAGCGACCAGCTCGCCTTCGGGGTCGTCGAGGCCGCGAGGGGCCTGGGCCTCACCATCCCGGGGGGCCTCTCCGTGGTCGGCTACGACGACGTTCCCGAGGCGGCGCGTTTCAACCCGCCGCTCACGACCGTTCACCAGGATCACGTGCAGAAGGGGCTCCTGGCGGGCAGGCTCCTCGTCGGGCGGCTCGAAGGAGAAGGGCCGGAGAACCTCCCGAAGCTTCTGCCGACCCGGCTGGTCGTGCGGGGATCCACGTCGCGTCCCCGCGGCTAGGAAGCGCGGGACGGTCCCTCCGAAGAGCGGGGCTCAGGATCCGGCGTCGACGCGATCCAGGAAGGAGAGCACGCGCCGGGTCAGGAGCGCGGCGGCGTCCGCGTCGTACTCCGGCAGCGAGCTGTCGGCGAAGAGGTGCCGGTCGCCGGGGTAGAGGAACAACTCGCCGTCATCGGCCCCCTCGACGAGCGCGCGGGCGGCGTCGATGTCGCCGTCGCCGATGAAGAACGGGTCGGCGTCCATCGCGTGCACCTGCACCGGTACCCCATCCGGCCAAGAGGGGCCGAACTCCGAGACCGGCATACAGGCGTGGAACAGCAACGCGCCCCGGGCCCCGGGCCGGGTCTGGGCCAGCCTCTGCGCCGGCACCACCCCAAGCGAGAAGCCGGCGTACACCACCTTGGCGGGCAGCCCCTCGGCCGCCCGGAGGCCGCGCTCGGCCACCTCGCCGAAGCCGAGCTCCCCGGCGTGGGCCACCCCCTCCTCGAGGGTGGCGAAGGTGCGGCCGTCGTAAAGGTCGGGGGCGTGCACGGCGTGCCCCGCACGCCGCAACCCGTCGGCGAACGCGACGACGCCGGGGGTCAGCCCCTGCGCGTGGTGGAACAACACGAGCTCGGCCATCACATCTCCTCCCAACCGACGACGTCCGCTTACCCCGGCCCCCCGGACCTTGAGTCTACGGGTCCCGTAGCGCCTTCCCAAGAACCAACACGGCCGCCGACGGTCAGTCGATGTACTCCTCGGTTCCGGCGCCGTCGAGGTGGCGCACGCGGGTGCCGGCCAGGACCTCCGGCGGCATAAGACGCGCGTTGACGCCCATCCGGTCCTCCGTGCGGTCCACGGCGGCCCAGTGCGAGACGCAGCCGCAGTTCCGGCAGCGGTGGAACTCGATGGACCTGTCACCCCACGCGTAGACGTCGGTGGGCGGATCTGGAGGTAGCATCCGCACCTGGCGGGGCGGGTAGTAGGCCCACAAGACGCCGTAGCGGCGGCAGATCGAGCAGTCGCACTCCGTGACCTCCGAGGGCGGGTCGTCGACCTCCAAACGGACGGAACCGCAATGGCACGAAGCCCTTACCATCGTTTGCCTCCCCGGCGGGCACGCATCTTGCGGCGTCTCAGAACTCTACGTCCTGTCCGACACCGCGCTCGACGGCGCGGTCGTAGACGACGCGGGCGGCGGCGAGGTCCTGGATGGCGAGGCCCTGGCTGGCGAAGAGAGTTATGTCTTCGGGGCTCTGGCGGCCCGGGACGTGGCCGGCGATGACCTGGCCGAGCTCGTAGACGGCCTCGGGGAGGATAGCGCCGGTCTCGAGGGGGCGCATGAGGTCGCCGGCCTCGAGGCCGAGCTCTTCGCGCGAGTCTACGCAGACGAAGGCGGCGCGACGGACGACCTCGCGGTCGATCTCGCTCTTGAACAGGAAGTTGGACCCGGCGGCGTTGACATGCGTCCCGGGCCTGAGCCACTCGCCGAGCAGGACCGGCTCGCTGGAGGACGTCACGGTCACGACGATGTCCTGGAAGGCCGGCTCCTCGGCGGCGTGGGTGGTCTCTATGCTCAGCCCCAGCCTCTCGCCCATCTTCTCCGCGAACCGCTTGCGCGACTCCTCCCGGCGGCTGTAAACGATGACCCGCTCCAGCTCTCGGACGGCCGCTACGGCCTCCAACTGGCTCTCGGCCTGCCAGCCGGCGCCGTAGACGCCCAAAGTCTTCGCGTCTTCGCGGGCGAGGTGCTTGGTGGCGACGCCGCTCGCGGCGCCGGTCCTGGTCTGGCCCATCTTGTCCGACTGGATCAGGGCGAGGAGCTCGCCGCTTGCGGGGTCGAAGAGCATAGTGTAGAAGCGGGCGCCGCCGCCGGCGATCGTGTACGCCTTCAGGCCGAGGGCCTCGAACTCCGGGGCGCCGGCGAACATGACGTTCAGGCCGCCTGTGGGCAGGGAGACCCGGCGGCGGGCGCGGTTGGTGGCCTTCCCTTCGGCCTGCTGGCGCATGACGGCCTCGACTGCCGTAAGCGTCGCGGGCATGTCGAGGAGGGACTCGACGTCCTTCTCGGTCAGGAGGAGGGTCACGGTGTCCTCCTGTTCGTTCGCGGGCTATCCGCTAGAATCCAACGGCTCATGAAGGTGCTTGTCTTAGACAACTACGACTCCTTTACCTACAACCTCGTGCAGTACCTCGGGGAGCTCGGGGCCGAGGTCCTCGTGCGGCGCAACGACGAGGTCACGCCGGAGGAGGTGGCGGAGCTCCGCCCGGATAGGATAGTCGTCTCGCCCGGACCCTGCACGCCGAACGAGGCCGGGATCTCCGTCGAGCTCATAGAGAGGGTCGCCGAACAGACGCCGCTTCTCGGGGTATGCCTCGGGCACCAGTCCATCGGACAGGCCTTCGGAGCGAAGATAGTCCGCGGCGAGCCCGTGCACGGGAAGACCGCGAAGATCCTGCACGACGGCGCGGGCGTCTACGCGGGGGTGGACCAGGGCTTCGAGGCGACCCGCTACCACTCGCTCGTCATCGAGCCGGAGTCGTTGCCGGAGTGCCTCGTCGTCACCAGCCGGACGCCGGACGGCACGATCATGGGCGTCCGCCACCGCGAGTACCCGGTCGAGGGCGTCCAGTTCCACCCGGAGAGCGTCCTGACCCGCAGCGGCCGGGACCTCCTGAGAAACTTTCTGGGGCTCTGAGGTAACCGTATGTTGCGCGACGCACTGCGCAAGGTTGCCGACGGCGAGGCCCTGACCGAGGGCGAGGCCGAGCGGGCGCTGGAGACCATCATGGGGGGAACGGTCCCGCCGGCCGCGACGGCGGCGCTGCTCACGGCGCTCCGGGTCAAGGGGGAGGCGGTGCCGGAGATCGTGGGCTTCGCCCGCGCCATGCGCCGCTTCGCGGCCTCGGTCGAGGCGCCGGAGGACGTCGTCGATACCTGCGGGACGGGGGGCGACGCCAAGGGGACCATAAACGTCTCGACGGCCGCGGCGTTCGTGGCGCGCGGGGCGGGCGTCACCATCGCCAAGCACGGCAACCGGGCCGCGACCAGCCGGGCCGGGAGCGCGGACGTGCTGGAGGCGCTAGGCGCCGAGATAGAGCTCGCGCCGGAGCAGGTCTCGCGGTGCATCGAGGAGGCCGGCATCGGGTTCATGTTCGCCCGCACGCACCACCCGGCGATGCGCTTCGTCGCCCCCGTCCGCGCCGAGCTGCCGTTTCGCACCATCTTCAACCTGCTCGGGCCGCTGACAAACCCCGCCGGCTCGAGGCGCCAGCTCGTCGGTGTCTTCGGGCGGGCGTTCGTGCGTCCCGTCGCCGAGGCCCTGCGCGACCTCGGGGCCGAGCGGGCGCTCGTGGTGCACGGGACGGACGGGATGGACGAGATCTCGACGAGCGCGACCACGGTAGCCGCCGAAGTCTCGAACGGCGGGATAAAGGAGTACGAGCTCTCTCCCGAAGACCTCGGCCTCGCCCGCCACGCCCCCGACGGCCTCCTCGGCGGCGACGCTCACCTCAACGCCCGCATCCTGCGCGACGTCCTCTCCGGCAAAGAGAAGGGCGCCGCCCGCGACGTCATCCTCCTGAACGCGGGGGCCGCCATCTTCGTCTCCGGCCGGACCGACACCATCGAAGAGGGCGTCCGCCGCGCCCAAGAGTCCATCGAAACGGGGGCGGCCGAACGTGCCCTCGACGACTTCATCAAGGCCACCCGCCGGAAGGCCGCGACCTCGTGAGCCGCGCCACCGTCCTCGAAGAGCTCGCCGCTGCGGCGCTCGTCCGGGCCGGCGAACTCCGCGACACCGCCGACCCCGACGCCCTCTACCAGGAGGCGCTCCTCTTCGAGAAGCGCGACTTCGCCGCCGCGCTCACGGCGACCGGCCTCTCCGTCGTCTCCGAGATAAAACGCGCCTCCCCCTCGGCCGGCTTCATCCGCGAGGTGGACCCGGCGGACTGGGCCGCGAGCTACCAGCGCGAGGGCGCCCGCTGCCTCTCCGTCCTCACCGAGCCGGACCGCTTCAAAGGCTCCCTACAAGACCTCGACGCCGCAAGAGACAGCGTCTCGCTGCCGGTCATCCGCAAGGATTTCACCGTGGACGAGGCCCAAATCCTCGAAGCCGGCGCCCGCGCCGACGCCGTCCTCCTCATAGCGGCGCTTTTCGACGCGTCCACGCTCGCCCGGTTCGTCTCGCTCGCCGTCGAGGTCGGCCTGACGCCGCTCGTCGAGATCCACGACGAACAAGAGGCGGACCTCGCCCTCGAATCCGGCGCCCGCGTCATAGGCGTGAACAACCGCGACCTGCGCGACTTTACGGTGGACCTCGCCACCTTCGAAAACCTCGCCCCCAAACTGGCCGGCGCCACCCTCGTCGCCGAGAGCGGCGTAAAGGGCGTGGACGACGCGAGGCGGCTGCGCGACGCCGGGGCCGACGCGGTGCTCGTCGGCGAGGCGGCGATGCGGGACCCTGGTCTCGTCGCCAAGATGGCCGCGCTGTCCTGACGTACCGACTCGACCGGCCTACCGGTCCGTATGAGGACGTCGCGCGGAGGGCCCGGGGCAACGCATCCGTGCCGGTGATTTTTGTAAGACCTTTCTTTATGCGTGCGTTGGAACGTCTGTACAATCCGGCGTAGGCATCGTAGTTGGAGTATTTGGGGGTTCGCTTTGCGCAGGTTCGTCGCTTGGTCTTTTCTGTCTGCTGTCCTAATCTTGACCCTCGCCGCGGGCTCTCCTTCCGCGGGGCAAGAGAAGGCCGGATCCGTGCGGGCGAGCACGATCTCCGACGGGCTGACCCTGCCGTGGGGCATGGCGTTTCTCCCGAACGGCGACGCGCTGGTAAGCGAGCGGGATTCGGGGCAGTTGCTCCGGATCTCCCCTTCCGGGGACAAACGCGTCGTGGGGGACATCCCCGAGGGGGGCAGCGGCGAGGGCGGCCTGCTCGGCATCGCGCTGGCCCCGAACTTCGGTGAGAACCGCCTGGTCTACGCCTACTACACGACCGCCCAGGACAACCGGGTGGTCCGCTTCCGGCTGGGGGACAGCGTCCTGCAGCCCGTTGTCACCGGCATCCCGGCCGGCCAGACGCACAACGGCGGCAGGATCGCCTTCGGCCCCGACGGCAAACTCTACGTCGCCACCGGCGACGCCCGCACCGGGGGCCTCGTCGCGCTTCGCCCCCCGCCGCCCCGCTCGCCCCCCCCCCGGCCCCCCCCGGCAACGGGAACCTCTCCCAGGACCCGAACTCGCTCGGCGGCAAGATCCTACGAATCAACCCCACCGGCACCGTCCCCGCGGACAACCCCCTCCCCGGCAGCCGCGTCTTCTCCCTGGGCCACCGCAACGTCCAGGGCCTGGCCTGGGACTCTCAGGGCCGCCTCTTCGCCTCCGAGCTCGGCCAGAACACCTACGACGAGGTCAACCGCATAAGGGCAGGCAAAAACTACGGCTGGCCCAACGCCGAGGGCGAGAGCAACAACGCGAACTACGTGGACCCCATCGCCGTCTTCTCGCCCGCCGACGCCTCCCCGAGCGGCGTCGCGATCCCCAAGCGCCTCGACGCCCGGGACTGGAACGGCGACTTCTTCATAGCGACCCTCAGGGGCCAGAGCCTCTACAGGCTGGAGTTGGATGCGTCGGGCCGCGTCACGGGCAGATTCCGCCTCCTCCAGGGCGACTACGGCAGGCTGCGCCACGTCGCCGCCGCCCCGGACGGCACGCTGTGGGTGCTGACCTCCAACGGCCAGAACGACCGCGTCCTCAGGGTCACCAAGTAGCCTAACGACCGGCCCGCAACGGAAGCCCGAAGGCCCGGCCAACGCCCGGCAGCCGGGCGCGTCCGGGCGCCGCAAACCGCAACCGCGCCTGACGGCGGTGCCCGCGGGGACCCGGCCCCCAAGAGCTCCGCTTACAACCGAGAACGCCGCCGCGCCCCGTCGCATCCCGGCGCGTCCGCGACCCTCTAGTCGACCACCGTCGAAAATTTCGCGTCCGACCCTGGACACGCGCCACAAATGCTGCTACCTTACGTCGTAAATATACGGTGTAAGTAAATGCGATGGGTGGTGAGGTTGTGGCGGTCGTGGTCTTATCGGTGGGGGTTGGGGTCGTGGCGTTTGCCTTGTGGGTCTTTCTCTGGCGCGGTGGGTACGCGAATCTGGACGAGTTCCCGGATTCCGTGGAGCACGCGCACTTGCGGAAGGTGGCTGGGGTGAGGGTTGCTGGTCTGTGCCCGGGTGCGATCCGGCTGGCCGAGAAAGAGCGCGCGGCTGGGGGAGCTGCGGCCGAATGCTCCGGGCGGGCGCGGGAGTTCTGGCGCCGGTTCGCCGCCGCTTCGGCGGCGGTGGAAGGGGATCCTGTCGCGGCTTTGAGGGAGCTGCGGGGGTTGCCGGAACTGCTGGAGGAGGCGCTCCGCGGGGTGGAGCGGAAGACCGGTGCGGCGAAGGATGTTCCCGAGAGGGAGGGGACGGGATGACGCGGGAGGTCGAGATGGGTCTGGAAGAGCGCGTGCGGCGCTTGGAGGCCGGCGTCGAACGGCACGCGAGGGAGCTGGAACGTCTCCGGTCGCGGCCGACGTTGCCCGAGGAAGTGGTCTTCGATCGTCCGGAGCAGGCCCCCGAAGTCAGGGAAATCACCCTAAAGGATGCGGCGGCCGTCTCCGGGCTGGACGTGCCGGAGAAAGCTGTGCCCGAAAGGTCGGGGGAGACTGCGGAGACTGGAAGATCTTCGGGTGGTGTCTGGCAGGATTTGGGGTTGCCGTTCGAGGTGGCGAACTTGCGGCGGTGGGAGTGGTGGCTGAACAAGGTCGGGATCGCGCTCTTTCTCATGGGCGTGGTGTTCTTGTTCAAGTTCTCCTGGGACAGGGGGTGGCTGCAGGTTCTCCTGACGCCGGTGGTGCGGGTGGGTCTCGGCATCGTGCTGGGGAGCGCGTTGGCGTGGGTTGGGTTGCGCGTCTACGCGGCCCGGCGGGCCTTCGCGCAGGTGGTGCTGGGCGGTGGGATCGGGACGTACTACATCACCGGGTTCGCGGCGTTCCAGATGCTCGGCGTCTTCTCGTATCCCGTGGCGTTCGCGTTCATGGCGGCCGTCACCCTGCTCGCGTTCGCGCTGGCGTTGCGCCAGGACGGGGCCGCGCTCGCCGTCGTCGGGGTCTCCGGCGGCTTCGCCACGCCGTTCCTGCTCTACCAAGGCGAAGGCGCCCTCGGCGGCCTCGTGCTCTACGCCGGGCTGGTTCTTGCGGGGGCGATAGGCATGTACCTGTACAAAGGGTGGAGTTCGCTGCTGGCGGTCTCCTTCGGGGGCTACTGGGCCGTGCTGCTCACCGGCCACGCGGGCACCGCCCTGGACGGTGCGCCGCGCCTCGCAGACGGGGTGGCGCTGCAGGCCGGCGTCCTCCTCGGTTGGCTGTCCCTGTGGCTCGTCCCCGCCGCCAGGGAGGCGCTCCGCTCCGCCGACCCGGCCCGGTGGCGGGTCCCCGACCCCGGCATCCCGCTGCGCGGCCTTCTCGGCGGGGACGTACCCTTCCGGAGCGACGCGACGCCGGCGCGCCTGCTCTCCCTCGCGTCGCCCCCGGTCGCGCTGTGGATGACCGCGCACGTGTGGGACCCCGGCAGGACGACGCTGGGCCTGGTGGCCCTCTCGATCGCGGCGGCCCACGGCCTCGGCTGGGTCGTGTTTCGGCGCGTCGCGGGCGGGGGATGCGTCTCTTACGCGCAGGCCATCGTCGCGCTCGTGTTCGCGACGCTCGCCTTGGTCTTCCTGCTCGAAGGGCGGACGCTGCTGCTCGCGCTGGCCGTCGAGGCCGCCGGGCTGCGCTTCGTCGCCGGGCGTCTCCCGGACCGGGTCGTGGGCGCGATCTCGCACGCCCTCTTCGCCGGGGTTGGGGCGTGGACCCTCTCAGACCTCGCGGTCGGGGCGCTGGAGAACGCCTTCTACCCGTCGCCCGCGACGCCGTTCCTCAACATGTCCGCGCTCGTGAGCGTCGCCGTCGTAGCCCTCGCCTTCGCGTCCAGCGCGGCGATCGCGGCGTCGGAGACCCGGCGGGCCTACCGGACGCTCGGGCACGGGGCGGTTGCATTGCTGATCCTGTCCGAGCTCGCCCCCTTCGTCGGCGGGGCCTACGCGCTGGCGGCGCTGGCGCTCTACGCCGCGGGCCTGCACCTGCTCTCGCGGCGGCGGCCGGCGTGGGGGACGACGGGCGGGGCGCACGCGCTGGCGGGTTTCGTCGGGCTGTGGCTCGCGTCCCGCTTCGCGTTGCACCTTCCATTCCCCGACGGTTTCGGGCGGAGCCTTCTCGGCCCCTGGGGCCTGTGGGGCCTAGCGGACCTCGTCGCCGTTACGGCGATCCTGGCCTCATCATTCTTCGTCGCGGGCCGAAAGACCGTCCTCGCCTACCGGGTCGCGGCCCACGTGGGATTGCTCGCGTGGCTGTGGCGCGAGCTCGGAGCGCTGCCTGGCTCCGCGGACGCCTACGTCACGTTGGCTTGGGGAATCTGCGGCGCCGCGATGTTCGTCGCCGGCTTGCGCCGGGACCACGCGCACCTCATCAAGGGCGGCGTCGCCACGCTCTTCCTCGTCGTCGCCAAGCTCTTCCTCTGGGACCTCGCGGGGCTGGAGCCGGTGTGGCGCGTCCTGCTCTTCCTCGGCTTCGGTGGCCTTTTTCTCCTCCTGAGCTACCACCTGAGGAACCTCTGGAATCCTGGCGATGGCGGGGAGAACCCCGACACCCCGGAGCATCGCGGAGAGCCCTCCGGCCATCGGTTGTAGGACGCGACGGTTCGAACTCCCGGTCCCTTCCGCACGGGAAAATCGGGGGTTCGGGTCTTGTTCACGAGAGGCCCCATGCCTCGGCTGCCGGTGGAGGGGGACGCCCGACCGCCGACGTATGGGACCCGTCCGCGGCTATCGGCCGCACCGGACGATTCGCCGCGTTTCGATCTTCTAGACCGCTTCGGCCAGCCGCCTCTCACGCATCAGCCACACGTAACCGTCTTCGAGGCTCGGCGTCGTCTCGACGGCGCGGAGATGTCGCGGCGGGTCGCCGACGACCCGGTACTGGACGGCGCGGCCGAGGTGGAGGGTGGAGACGACGGTCAGGTCGTCGTCGGGTTTGGGGCCGTCGGTCTCTATCGTCCAGACCCGGCCGCGGGCCGAGGAGATCAGGCCCTCAGACGTGCCCCGGAAGATGACCTTGCCGCCGGCGAGCACCGCGAGCTCCCGGCTCGTCTGGGCGACGTCCTCGACGATGTGGGTCGAGAGGAGCACGGTCCGGTCGCCGGCGAGGTCCGAGAGGAGGTTCCGAAAGCGGATGCGCTCCTCGGGGTCGAGCCCGGCGGTGGGCTCGTCCACGATGAGCAGTCTCGGGTCGTTCAGGAGCGCCTGCGCGATGCCGATCCGGCGCTTCATCCCGCCGGAGAAGCCCTTCAGCTTACGCTTCGAGACGTCCGAGAGGCCGACCATCTCCAGCAGCTCTTCGACCCTGCCCCGCCTGGCCTTCTTGTCCTCCAGGCCCTTCAGGATGCCGACGTAGTCCAGGAACTCCCAGGCCTTCAGGTCGGGGTAGAGGCCGAGGTCTTGGGGCAGGTAGCCGAGGACGCGCTTGATGGCCGTGCGGCCCGCCTCCGTCGCCGCGTCGTGGTCGCCGGCGCGGACCGTGCCGGAGGTCGGCCGCAAGATGCCGGCCAGTATCCTCATCAGGGTCGTCTTGCCGGCGCCGTTCGGGCCGAGCAGGCCGAACATGCCGGTCGGGATCTCCAGGCTCACGCCGTCGAGGGCGCGGACCTTGCCGCCGTAGATCTTGGACAGTTCGTCGATGCGCACTTCCACGAGATCTCCTTTATCTACACGTAGGTTTGACGCCGCCGCAGCGCGTAGCCGCAGGCGAGCGCCAGGGCGGAGAGGCCGAGCAGGAGGCCCACGCTTGCGACGCCTTCCGGCACCGTCGCGCGGTACACCGCCGTCTGCGCGTTGAAGAAGCCGTCCGCCGCGAACTCGCCGACGGGCATGAGGATGGTGCCGCTCAGGGTCGGGACGAAGAAGGGCGGGGCCACCAGATTGCCCCAGAACCAGTAGCCGACGAAGAGGACCTGGTAGAGGGGGACCCACAGGATCACCGGGCACGCCACGGAGAAGGCCGCGACGAAGAGCAGGCCAGGCAGGTTTATCGTGAGAAAGGCCGCGACACCGAGGGGCACGGCCATGGGGTCGGCGCCGTCGAAAAGTATGTAGCAGAGGCCCACCGCGTAGACCAGGGCCACCGGAACGAGCGTCGCCAGCGTGGCCCCGAGGTACTTGCCGGCGAAACGCCCGGCCGGCGACGCCGGCAGCGTCTCCAGCAGCTCCGTGGTCCCCGTTCGGTCGTCGCGGGGCACCCGGTCGGCGAGCAGGACGCCCACCGCTATCGGGTGCAGGAACTGGACGGAGAGCGCCCAGCGGGCGACGTTCTGCGGGGTGGTCAAGACTTGAAACGTGTTCCAGGGACTCGTGAGCAGGGTCGTGAAGATCAGGCAGAACACCGCGACCACGATCCAGAGCGCGGGGCGCCGGATCTGCATGAGGAACTCGTAGCGGATAGCACCGGCCAGGCCGACGGGTCTTTTCAAGACTCACCTCCAAGTGCGACGGATTCTCTTCGAAGCAGCGCCGCGAAGACCAGCAGGAGTGCCGCGGCGGCGGCGATCAGGGCCAGCCTGTTCCCGAGCCAGAGGTCCGCGCCGGGCCTTTGCAGCGTGGCGAAGGGGTAGAGGGGCCGGATCCACTCTACGGCCAAGAGGCGGTCGTCGAAGAACATGCAGGAGATCCAGCAGCCCCCGAGCGCCGCGCCCGCGGCGGAGCGGCTTCGCAGGAGCAGCGCGAACACGCCCCCGAGCCCCACGAAGAGGAGCAGCGGCGAGAGCCAGACTAGCTGGCCGCGCCCGTAGGACTCGGGCACCCACGGCTCCCAGAGCCCCAGCACGAACATCGCCGAGGTCCAGAGGACGGCGAGGGCGGCGCAGAGGCCGACGAGCGCGCCGAGGCGGCGGAGGAGGGTCGTGAGGTAGCCCGTCTTGAGGGAGAGCTGGAGGTCGATGGCGGGGTCGTCGGTGGTGATGTTGGCCGCCGCGAGGCCGGCGGCGAGGGGCAGGCCGGCCTCGAGGTAGGCGGCGAGCATCCGCGAGGTCTGGGCCTCGGGGTATGCCAGGGCGGCGAGGAGTGCGAAGGGGACCCCGATCAGGGCCGGCGGCAACGCCCCTATCCACCCGATCCGGCGCAGCTCGTAGCAGATCCAGGCCGGCCGCAGCGCGCCCGTCAAGCGAGCCTCTCCACCCTCGGCGCCAGGAGAACCGCGGCCACGAAGAGCGCCGCCGCCAGCGGCAGCAGCACAGGGTTCGCCTGCCAGAAGGCCTCGATCCTGTCGGCCCACCGGGGATCCAGGAACGCCCGGGAGCCCTCGTCCGTCGCCACAAGCTTTACCGCCCACAGTGTCATGGCGGCCATGATTGCCGACGTGGGACCGAGGAAGAGCGAGAGGAAGAGGGCCAGCGAGGAGAGGAAGAACATCGGCCCGATCCAGAGCTCGACCAGGGGCCACAGCCCGACCTCCGCGCGCGTCACCGCCACCACGCCGGAACCGACGAGCGCGAGCGCGAGGTCGTAGCCGTAGACGAGTACGAGCCGCGCGAGGAGCACGAGCCGCGGCGGGGTGGGTGTGGAGAGGGCGACCTCCAGCGAGGCGTCGTTGTCCGGCCCGTAGACGAGCGAGACGCCCACCGCGGCGATCACGGGCGCCAGCACCGCGAGGGGCCCGCCCGCCGCCGACGGGGCCGTTATCAGCAGGGCGACGAGGCATCCCAGCCCCACGGTCAGCGCGGAGGCGACCCAGATCTCGCGCCGCACCAACGGCAACTGCCCCAGCAGCAACTGCCACGCCAGCGCCAGCCGCGACGCGAGGGGGGAGGGACTCGCCTTCTCCGCTTCGATCCGCGCCAGTGCCCCGTCGAGGACCGCCGACGAAGGAGCCGGCACCGCCGCCTGCGAGGCTTCCACGGCGCCGCTGACCGTCTCCCACGAGGCGAGGTCCGCCCGGCACCGCGCGCAGGAGCCCAGGTGTTCGTCCACCAGCCTCTCCGCTCGCGTCTCCAGCGTCCCGTTCAGGTAGGCGGGCAGCAGGTCGGATACGTGGCCGCGCTCCGTGCCTCTCATCGTCCCTTCTCCTTCTGCATGGCGTTTCGCAGCGTCCGTTTGGCGTTGCTCAGGCGGCTCTTGACGGTCCCGACGGGGACGCCGGCGACCTCGGCGGTCTCCTCGTAGGAGAGGCCCTGGAAAAAGACCAGGACAAGCGCCTCGCGGTGGAGGGGCGACAACTCGCCGATGCGGTCGGCCAGTTCCCGGCTCTCCGCGCCGGCGAGCAAGGCTTCCTCGGGCTCCGGGTCGGGGGCCGGCAGGCGGTCGGAGGGGTCCTCGTCGGCGAGGGGGAGTTTGCGGCGGCGCAGGGCGTTGTGGGCCTGGCGGCGGGCGACGCCGAAGACCCAGGTCTTGGCGCTCGAGCGGCCCGCGTAGGAGCCGGCACCCCGCCAGACGGCGACGAGGGCGTCCTGCAGGATCTCCTCGGCCAACTGCCGGTCGCGCGTCAGCGTCAGCAGGTAGCCGAAGAGGGACCGCCCGAAGCGGTCGTGGATCTCCGCGAGCGCCTTCTCGTCCCCGCCGGCGACCCGCCGCAACAGGACGCGGTCCCCGTCAGCCGGGCGTCGTCTCACCCAAACGTCTCCCCGATATGTCCCGTGTGCCGTCTGCATCCTAACGCTCTGCAGGGTTAGTAGCAGCGGGGACCGGGTTTGTTCACAAAGGGTCGCGCGTTCTTCGTCCGGCGGGACGTCCCTATCAGGTGGGCTCGACCGGATTGCGGGCGGGGATCAGCCCGAGATGCGGTCCTTCTCGGCGAGCAACTCTTGGATCTTCTTCTCAGTCTCCCCGTAAACGCCCTCGCCGAAGTGCTTGTAGCGGACGAAGCCGTCGGCGTCGATCAGGTAAACGGCGGGCCAGTAGCGGTTGTCGTAGGCGTTCCACGTGGCGTAGGCGTTGTCCAAAACGACGGGGTACTCGAT
>CAXUFZ010000044.1:13457-16262 GCA_964250345.1 uncultured Rubrobacteraceae bacterium
CCGCCCGGGCGGCCTTTTGGTGGCGTTTCTCCATCTCCACCCTTTTGTGGGGTTGTCCCCCGCCCACGACCTGCAGCCCGTCGTCGGCGTACTCGTCGTACCAGGCGTTCATGTGCGGCTGGACGTTCTGGCAGTTGAAGCAGGTGTACGTCCAGAACTCGAGCAGGACGACCCCCTCCCCGGCGGCCTCCCGCACCGAGAACCCGTCCGCGTTCACGAAGCCGGACGGGTCGGCGATCTCAGCGGCCAGCTCGTGCGCGTCTTTTTTCTTCGAGACGCGCTCCGCGTCGGAGACCGCCCGCTCCGGCTTCCCGCCCCCGGCCCGCTCGCCGGAGCCCCGGTCTTGCGAGGCGCGGGGAGGCGGCGCTGTCTCCTCTTGCGCGTTCGCGATGGCATCCGGCGTCTTCTCGCCGGTAGAAGTCTGCGCCTGTGCCCGCTCCTCCTCGGTGGACGGGTCGGGGGCCCGTCCGGCGTCGGCTGAGGCGGGGCCTGTGGCGTCGAGCCGGAGTTCGACGAAAGCGATGGCGCCCGCGACTAGGAGGAGGACCAGGGCTAGCAGGATGGGGCGGGGGATGGCGGATCTCACAGCAGCACCTCGTTGAGTAGCCGGAAGTTGGCGAGCAAGCTCAGCTTGTTCGTGAAGACGAGGACGCCCAGCCCGATCAGGACGCCCCCAAACGCGACGTGAACCCTCGCCGCGGCTCTACGATGGCGCTTCAAGAATCCGAAGGCACCTGACGGAAACAGCCCGACGAGCAGAAACGGCGCTCCGAGTCCGCCCGCGTAGGCGAGCAGCAGGGGAAACGCCGAGGCCGGCTGCGTCGCGGCGAGGGCGAGCGTGCCGCCCAGGATCGGCCCGACGCACGGCGTCCACGCCACCGCGAACGACGCCCCGAACATTAGCGAGGCGAAGTGCCCCGGACGCAGCGCGAATCTCGGAGAATACTGCCGGTCGAGAAACGGGAGGCGGAGCAGGCCCGTCAGGTGTAGTCCCAGCAGGATCACGACCGTACCAGCGACCCGCGAGAGCCACCCCATCGCCTCCGCCGCCACCCCCTGAAACACTGCCCCCAACGTCACGCCTAGCCCCGCGAAGACCACCGAGAACCCGACCACGAACAAAACGGTGCCTAAGAGAACGTCCCGCCGCCTCAAGTCCGAGACATCCAACGAAGTGCCCGCGAGTTGGGCGAGAAACGCCGGGATCACCGGCAACATGCAAGGCGACAGGAAAGATGCGAGCCCAGCGAGCGCCGCGACGACGAGCGTCGGCTCCGTCATTTTAGGGGCGAACCCCGGTGGAGAAGTCGATGCTCGCGTTGTTCTGGAGTCGTGAAACCTCAGCGGCTCGTCTCGCGTCGGACGCGAAATCGACTACGCGGATCTGGCACGACGTCTTCGAACAGCCTTCCACGCCGCGATTCTCACACGTGCCTACAAACGCAACAACAGGTTTCCAGGCGGGATGGCACAACCGTAAGCAACACGTAAGATCCGCCACCTATCCCAAGCTGAAAGCGGCCGTCAAACCGCGTGCTGAAAGCGCAGGCCGAAGGCCGGGGCGTGCCGAAAGTGGAGGCGAAGCCGGAACGTGCCGACGAGCGGAGCCCGAAGGGCGCAGCGTGCTGCCGAGCCCTAGGCTCGGCGCAGCGTGAAGCAGAAGCGGGAGCCGGTGCCGGGGGAGCTTTCGACGTCCATGGTGCCGCCGTGGGCTTCGATCAGGCCTCGCGCTATGGCGAGGCCGAGGCCTGCGCCCGGGGCGTCGCCCCGTTCGGTCCTGGTTCTGGACTTTTCTGCGCGGAACGAGCGCTCGAAGACGCGGGGCAGGTCTTCGGCGGCGATGCCCTCGCCCGTGTCGGAGACCTCTACCCTGACCTCGTCGCCCTGCGGGGTCGCGCGGAGGGCGACGGTCCCGTCGGCGGGGGTGTGGCGGAGGGCGTTCGAGAGGAGGTTGTGGAACACGCGTTGGAGCCTGGACGGGTTGGCGAGGACCGGGTCCACGTCGCCGGAGATCTCTCCGACGAGGCGTATGCCGCGGTTTTCGGCCTGGGGCTGGAAGCTGGAGATGGTGTCGGAGATCAGGTCGTGCAGGGAGGCCTCTTCGAGGGTGAGCTTCAACACCCCGGCGTCGATCCTCGCTAGCTCGAAGAGGTCGTCCACGAGACGGCTGAGGTGGGCGAGCTCCCGGCGGGCCGAGGAGAGGTAGCGGCCCTCGGCCTCCGGGTCTTCGGCGACGCCGTCGGCGACGGCCTCTATGAGGGCGCGGGTCGAGGCGAGCGGGGTGCGCAGGTCGTGGGAGACGGAGGCGATCAGGTCGCGTCGGGCCCGCTCCATCTCCTTCTCGCGCTCCGCCGCCTCTTCGAGCGCGCGGGCCATGCGGTTGAAGTCCCGGGCGAGGCCGGCGACTTCGTCGTGGCCCTCGACGGGGATCTCGGCCCCGCCCCGGGGACGCGGGAGCCGCCCCCGCCGCCGCCGCGCCGCGACGTCCCGGCCCTGACCCGTTCGATGCGTCTCGCCAAAGGGCGGGCGTAGAGGAGGCCGAAGCCGACGGACAGGATCGCGGCGAAGATCAGCATGGTCAGGAGCAATGCCAGGTCGTGGGCGGAGAGGAACATGGCCCTGGCCCCGGCGAGCATCATGCCGAGGAGGAGGAGGCTGCCGATCAGGCTGGCCCCCGCGAGCTGCGCCCGAACTCCGCCGAGCCGCCCGAGCACGGCCGGCCGCACGAGCAGCAGCGCCAACAGGCCGCCCCCCCCCCCCCCCCCCCCACTAAACCCCTACCCCGCCGCCAGGACCACCTACGCC
>CAXUFZ010000045.1:0-16242 GCA_964250345.1 uncultured Rubrobacteraceae bacterium
GCCGAGTTGTCTTCTACTATACCGACGGCCGGGGGTGGGTACGGGTTCGCGCGGCGGGCGCTCGGGCCGTTGGGCGGGTTCGCGACGGGGACGGCTATCTTGATCGAGTACGCCATAGCGCCCGCGGCCATCGCGACGTTCATCGGGGGGTACATGGACACGCTGTTTGGGGTGGGCGGTTGGATCGTCTACCTCGGCTGCTACGCCGTGTTCATCGGCATCCACCTCTACGGCGTCGGGGAGGCGCTCAAGCTGATGTTCGGCATAACCGTGGTGGCTGTTCTGGCGCTCGCGGTGTTTATCGTCGGCATGATCCCGCAGTTCGAGGTGTCGAATCTATTCACCATAGAAGCGACCAACGCGGCGGGGGCGAGCTCGTTCCTGCCGCTCGGGTTCGTGGGGATATGGGCGGCTTTTCCGTTCGCGATCTGGTTCTTCCTCGCCATCGAGGGCGTCCCGCTCGCGGCCGAGGAGACGCGGGACCCGCAGCACGACATGCCGAAGGGCTTGATCGGGGGCATGGCCGCGCTGCTCCTGTTCGCGGTGCTCGTCCTCTTCTTCGGGCCCGGGGGCGCGGGCTCCGCGGCGTTCACGAGCGACGAGATGCTCGCCGCGCCCTCCGTGCTGCCGCTGGCGATGGAGGAGGCCTACGGGGGCACCACCGCGCTCGGCGCCATCGTCAACGTCGCGGGGCTCGCGGGCCTGATCGCGAGCTTCTTCTCCATCATCTTCGCCTACTCGCGCCAGATGTTCGCCCTGTCCCGGGCCGGGTATTTGCCGAAGGTGCTATCTCTGACGGGCTCCCGCAGGACGCCGTGGGTCGCCCTGATCGTGCCCGGCATCGTCGGCTTCCTGCTGGCGCTCACGGGCAACGGCGCGGTCCTCATCAACATCGCCGTCTTCGGCGCGACGATAAGCTACGCTCTGATGATGCTCTCGCACATCGTCCTCCGCCGCCGCGAGCCCGACCTGGAACGACCGTACCGCACGCCCGGGGGAACCGTCACCTCCGGCATCGCGCTCGTGCTGGCGGTGCTGGCCGTGATCGCGACCTTCATCGTCGACCCTAGGGCGGCCCTCATAATGCTCGGCGTCTACGCGGCCTTTATCGCGTACTTCCTCCTCTACAGCCGCCACCACCTCGTCGCCCAGGCCCCCGAGGAAGAGTTCGCCACCATCGAGAAGGCCGAAGCCGAGCTCGCCGGCAGCTAGAAGGGAATCTATGGAGACCAGACCGAAGGGCCGCCTTGACCTCGACGCCCTGGGCGCCGAGGTGGACGCCGGCCGGATAGACACCGTCCTCCTCGCGATGACGGACATGCAGGGCCGCCTCCAGGGCAAACGCCTGACGGCGACGCACTTCCTCGACGAGGTCGTCGAGCACGACGCCGAGGGCTGCAACTACCTGCTCGCCGTGGACGTCGAGATGAACACCGTCGGGGGCTACGCGATGAGCTCGTGGGAGCGCGGCTACGGGGATTTCGTCTTCAAGCCGGACATGGAGACCCTGCGGCTCGTGCCCTGGCAGGAGGGAACGGCGATGGTGACGTGCGACCTCGTCTGGGAGGACGGGTCCCCGGTAGTGGCGTCCCCGCGACAGATCCTGAAGCGCCAGCTCGAACGCCTCGCCGAACGCGGCTTCCAAGCCTTCGTCGGCACGGAGCTCGAGTTCATCGTCTTCAAGGACTCCTACGAGGATGCGTGGCGTAGGGGCTACAAAGATCTCGACCCGGCGAACCTGTACAATGTGGACTATTCGCTGATGGGGACCGCCAGGATCGAGCCTTTGCTCCGACGCATCAGGAACGAGATGGCGGGGGCGGGGCTCGCGGTCGAGGACGCGAAGGGCGAGTGCAACTTCGGTCAGCACGAGATCAACTTCAGGTTCGATAGAGCATTGGCTACCGCCGACGGCCACGCCATCTACAAGAACGGGGCCAAGGAGATCTCCGCCCAGGAAGGCTCCTCCGTCACCTTCATGCCCAAGTTCGACGAGCGCGAGGGCAACTCCTGCCACATCCACCTGAGCTTGAGAAATGAGGACGGAGACGTCGTCTTCGCCGACGGCCACGGCTTCTCCGAGACCTTCGAGCGCTTTCTGGCCGGGCAGGTCGCGTGCCTACGCGAGCTCATGCCGTTCTTCGCCCCGAACATCAACTCGTACAAGCGCTACGCCAAGGGCTCCTTCGCCCCGACCGCCGTCGCCTGGGGCCGGGACAACCGGACGTGCTCCTTGCGCGTCGTCGGGCACGGGCCGTCTTTGCGGGTCGAGAACCGCATCCCCGGGGGAGACGTGAACCCGTACCTGGCGATCTCCGCCATGATCGCCGCCGGCCTGCACGGCATAGACAACGAGCTCCCCCTGGAGGACGAGTTCGCCGGCAACGCCTACGAGACGGACAAGCCCCACGTCCCGACGAGCTTGAAGGAGGCCAGGGAACTCCTCGCGGCGAGCGACGTCGCGAGGGAGGCCTTCGGGCGGGAGGTCCTGGACCACTACCTGAACGCGGCGAAGGTGGAGATAGATGCCTTCGAGGCGGCCGTCACCGACTGGGAGCGCTACCGGAACTTCGAGCGCCTGTGAGGGAAAAGAATGGCCGTCCGACCGTCGGCATCACGGCGGCGACGGAGAGCGTCAGCTACGGCGTGTGGAAGGAGATGCCGGCGTTCATCAGCCCGGCGGGCTACGTGCGCGCCGTGCAGCGGGCCGGCGGCAGGCCTGTCCTGCTCCCGCCCGACCCGGCGGACGCGGAGGGACCGGAAGGACTCCTGGATCTCCTGGACGCCCTGATCCTGACGGGCGGCGCCGGCGACCTCGACCCCGACCTCTACGGCCAGGAGCTCCACCCGGAGACGGGCCCCGTGCAACGCGACCGCGACGCTTACGAGCTCGCGCTGGTGCGTGGCGCCATCTCGCGCCGGATGCCAACTCTAGGCATCTGCCGCGGGATGCACGTCTTGAACGTCGCCTACGGCGGCGGCCTGGAGCAGCACCTCCCCGACGTCGTCGGCCACGACGACCACCGTCACACCCCCGGCACCTGCGCCGACCACGAGGTCGCGCTGGAGGCCGGCTCTCTGGCCGCCCGCGCCGTCGGCGCGGAGACGACGCCCGTAAAATCGCACCACCACCAGGGCGTCAGGGAGGTGGGGGAGGGGCTCGTGGTCACGGGCCGGTCCGGGGACGAGGCCGTGGAGGCCATCGAAGACCCGTCGTGCCCGTTCGTGCTCGGGGTGCTCTGGCATCCCGAAGAGGACGAGAAGAGCCAACTCATAAGGTCCCTTATAGCGGAGGTAAGCTAGTTGCTGGAGATCCTGAACCCCGCCACCGAAGAGGTGGTCGACCGCATAGAACCCGCCACCGCCGAAGACGCGGACCGGGCCGTCGCCCGCGCGAAGAAGGCTTTCCCCCCGTGGCGCGACGTAGATCCCGCCGACCGCTCCCGCCTCCTGCGCCGCCTCGCCGACGCGCTCGAAAGCGAGAAGGAGAACCTGGCGCAACTGGAGTCCAGGGACACCGGCAAGCCCATCGGCGACGCCCGCAGCGAGATGGGGATGGTGGCGGACACCTTCCACTACTACGCCGGGATGCCGGAGCGGCTGCTCGGCGACACGATCCCCGTCTCGGGTGGGGTAGACGTTACTTTCCGCGAGCCGCTCGGGGTGGTCGGCCTGATCGTGCCGTGGAACTTCCCCCTCACCATATCGAGCTGGAAGATGGCCCCGGCTCTCGCCGCCGGCAACACGATAGTCCTGAAACCCGCCGAACTGACACCGCTAACGGCGCTGGAGTTCGGGCGCATCGCCCGCGAGGCCGGCATCCCGGAGGGCGTCGTCAACGTCCTCGTCGGGTCCGGGAGCGTCGTGGGCCAGCGGCTCGTGGACCACCCCGACGTGGCGAAGGTCGCCTTCACCGGCTCGACGGCCGTCGGACGCGGCATCATGGCCGGCGCTTCGGCCACCATAAAGCGCGTCACCCTGGAGCTCGGCGGCAAGTCAGCCAACGTCGTCTTCGCCGACGCCGACCTGGAGAGGGCCGCCGCGAGCGCCCCGCCAGCCGTCTTCGGCAACGCCGGACAGGACTGCTGCGCGAGGTCGCGCATCCTCGTGCAGAAAGACGTTCTCGACGAGTTCCTGGACCTCATGAAGCCCGCCGTGGAAGGCCTGCGGGTCGGGGACCCGCTGGACGAGACCACGGAGATGGGACCGCTCATCTCCGCCGACCATCGGGAGAGGGTGTCGTCATACGTCCCAGAAGACGCGCCGGTCGCGATCCGGGGCGATGCTCCCGGCGGTTCCGGGTTCTGGTATCCGCCGACGGTGCTCGCGCCGGTCTCCAACGAGGACAAGGCTGCTAGAGAAGAGATCTTCGGTCCCGTGGTCGCCGTGATCCCGTTCGGGGATGAGGACGACGCCGTCCGCCAGGCGAACGACACCCCCTACGGCCTTTCGGGCTCCGTCTGGACGGAGAACGGCGCGAAGGCGCTTCGCGTCGCCCGCCGCATCGAGTCGGGCGTCCTTTCCATAAACTCCAACACCTCCGTCCGGGTCGCCACGCCGTTCGGCGGCTTCAAGCAGTCCGGCGTCGGCCGCGAGCTCGGCCCCCACGCCCTCGACGCCTACACCGAGGTCAAGAACGTCTACATCTCCACGGAGGGAAGCTAGGATGCCCGGCAGGCTCGAAGACAAGGTCGCCGTCATAACCGGCGGCGCGAGCGGCATCGGCCGCGAGACCGCCCGCCGTTTCGCCGAAGAAGGCGCGAAGGTCTGCGTCGTGGACCTCGCCGACGGGCCCGGCCAGACGGTCGCCGCCGAGATAGGAGGCCTCTACGTCAACGCCGACGTCACCGACCCCAACCACGTCCAGCGCATGTACGGGGAGACCGCCGAAACGTTCGGCGGCGTCGACGTGCTCTTCAACAACGCCGGCATCTCCCCGCCGGACGACGACTCCATCCTGGAGACGGAGTTGGAGGCGTGGGAGCGGGTGCAGAACGTCAACCTGAAGAGCGTCTACCTGTGCTGCAAACACGGGATACCGCACCTGCTGGAGCGGGGCGGCGGTTCCGTCATAAACACGGCCTCGTTCGTGGCGGTGATGGGGGCGGCGACGTCCCAGATCTCCTACACGGCTTCGAAAGGCGGCGTCCTAGCCATGAGCCGCGAGATGGGAGTGCAGTTCGCCCGCCAGGGTGTACGAGTAAACGCGCTCTGTCCCGGACCCGTCAACACGCCGCTCTTGCAGGAGCTCTTCGCCAAGGACCCGGAGAAGGCGGCGAGACGGTTGATCCACCTGCCCATGGGCCGGTTCGCCGAGGCCGTCGAGATCTCCAACGCCGCCCTCTTCCTCGCCTCCGACGAGGCCTCCTACGTCAACGCCTCGACCTTCCTGGTTGACGGCGGCCTCTCCGGGGCATACGTTACGCCCGAGTAAGGAGGTCGCAGTGCTGGAGAACGAAGCAAAGCAAACCGGGCTCTCGAAGAACGTCCTCGACGCCATCGGCGACACCCCGATGCTCGAGCTCGACGGCGTCTACTGCAAGCTGGAGTACCTCAACCCCTCGGGCTCCGTCAAGGCGCGCATCGCCAAGTACATGGTCGAACGCGCCGAGGACGAGGGCCTCCTCAAACCCGGCGACACCATCGTCGAGGCGACCAGCGGCAACACCGGCAACGCTCTCTCGATGGTCGCCGCCGTCAAGGGCTACAAGATGCTCGTCGTCATGCCGAAAGGACTCTCCGGCGAGCGCGTCGCCATCAGCCGCGCCTTCGGCGCCGACGTGCTGGAGGTCGGCCACTTCCACGTCGACGAGGCATTGGCAAGAGCCAAAGAGCTCGGCCAGAGGCCCGGCTACTTCTGCCCGGCGCAGTTCGAGAGCGAGTGGAACGTCGAGGAGAACCGGACGTGGCTGGGGCCGGAGATACTGGGTCAGCTCCCGGAAGGCGTCGTCCCGGACGCGCTCGTCATGGGCGTCGGGACCGGCGGCACGCTCGTCGGGGTGGGGCAGGCCTTCCGCGGGGTCAACCCGGACGTTCGGCTCTTCGCGATGGAGCCGTCGGAGTCCTCGACCATCGTGTGCGGCGAGGTCGGGGAGCACCTCATAGAAGGCATAGCCGACGGCTTCGTCCCCGGCATCTTCCAGAGGCATCAGAGCCTCGTCAACGACACGCTCGCCATAGATTCGGAGGAGGCCGTTGGGGAGATGCGTCGCCTCGCCAAGGAGCACGGCCTCTTCGTCGGCCCTTCGAGCGGCGCCAACCTGATAGCCGCCAGGAAGGTTCGCGGGTCCTACCTTGAGATAGAGCACGTCGTCACGCTCTTTTGCGACGAGGGCGAGAAGTACATCCAGGACCACTTCGCCAAGAAGGACGAGGTGCAACTCACCGCCGAGAACTACACTTGAGATACAGGTCATGAGCATGATTCGTGGTGTGGGTAAGAACGCGCTTCGATGACACGATGTATAGCGTCTGTCCACAAACGGCAAACTACATAGGGTGTTTTCAGAAACCTAGCGATCCATAACTTGACAAATACTAGCAAAATGCGCAGACTGCTTTACATCGCGAACGTGTAAAGGAGCCTGTGTATGGGGAGATTCCGGGAAGAGATGGAGGGCGAGTTCCTCGTCGCTTACTCCGATGATTTTCTTCGAGACTACCTAAGGGTGCTGGCATCGTCGTACCGGGGAGCGCACGCAGATTGCAGGATGCAGTATCCGGCGCCTGAAGCCCACGACTTGTACCCTATCGTGCGGCGTGCAATGGTCGAGTATCAACTGCGGCAGCTTGCCCAGAACTATTACCCGGAGATAACCGCATCGGCCGAGTTAAACTATGGCGGGACAAGCTATTACACGCTCCTGGCTTCCAACAACGTTTTCCTGACGGCCCACGCAGTGGAGCAGCCGAACAAGACTGTACGCAAAGCGATATACCGCGAGACTTACGCGCGGGCCAGCCAGCCGAATTTGTTTGGGGAGCCGCCCGAAGAGGGCACGATCCTGTACGGGGTCCTGTTGCACGGGCCCGAGGAGTTAAACAAGACTCGGCCGGAATTCGCGCACGTCGCGTTTCCGAATAAGGACTGTTCGGATTACGTCGGTCGGATAGACTTATTCGGCCGGTTTCCCGATCTCGTGAGCGAGCTCTGGAGCTTCGAGGAAGAGATGATCCCAGACGAGCTGGACATGGGCCTCAAGCCCGAGTCTGAGCGGCGGAAAGACGACGAAGAGGGGGCGGAGGACCACACCGGATGAAGCGCGGTACGCCCGGATTTATCGGTGCACGTTTGAAGGAGGCGCGCGAAGCACGCGGCCTAACCGCGACCGCGCTCGCCGAGATCCTCGACGTATCGAGACAAGCCATCTCCCAGTACGAGAACGAGCAGCAGAGTCCGCGCCCGGAGGTCATGGCGAGGATGGAGCAGGTCCTCAACCTGCCGCTGGCCTTTTTCTACCGTCCGGTGCCCCAAGGGAAGCCGGAAGCGCGCAGGATCTTCTACCGTTCCATGAACAGCGCGACCAAGCTGGCGCGTCTTCGGGTGGAGCGGCGCTACGAGTGGCTAACGGAGATAGCGGCTTACCTGCGGCAGTACGTGAACTTCCCACCCGTCCGTTACCCTCGCTTCGAGGTGCCGCGCGATCCCCGCGAGCTCTCCTGGGAGGATGTCGAGGACTTCGCCGCCATGACCCGTCAGTTCTGGGGCCTAGGCGACGGGCCAATTAGCAACGTGGTGTGGCTTCTCGAGAACAAGGGGGCTGTCGTCGCCCGCGGCATGGTGGAAGCGGACGAGCTCGATGCGTTTTCCGAGTGGCACGAGTGGCAGACGAAGGCCAACACGCCGTACATATTTTTAGGAGCTGACAAGGAGAGTGGACCGCGCTCTCGCTACGACGCCGCGCACGAGCTGGGCCATCTCATTATGCACCGCGACATCGACCCGAAGCACATAGGGAACAAGTCCACCTTCAAGGTGATAGAGAATCAGGCCCACAGGTTCGCCGGCGCGTTCTTGCTGCCCGCCCTAGCGTTCTCCAACGATTTCTCTATCGCCAACCTCGATGCGTTTTGGGCATTGAAGCCCAAATGGAAGGTCAGCGTGGCGATGATGGTTCACAGATCCGAAGATTTGGGCCTCGTCGAGAAAGGACAGGCTCGCCGCCTGTGGATAAACCGCACTCGAAGGGGCTGGCGGCTAAAGGAGCCCTTAGACGACGAGCTACCGATCGAGAGGCCGCGGTTGCTGAAGAGGGGCTTTTCGATGATCGTCGAAGAGGGCCTGCAGAGCCTCGACGACATCCGAGCGGCCCTTCCCTATTCCGCAGGCGACATTGTGGAGCTGGCCGGTCTGCCGATGCGTTTCTTAGAGCAGGACGTTGCACCGATCAGCCTCAAAGCGTATAGCAAGAAGCGTTACGGCATTCCGCGGACCAAGGCTAACGGATCGGGCGAGGTCGTGGACTTTCGAATCACAGGAGATGGTGGAGAGTGGTAGAGGCATAAAGGTTTCAGCCGTACACGAATTCGCCGATGACGGGTGGTGGGTCGTGTCGGTGCTGCAAAGAGGCTGTCAAACTTCTTTTTGATCTCTGACGCGGAGAAACCGGACGAGAAACCGCAAGCAAGAACGGCTTAACACTCCTCGCTTTGGAGCCGTAAGGTGAGCGATGTGTCGGGCTTCGCAGGTCGTCGCCAGGCACTTGTGCTAACTTTACCTTGCCCGATGAAGGCCGTGGGAGAGAGTCGCGGGGGGTGGGGGAGTCCCCGCAGCGACCGCCGAAGGTGAAAGGGTCGCGAGAGCGACTCGAATCTCTCAGGCAGAAGGACCGCGGATCGGAGGGCGTCCTGGAGAGTTCGGTGGGCTTCGCCTCATCGGCGCCGACGGGGTAATACTCTCAGGTTTGGGACAGGGCGGTGGTCTATAGGACGCTCACCCAAAACAGGGGGTACTGCCGCGTGGCGAGGTTTACACCGCACACCGAGGACGACGTCCGCGAGATGCTGGACGCCATCGGCGTCGAGACGCTCGACGACCTCTTCGCCGACGTCTCGCCGAAGCTCGAAGGGGAGCTGCATCTCCCGCCCGCGCTCTCGGAGTACGAGGCGCTCAGGGACGTAGACCGGCTGGCGAAGGAGAACGTCTCGGGGCTCCCGATCTTCCTGGGCGCCGGGGCTTACGACAGGATCGTGCCCTCGACGGTCGGGGCGATGATCTCGCGCGGCGAGTTCCTGACCTCCTACACGCCCTACCAGCCGGAGATCAGCCAGGGCACCCTCCAGACCATCTTCGAGTTCCAGTCCGTCATAAGCGAACTGACCGGCCTCGAAGTCTCAAACGCCTCCGTCTACGACGGCGCCAACGCCGTCGCCGAAGCCGCCCTCATGACCGCGAGGCTGACCAAGAGGGATCCTAAGGTAGCCGTCTCTGCCGGCCTCAACCCCCGCTACCGCGAAGTTATAGAGACGTACCGGGTCGAGGTCGTCGAGCTACCGTTCGATAGTGGCGTGACGGACTTTTCAAACGTGCCGGACGACGTCTCGGGCGCCTTCGTGCAGAGCCCGAACTTCTTCGGGGTCGTGGAGGACACCGAAGCGGCGTCCGGGGCCACGCACGGCGTTGGGGCTTTGTGCGTAGCCGTCTGCGACCCGATCTCTTTGGCCGTCCTCGAAGCCCCCGGCAACCTCGGGGCGGACGTGGCGGTCGGCGAGGCCCAGCCGCTCGGAATGCCGCTCCTCTTCGGCGGCCCCTACGCAGGCTACATGGCGACGGGTCAGAAGTCCGTCCGCCAACTCCCCGGACGCATCTGCGGCGAGACGGTGGACAAAGACGGCAAGCTCGCCTACGTCCTGACGCTCCGCGGGCGCGAGCAGGACATCCGCCGCGCCAAAGCAAACTCCAACATTTGCACCAACCAGGCCCTCACCGCCCTCGCCGCGACGGTCTACACCTCGCTCATGGGACCCGAGGGGCTGCGCGAGGTGGCGGAGCTTTCTATCTCGAAGGCGCATTACCTGGCCGAGAAGCTTCAGGACTCGGACCTGAGACTCCGATACCCGGACGCCCCGTTCCTATGGGAGTTCGTGGTCGAGTTGCCGGATGTGAAGAGGGCGAACCAGGCGCTGCTCGACGCGGGCATGGTCGGCGGTTTGGATCTCGGGGACGGGGGGATGCTGGTCGCGGTCACGGAGAAGCGGACAAAGGAAGAGCTCGACGAGTTCGCGGAGGTGATCTCGAATGCTGGATAACCTGATCCGGACCAAAGGCCGCGAGGGCCGCCGGGGCTACACGTTGCCCAAAAACGACGTGGAGACCACGGACCTCGAAAGGATTCTGCCGAAAGCATCACTCCGCAAGGAGAAGCCGCGCCTCGCCGAAGTAGACGAGCCGACCGTGGTGCGCCACTACACGAACCTCTCCCGCCAGAACTGGGGCATAGACACGAACTTCTATCCCCTCGGCTCCTGCACGATGAAGCACAACCCCCGCGCCAACGAGGCCGCCGCGGGCACCCCCGGCTTCGCGGGCCTGCACCCGCTCCAACCGGAGGCCCAGGCCCAGGGCGCTTTGAGGGTCATGCACGAACTTCAGGGCTTCTTGTCCGAGGTATCCGGCCTTCCGGCCGTCTCGTTGCAGCCGCTCGCCGGGGCGCAGGGTGAGCTGACAAGTATCCTGATGATCAAGAAGTACTTCGAGGACAATGGGGATACCGGGAGGACGACGGTACTCGTGCCCTCGACGGCGCACGGGACGAACCCGGCGACGGCCTCGATGGCGGACTTTACCGCCAAGGAGATCGGGCTCGACGAGCACGGCGACGTGAACGTTGACGAGCTCCGGGAGATGGTCGACGGGACGACGGCGGCGCTCATGATCACGAACCCGAACACCTGCGGCGTCTACGAGCGGAACATCAAAGAGATAGCGGAGATCCTCCACGAGGCCGGCGCCTTCCTCTACATGGACGGCGCGAACATGAACGCGAACCTCGGCCGGATGCGCCCCGCCGACGCCGGCGTGGACGTGATGCACTTCAACCTCCACAAGACGTTCTCCACCCCCCACGGCGGCGGCGGCCCCGGCTGCGGCGCTATCGCCTGCTCCGAGACCCTGGCCCCGTTCCGCCCCGACCCAACGGTCGAGAAGGAAGGCGAGTCGTACACGTTCGTTCGGCCCGCGAGCAGCATCGGGCGGGTGGCCGGTTTCCACGGCAACTTCGGGCAGATGCTGCGGGCGTGGAACTACATCAAGATGCACGGCCCCGAGCTCCGCGACGTGACGGACATGGCCGTCCTGAACGCCAACTACGTCAGGGCGCGGCTCAGGGGCACGTACGGGGTCCCCTACGACGAGCTCTGCAAGCACGAGGTCGTCGTGCAGCCGCCGAAGGGCAAGAGGGCGCTCGACATCGCCAAGGGCCTCATAGACCACGGCTATCACCCGCCCACGATCTACTTCCCCCTCGTCGTCAAAGAGGCCATGCTCATAGAGCCGACCGAGACCGAGTCCAAAGAGACCCTCGACGACTTCGTCGGCGCCCTGCTCGAACTAGCCGAGACGACCCCCGAGGAGCTCGAAGAGGCCCCGACGCAAGCCCCGACCCGCCGCCTCGACGAGGCCCGCGCCGCCCGACAACTCAAGGCCCGGTGGTAGGAGGTGGCAGAGGAGACCCTCAGACGCACCCCGCTCTACGACGAGCACAGGAAGGCCGGCGCCCGCCTCGTCCCCTTCGCTGGCTGGGAGATGCCCGTCCAGTACGGTGGCCCGGAGGGCGGCGTCAAGGCCGAGCACGAGGCCGTCCGCGAGCGCGCCGGCCTCTTCGACGTCTCCCACATGGGCGAGGTCGTGTTCGGGGGACCGGACGCCGAAAAGGCCGTCCAGCGCCTCGTCACCCGCGACGTCTCCCGCCTGGAGGTTGGGCAGGCCGGCTACGCGGCCGTGTGCTACGAGTCGGGCGGCACGGTGGACGACGTGCTCGTCTACAGGAGGTCCGACGACTTTCTCGTCGTCGTCAACGCGGCGAACCGCGAGAAGGACGTCGCTCACTTTCGGGAGCACGCCGGGGACCTGGACGTCGAGATCTCGGACGAGTCGGACGAGTGGGCCTTGCTCGCCTTGCAGGGGCCGCGGGCGGAGGAGATGCTGCAAGGCCTCACGGAGGCGGACCTCTCGTCCCTCAAGTACTACCGCTTCGTCGCGTCGGCGGGGGACAGGGTGGAGGCGATCATCTCCCGCACCGGCTACACGGGCGAGGACGGCTTCGAGCTCTACCTCCGCCCCGACGACGCCCCCGAAGCCTGGCGGATGCTGACCGGCGCGGGCGCCGCCCCGGTCGGCCTCGGCGCCCGCGACACCCTCCGTTTGGAGGCCGGTATGTGCCTCTACGGCAACGAGCTGGACGCCGAGACGACGCCGCTCGAAGCGGGCATCGGGTTCGCCGTTCACCTGGACAAAGAAGAGGCCTTCGTCGGGCAGGAAGCCTTGCGTCGGGAGAAGGAAGGGGGGCTTCGGAAGAGGCTCGTCGGGTTCAGGGTGGAGGGGCGTGGGATCGCGCGCCACGACCACCCGGTGGCCGTAGGTGGCGAGACCGTCGGGGTCGTCACGAGCGGGACGCAGTCCCCGACGCTCGGCGAGGCGATAGGGCTTGCGCTCGTCGCGCCGGAGGTGGAAGATTCGTTCGACGTGGTCATACGCGACAGGCCCGTGGGGGCGCGAACCGTGCCGCTGCCGTTCTACAAGCGCGAGAGAAAATAGGGGGAGCCGGATGGCCGTACCGCAAGAGCTGCAGTACACGAAGACCCACGAGTGGGTCCGCGTCGAGGACGGCGTGGCCACCATCGGCATCACGGAGCACGCCCAGGACGAGCTCGGCGACGTGGTCTTCGTCGAGCTTCCCGAACAGGGTGCCACGCTCGCCGCCGGCGATTCTTTCGGCGCGGTCGAGAGCGTCAAGGCCGTCTCGGACCTGTACGCTCCGGTCGGCGGCGAGGTCGTCGAGGTCAACGGCTCGCTGGAGGACAGCCCCGAGAAGATCAACGAGGACCCCTACGGCGAGGGCTGGATCCTCAAACTCCAAACCTCCGACGAAACCGACCTCCTCTCCGCCGAAGACTACGAGAAGGTGCTCGAAGAAGAGTCGTAGGTTCGGGGCCCCAGGCGTCGAACCCAGAGCCCCGAGACCCGCAACCAAAACCCCGCTCGGGCCTCGCGACCGACGGGAGGAACCCATGACCGAGTTGACCCCGGAGAAGATCGTGGACGCGAGCATACCCTCCGACCCAAGGGTCTCGCCGGACGGGAGCCTCGTCGCCTTCGTCGTCGCCCCGATGGGCCAACGCGGCGAGCATCGGGAGAGCGAGATCCGGCTCTCCGGCACGACCGGCCCCCCCGCGCCCCGCAGGCTCACGACCGGAGACGCCGAAGACGCCTCGCCCCGCTGGTCGCCCGACGGCGAATGGCTGTACTTCTCCTCCGACCGCACCGAACGGGGCAAGGCGCAGATACAACGTCTGCCCGTCCGGGACCCTGGCGAGGCCGAGGAACTCACGTCGTGGAAGGCGGGCGTGGAGGGCTTCGTCCCGTTGCCCGACGGCCGGACCCTGGCGTTCCGGGCGAAGGACGAGCCCACGGAAGAAGACGAACGCCGCGAGCGGGAGCGCGACGACGCGGAGGTCTTCGGCGATCGCTGGCCCTACGCGCGGCTGCGGCTCCTGGACGTCGCGTCACGCGAGGTCCGCACGGTCGCGGCCCTCGGCGACCGCCACGCCGTCGAGGCGACGCCGAACCCCGCCGGCGCGGAGCTCGCCGTCGTCTCCTGGCCCACGCCGGAGTTGGACAACCTGGGCCGCGGGGAGGAACTGCACGTCGTAGACCTCCCGACCGGCGAGGCCCGCCTCGTGTGCAGGCTCGCGTCGGGCGGCGACGCGCTCGCCTGGGGCGAAGACGGGAGGCGCATCTTCTTTATCGGCGACGCCACCCCGGCCAGGATCTCCGGCAAGGCGCTCTTCGCGGTGGACGTCGAGGCCGGCGAGCCGGAGATGCTCGCCGCCGACCTCCCGGCCTGTCCCACGGACCTCCGCCGGGGCCGCGCCGGCGCCCCCCTCGTCACCGTGGCCCGGGGCCTCGACACGACCGTCGAGCGCCTGGACCCGTCGAGCGGGGAGCTGACACCGCTGGCCCACCACCCGGGCGAGCTACGTTCCCCCGACACCAGCGACGACGGACGGACGCTCGCCGCGCTGCGGAGCACCGCGCGGGAGCCGTTGGAGGTGTGGGCCGGGGCGCCCGAAGGTCCGCTGAAGCGCCTGACCGACCTGAACCCCGAACTGCGTAAGATTTCCTGGGGCGCGCAGGAGCGTCTGTCCTGGACCGCGGCCGACGGCCTCGAACTGGACGGGCTCCTCGTCCTGCCGCCCGGCAAGACGCGCGCCGACGGCCCCTTCCCGCTCGTCACCCTGGTACACGGCGGACCGTACGGCCGCTGGGCGGACTCCCTCCAGCTCGGCTGGGTCTTCTCCGCCCAGTGGCTCGCCGCCGGTGGCTACGCCGCGTTCTTGCCCAACCCGCGCGGCGGCCTGGGGCGCGGCCACGCGTTCGCCGCCAGCGTCGCGGGCGCCGTCGGCGAGGACGACTACGCGGACGTGATCTCCGGCCTCGACCGCCTGGTAGACGGGGGCGTCGCCGATCCCGGGCGGCTCGGGATCGGCGGCTGGAGCCAGGGCGGCTTCATGGCCGCGTGGGCGATAGGCCAGACGGACCGCTTCAAGGCCGCCGTCATGGGCGCGGGCGTCAGCGACTGGGGCATGATGGTCGCCGAGAGCGATATGCCGCACTTCGAGGCCGAGTGCGGCGGCAGCACCGGCTGGGAGGGCCCCGGCCCCCACCGCCACGACGAGCTCAGCCCGATCTCCCACACGTCCAACATCTCCACCCCACTCCTCGTCCTGCACGGAGAGAGGGACGAACGCGTCCCCGCCAGCCAGGGCCGCTACCTCGCCCGCGCCCTCCGCGCACAAAACAAACCCTTCGAACTCGCCATCTACCCCCGCGAACCCCACGCCCTCCGCGAACGCAACCACCAACTCGACGTCCTCCGCCGCGCCCGCGCCTTTCTCGACCGCCACCTGCAACCCTGACGCGGCCCGCCCCCGCAAACCGTTACAAGCCCAGAGCCGCCGTCCTCCGCCACGAACTTGGCCGCAAAGCGCGCGACCCGTGGCGGGACCGTCGCTTGATCGGCCTGGCCGCGGGGCCGGATCGTGGCACGCCTTCAGGCCTGCAGCTCGCCGAGCCCGAGGCCGCCGTCGACATCGAGGATGGCGCCGGTGGTCCACTCGGAGTAGGCGAGGTACTCGATGGCTTCGGCCACCTCCTCCGCGCTCCCCGGGCGGCGCAGGGGGGTGGCCGGGGCGAAGACCTCGTCGAGGAGCTTGCGCGACTCCTCCGCGTTCATCAGGCCGGCGCGCGCGTCGATCTCGGTGGCCACGGCGCCGACGGCCACGCAGTTGACGCGCACGCCCCGCGGTCCGAGCTCGGCGGCGAGCACGCCGGTCAGCCGGTGCACGGCGGCCTTCGCCGGGGCGTACGCGACCGCCGGCGGCAGCGCCCGCCGCACGTCCACGGAGCCGATAAAGACGATGGAACCCTCGCGCTCCACGAGGTGCGGGAGGGCGAGCTGGGTGAGCATGATCGGCGAGACGACGTTGGTCTGGTACATACCGGCGACCTGGTCCTCCTCGACCTCGGCAAACGGTGCCGCGTAACGGTTGCCCGCGTTGTTGACGAGCACGTCGATGCCACCGCCGTGCTCGACGGCGGCGGCCACGATGCGGACACGGTCGCCCGGGTCGTCGACATCGGCCTGCACCCACGCGCAGTTCGAGCCGATGGACTCGGCCACGGACCTCACCTTCTCGGGGCGCCGGCCGCAGATGGTCACGCGCGCGCCCCCGCTAGCCAGGTGCGCGGCGGTGCCGGCGCCGAGGCCCGATCCACCCCCGGGGACGACGACGGACGTTCCTTCTACGGGTCGCAAAGATGGTCTCCTTTCCGCGTCGGTTACCCCTCGCCACGCCGCGGCGACCCCCGGCGAGGCCGGCGCCGCGGGGGAAGCATGCCTGACCGGGGACCCCGCCGCCAGGCCGGTCGGACGACGGTCCCGGTCCCGCCACGGGCCGCGCGCTTTGCTGACAGGTCCGCTGCGCCAAACCCCGCACGCCGCCAGTATCCCCCAACACCCCAAC
>CAXUFZ010000046.1:0-2405 GCA_964250345.1 uncultured Rubrobacteraceae bacterium
GGGGCGTGGGCGCGGCCGGCGGACCGGCCCGCTGAGCGCGCCCCCGGGGGCGGCGACGGGGTCGTCGGGGATTGCGAGCGACCCACGTCTCTGCCAGGGGCGCTCGACGGCGTGGCCTGCGCGTTCCTCGCGTCCCGGGACGATCCGAGGCAACCGGAGATGGAAGGAGCGTTTGTAGAAGCCGCGGTCCGGGCGGGCGTGAAAGGCATCGTCAAGCTCTCGGCCAACGGCGCCAGTCCCGACAACCCCGTCGCGCTCATGCGTCACCACGCCCAGATCGAGAGGACCCTCGAAAACTCGGGATTGGGATACACCATCCTCCGTCCGCAGCTCTATATGCAGAACTTCCTGCGCTTCGGCCCCTCGATTGCCGCGGAGGGTAAGTTCGCGGCGCCCATGGGAGATCGCCGCTTCGCCTTCGTGGACGTGCGAGACGTCGCGCGCGTGGCAGCGGCGGCGCTGACGGAGGAGGCACGCGAGGGGGCGACCTACGTCGTGAGCGGTCCAAAGGCGCTGTCGTACGGCGACGCGGCGGACATTATTGGCGCCGCCATCGGAAGAGAGGTCGCATACGAACCCGCGGAGCCGGGAACCTTCCGCGACCACCTCGTCGCCGAGCGCGGCCTGCCCGGGTGGCGCGCCGAAGATCTCGCTTCCATAGCCTCGGCCTACGACGAGGGCGAAGGGGAGTCGGTGACCGACGTGGTCAGCCGAGTCGGCGGCCGCGAACCGCACGCCTTCGCCAAGTTCGTGGAAGACCACTCGGACCGGTTCGCCCCCACTCGCTCGAATCCGAAGTGGGCCGGGAGTTGATCGGCGGCGATGCGCCGCCCGCGGAACCGGCCCCAGCGGTCGATCCTGGCGAGCGAACGACGAGAGTTCTAGGGCGAATCCAGAAAATGACCCGAAAACAAGAGAGGCCACGCACTTTCGCGTGGCCTCTCTCCTGCTCGCTGCAGCTCGGGGCTCGCTAGAGAACCTTGATCCGCCGGCGGACCTTCGTAGCGGCGAGGCTGGCGGCGATCTCGTCGAAGGCGCGGGCGGGGGCGGTGTCCTCGTCGAAGAGGGCGTTGCCGGGCTCGCCGGTGGCGTCGGGGAGGATGGGGATGCGGCCCATGATGTTAGCGCCAAGCTCGGAGGCGACCTGGTCGCCGCCGTCTCCGCCGAAGATCTTCATCTCCTCGCCGCAGCACGGGCAGACGGCGTGGCCCATGTTCTCGACGACGCCGGCGACCTTGAGGTGCGCCTGCACGGCCATCTTGCCGGCCTTGACGGCGACGCGGGCGGCGTCGGCCTGGGGGGTCGTGACCACCAGAGCTTCGGCCTTGGGGATCATCTGCGCCACGGTGAGGGCGACGTCGCCGGTGCCAGGAGGCATGTCCACGATGATGAAGTCGGGCTCGTCCCAGTAGACGTCGCGCATGAGCTGGGTGAGGGCCTTGTTGACGATGGGCGCGCGCCAGATGATGGCCTGGCCCTCGTTCACGAAGTTACCCATCGAGATGAACTTCAGGCCCGAAGAGGATTCTATCGGGAAGATGACGCCGCCGACGACGTTGGGCTTCTCCGTGGCGCCGAGCATGACCGGGATGGAGGAGCCGTGGACGTCGGCGTCGAGCACCTCGACGCTGTGGCCGGCGCGGTCGAGGGCGGCGGCGAGGTTCACGGCGACGGTGCTCTTGCCGACACCGCCCTTGCCGCTGACGACCGCGATGATGCGGGTCTTCGATTCGTCCTTGAAGGCCGGGGCGAGCTCGGAGGGGCCGCCGTGCAGCGAGGTCATCAGGTTCTGGCGGTCGTCGTCGGTCATCACGCCGAAGTCCACCTCGACGCTCTCGACACCCTCGATCTCCGTGAGCCGGTCCCTGATGTCGGTGGTGATGCGGTGCTTCATGGGGCAGCCGGCGGTGGTGAGGGCGACGCCGACCGTGACGCCCGAACCCTCGATGTCGACGTTCCGGATCATGTTGAGGGAGATGAGGTCGCGGCCGATCTCGGGGTCCCTAACGTCGCGCAAGGCCTCCCTGATGCCGGCCTCCGAAAAACCGTCGGCGGGCTCTTCGGGCGGGGGCGTGCGATCTACCAACTCGTCCGCCGTCTCGGCCGATACGTCCAGATTGTCGGCCTTCGGAACGTCCCCCGATTGCCCGGCGTTGCCGGCGCGTCTGCGAAACCAATCAACCACGTCTGCCAACCTCCCACGGGCGAGGCCCGTCCGTTCGTAATGGTGCTAGAAAGGGCCGTAACCCCGTCATTTACGGGCAAATCTTACCATAGGCCTTGGCGTCCAAAGCCCTTTCCTGCACGCGTGTAGGGCTCCCGGAACGCGAAGGGCCCGGGGGCCCCCCCCCGCCCCCGCGGGGGGGGGTTAGGTGTGGGGCGGCGCGCGGCAAGGCGACCCTGTA
>CAXUFZ010000046.1:2415-16164 GCA_964250345.1 uncultured Rubrobacteraceae bacterium
CCGCCCCTCTCGGATGCGGTTACGGATGGCGACGCGGCGCTACTGGACGACCTTGAAGCCCCACTGGTACGGGGTCACGTTGCCGGCTTCGTCCTCGGCGACGATCCTGGCGGTGTGCCGGCCGGTCGAGAGCCTGGGCGCGTCGTAGGTCAGGCGGTCCGTGCCGGCGTCGTAGTCGAAGCCGGTCTTGCGGTCGCCGTCCAGGTAGAGCTTTATGGCGGCCTTCTGCAGGTCGGTCTCGTTGTCGGCCACGGTGGCCGAGATCCTGGGCGTCCGGTCGCGGACGCTGGAGCCCGGCGCGGGCTTCGGCGCGTTTACGACCGGCCCGGTGGTGTCCGCGTTCTCGGTCACGGAGCGGAGGGCGTTGAGGCGCCCACCCGTGGCGACCTTGCCCTGCAGGCCGGGCTTCGGGTCCACGTACCGCAAGAGCTGGTTCTTGACCTGGGCGTCGTCCAAGCCAGGCTGCCGGCTCTTGATGAGCGCCGCCACCCCGGCGACGTGCGGCGTCGCCATCGAGGTCCCGCTGTACCGCCCGTACTTGTTGCCGGGCAGCGTGCTGAGTATGTCCACGCCGGGGGCCGCGAGGTCCACCGTGTTCGCCCCGAAGTTGGAGAACGAGGCCAGCCTGTCGGCGTCGTCCGTGGCGGCGACGGCGACCACGTTGGGCACGGCGTAGCCGGACGGGTAGTTCGGCGTGGCGTCGTTATCGTCGCCGACGCCGTCGGAACCGCCGTTGCCGGCCGCCGCGACGAAGATTTGGCCGGCGTTGTCGGCGCGCGTTATGGCGTCCTGGAGGGCCTGGCTGCGACCGCCGCCGCCCCAGGAGTTGTTGGAGATGTCCATGCCTTCGGCGACGGAGTAGTTGATCGCCTCGACCGCGTCGGAGGTGAGCCCACCGTTGGCGCCGAGGAACTTGAGCGAGGCGACCTGCGCGTCCCAGTTGACGCCCGTGAGGCCGCCGCCGTTGTTGCCGACCGCGGCGAGGGGGCCGGCGACGTGCGTGCGGTGCTCGTCGCCGGCGCCCGTCACGGGGTCCGGGTCGTAGACGGTGGCGTCGTTGTTGGCGAAGTCGTAGCCATTGCGGTCGTCGACGTAGCCGTTGTTGTCATCGTCAATCTGGTTTCCAGGGATCTCGCCGGAGTTGGTCCAGACGTTGTCGCGGAGATCCGGGTGGCCCACGTCCATGCCCTCGTCGATGACGGCGACCACGGTGTCGGCGCTGCCGGTGGTGGTGTCCCAGACCTCGGGCGCGTCCACGTCGGCGTCGACGGTCCCGCCGGTCTGGCCGGTGTTGTTGAGGCCCCACAAGTCCCTGTAGCCGGGATCGTTCGGGGCCGCGGCCGGCTGGAGCCTGAAGTTCGGCTCGGCGTAGGCGACGTCGGGCGAACTCTCGTATTCGCGCACCGCCTCCCGCACCGTCAGGTCGCGCGGGAGGTCGACCACGCTGACGTCGGTGCGCGGCAGGTCCTCTTCGATGCTCGCGTCGTTCTGCTGGTTGAGGTCGCGGAGGTCGCCCTGCGAGGCGTCGTTCCTGAGGGTGACGATGATCTCACCCGCCGCGAACTCGCCCCGGTTGGAGTCCTGGTACGTCGGGTCCTCGCCGGTGTTCTCGGCCTGCGTACGGGCCTTCTGCGTCGCGCCCTGCACCACGATCACACACGCCAGAAAGGCGACTACCAACCCGACGAACGCGCTCGTCTTCCTCACGACAACCTCCGAAGCTCATGCGAATACCGACCGAAATCTTCCCTTTTCCAGGAGATAGTCTAAGCCATTACCAGACGTTCGCGGTTGTTTTGCTTACAGCCCAAATGGGCTAGATGGGACGGTATTCGCCGAACACGCCGCGGAGCGCGTCGGAGACCTCGCCCACGGTCGCAAGCTCGGAGAGGGCCTCCTTCATCGGGTAGAGAAGGTTGTCCCCGCCCTCGGCAGCGCTAACGAGGTCGCCCAAGGCTTTCTCGACGGCGGCGCTGTCGCGGCTCTCCTTTAGCTCCGCGAGCCTCTCACTCTGGGTCTCGCGGATGGACTCGTCTACGGTGTGCAGGTCCATCTCGGGGTCGCCGGCCCCGTTCGCGGAGCCTTCGTAGCGGTTCACGCCGACGATGACGCGTTCTTGCTTCTCGATCTCGCGCTGGTAGCGGTAGGCGGCGTCCTCGATCTCGCGCTGCATGAAGCGCTCCTCGATCGCCTCGACCGACCCGCCCAAGGCGTCTATCTGTCTAATGTACTCCCACGCCTCCTCTTCGACGGCATCGGTCATGGATTCCACGAAGTAGGAGCCCGCGAGGGGGTCGGCGGTGTCTGTGAGGCCGCCCTCGCTCGCCAGGATCTGCTGGGTCCTCAGCGCGATGCGCGCGCTGCGCTCGGTCGGGAGCGCCAACGCCTCGTCGAAGGCGTTGGTGTGCAAACTCTGCGTACCCCCGAGCACGGCGGAGAGCGCCTGGACGGTGGTGCGGACTATGTTGTTCTCGGCCTGTTGGGCGGTCAGGGAGGAGCCGGCGGTCTGGGTGTGGAAGCGGAGCTTGAGGCTCTTCTCGTCCGTCGCGCCGAAGCGGTCCTTCATTATCTTTGCCCACATCCTGCGGGCGGCGCGGTACTTGGCGATCTCCTGGAACAGGTCGTTGTGGGCGTTGAAGAAGAACGACAGGCGCGGGGCGAACTCGTCCACATCCAGGCCGGCCTTCGTGGCCGCTTCGACGTAGGCGATGGCGTTCGAGAGGGTGAAGGCGAGCTCCTGGACGGCGGTCGAGCCGGCCTCGCGGATGTGGTAGCCGGAGATCGAGATCGTGTTCCAGCGCGGGAGCTCCCGCGCGCAGTAGGCGAAGAGATCCGTCGTGATCCTCATGGACGGTTCGGGCGGGTAGATGTACGTCCCGCGCGCCAGGTACTCCTTGAGGACGTCGTTCTGCGTCGTGCCGGTGACGTTCTCTGGCGCCACGCCCTGCTCCTCGGCGACGAGCGCGTAGAGGAGCAGCATGCTGGAGGCGGTGGCGTTTATCGTCATCGAGGTCGAGACGTCTCCGAGGGGGATGCCGCTCATCAGGTCGCGCATGTCCAGCAGCGAGTCCACGGCGACGCCGACCTTGCCGACCTCGCCGAGCGAGAGCTCGTGGTCGGAGTCGCGGCCCATCTGGGTGGGGAGGTCGAAGGCGACGGAGAGGCCGGTCTGGCCGTTCTCCGTCAGGTACTTGAACCGGGCGTTGGTCTCTTTGGCGGTCCCGAAGCCGGCGTACTGGCGCATGGTCCAGGGACGGCCCCGGTACATCGAAGGGTATGGTCCGCGCGTGTACGGGTAGTCGCCGGGGTCGCCGAGCCTCCCCGCGTAGTCCAGGTCTCCGACGTCGTCGGGCTTGTAGAGCGGCTTGACCTCGATGCCGGATTCCGTGCGCCGTCCGTCCGCGTCCTGGCGGTCTTTGCGGCGCTTCTCGACGGTCATGCGACGATCCTTCCGGTCCGGTCTAGTCTTCGGGCAATTCTACAAGCTCGGTGAGCACCCCGAACGCGCCTTTCGGGTGGATGAACGCCATCCGCGTGCCGCCGGCCCCGGTCCTGGGGGTTTCGTCTATCAGCTCGACGCCCTTGCCCCCAAGCTCCGCGAGCGTCTTCTCTATGTCGTCCACCTGGTAGGCGACGTGGTGGAAGCCCTGGCCGCGCTTCGCCAGGAACCGGCCGACGGGGGAGTCGGGCCGGGTCGGCTGGACGAGTTCGATGCGGCTCTCCCCCACCCCGAACATCGTTGCCACGATCCCCTGCTCCTCGACGGTCTCGCGTTCCGAGGGGCTCGCGTCGAAGTTGTCCGCGTAGAAGCGCGCGGCCAAGTCCAGGTCTTCGACCGCGTAGCCGAGGTGGTGGATCTTCTGTAGCACGTCCGCCCTTCCGTTGGTCCGCGGGCACGATTCTAGAACAGGGCCCGCCGGTTTGGCTTTCCGTTAAAATCTTTGGGTAAGCGTTCGGGAGGGATTATGGCAGAGAGCGTCATGCAGAAGATCGAGGAGTTGTCCGAGGAGCGCGAGCGGCTGCTGGCCCGCGAGGGCTCGCACCACGCGGAAGACAGGGACCGGGAACGCGCCGAAAAGATAGACCACGACCTGCAGGTCCTCTGGGACCTTCGCCGCCGCGAGATGTCCGGCGAGAGCGTCAACCTCCGGGAGGACTACTACGACCGCTACGTCGTCGACCCGGGCGACGATCCGCCGGGCCGATAGTATGATTCCCTAGAAACCCAGCCGGGTGTTGATGTCGGCCCACTCGGCGGTGGATGATGCGTGGTCGACCAGCTTCTGCAGTTCGAGCACGTCGTCCTCCGAGAACGTCGCCCGCCGGGCGTCGGGCACGAAGTTCATCACGCGGCCGTCCGCGTAACGCACCACGACGCGCGTGACCCCGATGGCTTCCTCGGAGGGTCCTTCGCGTCTTTTCTCCCGCTGTATACCGTGCACGCTAACTCCCGTCCTCTCTATCCGAAATTCTTGCGGGCGGCGGCGGCAACGGTGTCCAGGTACATTGCCATCATGTGCAGCTCGTAGGACCCGAACTCCTCGCGCAGCCGGGGCCGGAACACGTCGGAGTCGCCGTTCTCCAGCTCGATCACGACCTCCCGGATGCCCTTGGGGTCTATCCCCGTGTCCGCGATGTCGAGCGGGCTCCCCCGCCACTCTACGTCCCTACCCTCCACGCCGACTCCCTCCTTTTGGGACCCACCACTCTCCACCGCATGTTACCAGCACCGAAGCCGGGGGTTAGAACGGCCACAGCGGCGCCGCGGCCACCAGCAGCGGGGCGAACAGCAGCGCCGGCAGCATGTTCGCCACCCGCACCTCTTTCAAGTCTAGGAGACCAAGTCCCAAGCCCACGATCAGGATGCCCCCCGTCGCCGTCGCCGCCGAGATCATCGCCTCCGTCACGACGGGCCCCAGAAACCCCGCCCCGAGCGTCAACGCCCCCTGCACGATCAGGACCGTCCCGGCCGACAGCAACACGCCCCATCCCAGCACCGAGGCGAACGTTAGCGCCGCGATAAAGTCCAACGCGCTCTTTAAGGCGAGCAGGTCGTAGTCGCCCCGCAGCCCGTCTTCCAGGGAGCCGATCACCGTCAGAGGCCCCACGCAGAACAACAAACTCGTCGCCACGAACGCCCGGCTCACCGGGCTCTCCCCCCTCGAAAACCGCTTCTCCAGATAATCCCCCAGACGCTTCAGCCCGCCCTCGATCCCGAGCAACTCCCCGACGACGAGGCCCAGGATCACGCTGACCAGCGGCACGAGCGGGTTGTCGAAGCGAAGAAAATTCTGGACCCCGACGAGCAGCGTGACGATGCCGATGGCCTGCATGGCGGTCGCGCGCATCCCCTCGGGCAACTTCGCGCCGACAAGGGTCCCGATGCTCCCTCCGACCAGCACGGCGATGACGTTTATGGCGGTGCCTATACCTATGAGTTCCCCGCTTCCATGGTGCGGAGTATAGGTGGTGCCGCCGGCTTAGCCGAGCCCGGCCCTCCGCTTCCAGGCCGCCGTCCAGCGCCTGATGCCGTCGAGGTGGCGCGGCCTCCACCAGGACCCCGGTCTTCCGACCCTCGGGGCCAGGTCGCGCACCATAACCGTGCCGGCCCACGCCATAAAGACCGGCATGTCCTCAAAACCCTCCCCCGCCCTCGCGTAACCGCGCAGCCAGCCCCTCGCAAATTGCCGTCGAAGCCGTGTGAGCCAGGATGGCTCCCCGTCTGGAAGGTAAGGTTCGACGCGTAGGATCGTGTAGGTGCGGGCAATGTCGGCGCGCGGGTCGCCGACGCAGGCGTTTGCCCAATCGAGGACACCCGAAATTCCCGATCCCTCCGAGAGCACGTTTAGCGGATGGTAGTCGAGGTGGAGAAGCGCCGGTCTCCGCGATGCAACGTCCCGTAACCGCCCGGAGAGCGCTCTCTCCCCGTTCCCGAACAAGTCCGTGTACGAAGGCAATGCTGCGGCTAGTTCGGTCGAGACTTCGGTGGTGTGGATTCTTGCCTGCATACCGCCGAACGCCCCACCGATGTCCATAGCGGTCGCGGGTCGATCGCGCAGTTCCTCCCACAGCGGCCTGCCCGCGCACCAGGAGAGCAGGAGCGCCGGACGATCCTGCCAGGTCCCGGATCCGTGTACGCGGGGAACCGGTACGCCCGTCGCCGCGGCGGCCCGCATGACGAGGACCTCTTTGTGACAGACGGGGGCTCGATCCGCGCGAAACAGCCGGAGGGCGTAGGATCCACCGTCCGCGACGATGCGCCAGATTTCGGTGTCGGAGCCGCCGTGAACCGGGAAGGCCCCGGTGATGCGGGTGAGACCGAGCGCCGCGGCTATGGAGATGGGATCGGGCTTCTCGCTCACGCTCTTCCTCAAGCATCGACGGCCGTCAAGCTCCCATCCTCTCACGAAATCGGTGGCCGGGACCATCAAAAGCATCGGCGGGCCTCTGTATAATTCGCCCCGTCATTGCGGGCATTTTGGGAGTCTGGATCTTGGATCTCTACGAGTATCAGGGCAAGGAACTGCTAAGGAATTACGGGCTAGAGACGCTGCCCGGCGTCGTGGCCGGGACGCCGGAGGAGGCCGGCCGGGCCGCGGAGACGCTCGGGGGGACGGTCGCGGTCAAGGCGCAGGTTTTGACGGGTGGTCGCGGCAAGGCCGGTGGGATCAAGGTCGTGCATAGCGCCTCGGAGGCCGAAGAGGCGGCCGGCCGGATCCTCGGTATGGACATCAACGGGCACACCGTCCGGCGGGTCTACGTCGAGGGTGGCGCGGAGATCGACCGGGAGTTCTATCTGTCCATTACGGTGGACCGGGGGGCGAAGAAGCCCCTGATCCTGTTCTCGACCGAGGGCGGCGTCGACATCGAGGAGGTCGCGGAGACGAAGCCGGGGGCGATCGTGCGGACGCACATAGATCCGCTGCTCGGGCTGCTGCCTTATCAGGTGCGCGAGATCACCTTCGCCGCCGAACTCTCGGGCGACGCGGCGAAGGGCGTCGGGCGGACGCTGAACAAGCTCTACGAGGCGTTCAAGGCGCTCGACGCGAGCCTGGTCGAGATCAACCCGCTCGTCGTCACGAAGGATGGGCACGTCCTGACGCTGGACTCGAAGGTGACGGTGGACAACTCCAGCCTGTACCGGCACAAGGACATCGCGGACCTGCACGACGTGGAGGCCGCCGACCCGCAGGAGCAGCGCGCGCAGGAGGTCGGCCTCCAGTACGTGAAGCTCGACGGAAACGTCGGCATTCTGGGCAACGGGGCCGGATTGGTCATGAGCACGCTCGACGTCGTGGCGCAGGCAGGTGGGGAGCCGGCGAACTTTTGCGACGTCGGGGGCGGGGCCGACGCGGAGAAGATCTCGACGGCCCTGGACATCGTGACGTCGAACGAGCAGGTCGAGAGCGTGCTGTTCAACATCTTCGGGGGGATCACGCGCGGCGACGAGGTGGCCCGCGGCCTCCTGTCGGCCATCGAACGGACGGGAATAAACCTCCCCATCGTGGTCCGGCTGGACGGGACGAACGCCGAAGAGGGACGCCGCATCCTGGCGGAGAACACCCCGGAGAACGTGCACACCGAGGAGACGATGCTCGACGCCGCCCGCAGGGCCGTGGAGCTTGCGAAGAACGGGGGTCGGTAACCCATGGCGATACTCGTGGACGACGGGACCAGGCTGCTGGTCCAGGGCATCACCGGCCGGGAGGGCGCCTTCCACACGGGCCGGATGCTGGAGAGCGGCACGCAGGTCGTCGCCGGCGTCACGCCGGGCAAGGGCGGCCAGGAGTACGAGGGCGTTCCCGTCTTCGACACCGTGCACGACGCGGTTGAGGAGACCGGGGCGAACGCGAGCGTCATCTTCGTGCCGCCGCCCTTCGCCGCCGACGCCATCTTCGAATCGCTCGATTCGGGGATGAGCACCGTCTGCTGCATTACCGAGGGCATCCCGGTCCACGACATGATGCGGGTCACGGATCACCTCGAGACCAAGAACGCGACCTTGATCGGGCCGAACTGTCCGGGCGTGCTCTCGCCGGGGAAGGCGAACGTGTCGATCATGCCGCGCGAGATCTTCTCCCCCGGCAACGTCGGCGTCGTCTCCAGGAGCGGGACGCTCACCTACCAGGTCGTCAACGAGCTGACGCAGCGGGGCATCGGGCAGAGCTCGGCCGTTGGGATCGGGGGCGACCCGATCATCGGAACGGACTTTATCGAGATCCTGAGCCTCTTCGAGGCCGACCCCGACACCGAATGCGCCGTGATGATCGGGGAGATCGGGGGCAACGCCGAACAACTCGCCGCCGAGTACGTCCAGAGCGAGATGAAGACCCCGGTCGTCGCCTACATCGCGGGCTTCACGGCCCCCGAGGGCAAGACGATGGGCCACGCGGGGGCCATCGTCTCGGGCGGCGAGAGCACGGCCGAGGCGAAGAGCGAGGCGCTGCGGCGGGCCGGCATCCGGGCGGCGACGAACCCGTCTGAGGTCGCGGAGCTCGTGTCCGAGGCGCTCGGGGCGTAGCGGCGCGATGAGGTTCGGCGGCAGCGGTTGGAAGCCCGGCAGCAGGCGGGACAGGCGCCAGGACGGGGGCCCGGACAGGGAGACCGAGAAGAAGGCGGACAACACGTTCGTCGTCATCCTCGTCATCTTCGTCGTCCTCGCGCTAACCCTGGTGGTGGTGGCGGGCGTTGTCGGCCTTTCATGAAGGGCTCGCGTCCGGCGTGCTAGACTGATCCGCGGGTCGGATGCGACCGCGATCTTATGGCTAAATCGACGGCTTCATCCGCGAGTTCCGGGAACCGACTGTCCCGCTGGCTGCTCAAACACCGCGTGGACCAGGCGCAGCAGGGCCCCGGCGCCCGCGAGGACGGGACCAAGCAGCATCCGTGGTGGCAGGTGGTCTGCCTCACCGGGGTGGACTACTTCTCCACGCTCGGCTACATCCCCGGCATCGCGCTCGCGGCGGCGGGCACGCTCTCCCCCGTCGCCACCACGCTCATCGTCCTCCTGACGCTCTTCGGGGCGCTGCCGATGTACCGCATCGTCGCCGGAAGAAGTCCCAATGGGCAGGGCTCCATCGCGATGCTGGAGGACCTCCTCTCGTTCTGGAAGGGCAAGGTCTTCGTCCTCTGCCTGCTTGGCTTCGTCGCCACCGGCTGGGTCGTGACCATCACCCTGTCCGCCTCTGACGCCACCGCCCACATCGTCGAGAACCCTTTCTGGCCCGAGTCCCTCGGCGATTCGACGGGCACGCTGGTGATCGTGACGCTGCTGCTCGTGGCCGGCCTCGGCGCGGTCTTCCTCAAGGGCTTCCAGGAGGCCATAGGCATCGCGGTGGTCACGGTCGGGGCCTACCTGGCGCTCAACCTCGTCGTCGTGGCCGTGGGCTTCTACGAGATCCTCTCCAACCCGCAGACCGTCGCCGACTGGCAGGGCGCGCTGCTCGCGAACCACGGCGGCGCCTTCTCGATGCTCGGCGCGGCCGTCATCGTCTTCCCGCTCCTGGCGCTGGGGCTCTCGGGCTTCGAAACCGGGGTCGGCATGATGCCGCTCGTGCGCGGCGAGCCGGGGGACGACCCGGAGCGCCCCGAGGGTCGCATCAGGAACACGCGTAAGATGCTCGCCGTCGCGGCACTCACGATGTGCTTCTTCCTGCTCACGACCAGCGTCGTCACGACGATGCTCATACCCGTCGAGACGGCGAGGAGCGGCGAGGCCGAGGGACGGGCGCTCGCGTACGTCGCGCACGAGTATTTGGGGGACGCGTTCGGGACCGTCTACGACCTGAGCACGATCGCGATCCTGTGGTTCGCGGGGGCGTCGGCGATGGCCGGGCTCTTGAACATCGTGCCACGGTATCTGCCACGCTACGGGATGGCGCCCGAGTGGGGGCGGGCTGTCAGGCCACTCGTGCTGGTCTTTACCCTGATCTCGCTCGTCGTCGTGGTCATCTTCCGCGCCGGCGTGGACGAACAGGCCGGGGCCTACGCGACCGGCGTTTTGGCGATGATGACCTCGGGCTCGATCGCCGTGACGCTGGCCGTCTGGCGCGGAGGACGAAGGTTGGCCGCCCTCGCTTTCGCGTTCGTCACGCTGGTCTTCGTCTACGCGACGCTCCAGAACATCTGGTCGCGCCCGGACGGCATCGCCATAGCGCTGCTCTTTATCGCCGCGATCGTGGGCGTCTCGCTCGTCTCCCGGGTGCAGCGCTCACTGGAGCTCCGCCAGGAGCGGATAGAGATAGACAAGACCGCGGAAGCGTTCATTCGGGAGGCGGCGCGGTCGGGCGACGACATCCACATAGTCGCCCACCGGCGCAGGAGAACCGACGACCCGGAGGAGTACGCCCGCAAGGAGCGCGAGCAGCGGGAGGACAACCACATCCCGGCGGGGCATCCGATCCTGTTCCTGGAGGTCGACGTGGAGGACGCCTCCGAGTTCACGGACGTTCTGGAGGTGCGGGGGGTCGAGATCGGGGGCCACAAGGTGCTCAGGTCCGTCTCTTCCGTGGTGCCCAACGCCATCGCCGCCCTCTTGCTCGACCTGCGCGACAGCACGGGCAAGACGCCGCACTGCTACTTCGGGTGGACGGAGGGCAACCCCATCGTTTACCTGATCCGCTACATCCTCTTCGGCGAGGGCGACACCGCCCCCGTCACCCACGAGGTCTTGCGCGAGGCCGAGCCCGAGGCGTCCCGTAGGCCCCTGATCCACGTCGGCGGCCGGTGAGCCGGCAGTTCGCCGTCATAGGCCTCGGCCGCCTCGGCATCTCCATGCTGAGGACGCTGGACTCCCTGGGCCACGACGTCCTCGGCATCGACAGGGGGCAAGACCTGATCCAGGCCCTCGCCGAAGAACTCCCGAACGCCCACCTGGTCGCCGCCGACGCCACGGACGAGGACGTGCTTCGCGGCTTCAACCTGGAGGGCTTCGACGCCGCGGCGGTCATGATCGGGGAGAACCACGTCGAGGCGGGCATTTTGACGACGGCGAACCTCAAGGAGATCGGGGTCGAAACCGTCATCGCGCGGGCCACGGGCAAGCTGCACGCGCGCGTTCTGGAGAGGATAGGCGCCGACCGAGTCGTCCAGCCCGAGCGCGAGATGGGCGAGCAGATCGCCCGCACCCTCGCCTCCCCCGCCGTCCTCGACTACGTCGACCTCGGCGAGGACGAAGCGCTAATAGAAGCCCGCGTCCCAAAACAATGGGCCGGAAGCTCCCTCGCCGACCTCCAACTCTCCCGCAAGATGGGCCTCACGGTCGTCGCCTACAAACCCAAGGGCGGCGCGGGCACCCTCCCCAACGGCGAGACCGTGCTCCGGGAAGAGGACGTAATAGTCGTCGCGGGCTCCACAAAGGACCTGGACCGTCTGGAGAAGATGCTCGAGTAGGTCGTCGCTTCGCTCCTCCCGGTGAGTAGGGAATAGTGAGTAGAGAGTAGTGAAACCCCGGCTTGTCCCGGCGCACGTTTGGAAAGAATATGAGGCTTGCGGCGGGAGCGCCCCGTAAAATGTCTCCGCGACGTCCCGAGGGCCATGCGGACCCGACTAACGAACCGGCTTCGCGCCACGTCGAAAGCTCTACTCTCTAATCACTATTCCCTACTCTCTGGGATTCTCCGGCACGTCTATGATGCGGCGGCCGAGGAGGCTCTCGACGAGCTCGACGGCGAGGGTGGCGGTGCCGTTTTTGACGTCGAGGATGGGGTTGACCTCCACGACGTCCAGGCTGGTTACGATGTTTGCTTCGTTTACGAGTTCCATGACGAGGTGGGCTTCGCGGTAGGTGAGGCCGCCGGGGATGGGGGTTCCGACGCCGGGGGCGCGTTCGGGGTCGACGACGTCGAGGTCGAAGGAGAGGTGGACGCGGTCTACGTGGGAGAGGTCTTTCATGGCGCGACGGACGACGCGGGCTACGCCGTGGACGTCTACCTCTTTCATGGTGTAGGCGCGGACGCCGGCCTCGCGGAGCAGGTCGCGCTCTTCGAGGTCCACGGAGCGGAGCCCGATCAGGACGACGTCCTCCGGCCTGACGCTCGCCCCGGGGCCGCCGATGTCGACGAGGCTTCGGGGTCCCAGTCCGGTGAGGGTCGCGAGCGGCATGCCGTGGACGTTGCCGGAGGGCGAGGACTCGGGCGTGTTGAAGTCCGCGTGGGCGTCGAGCCAGATGACGCCGGTCCGTCCCCCGGAGGGCCGCGCCACGCCGGCGACGGTGCCGATGGAGATGGAGTGGTCGCCGCCGAGGAAGATCGGGAACAGTCCCTCCGAAACCAATGCGTCGGCGCGCTCGGCGACCTCCGCGCACACCCTACGCACGGCTTCGAGGTGCCTGACGTTGCCTTCGCTCGGAACGAGCTCCGGGATGGGGACGCCGGCGTTGCCGAGGTCCGTTACGGGGTGGCCGAGCTCGGAGATGGCGTCTTCTAGGCGGGCGTAGCGGATGGCGCTCGGGCCCATGTCCACGCCGCGGCGGTCCTGGCCGAGGTCCATGGGCACGCCGAAGATCCCGACGGGTTTGCGCCGGCCCTCAGGCAAACGAGATCCCACCCGAACGCCGCGGGTCGGCCGCCGCCTCGAACGTCCCGTCGGGCGTAAGCCGCACGGCGTTGACGCCGCCGAAGAACATGTTCGCCTCCTCGAACGGCAGCACCCGACCCGGACGCTCCAGGTAGCCGATCCGCGCCCCGGCCTCGTAGGCGAAAAGGTCGCCCTCGGCGTGGAACCGCGGCGCCAGCACGGCCTCCTCGACCGTCATGCCGAAGTCCAGAACGTTGATGAGCGTCTGAAGGATAGCCGTGGGTATCCTCGAAGCGCCCGGAGACCCGAGCGCGACGATGCCGCCTTCTTCCGAAGAGACGACGGTCGGGCTCATGCTGGAGATGAGCCGCTCCCCGGGCTCCAGGGCGTGGAAACCCCTCGGGTTGAGCTCCGGCTCCCCGAGCGTGTTGTTGAGCGGGATGCCGGTCCCTGGCACGACGAGCCCCGACCCGTAGCCCATGCTCGCGGTTATGGAGACGGCGAGGCCGTCCGAGTCCACGCAGGAGAGGTGCGTCGTGTGCGGGGAGCCGAAGCCCTCGAAGATGCGCCGGCGCTGCTCCTTGGCGTACTCCTCGCCCGTGAGGCGCTGGGCAACACGCTCGTTCTCGGCGCCGTCGGTGTAGGCCGTCCCCCGGTCTTCGAGGGCGAGCCGCATCGCGCCGCCCACGACGCGCACGTACTCCTCCTCCGGCATCGCGGCCAGGTCGTAGGCCGAGACGACGCGAAGCATCTGCGCGAGGGTCGAGCCCCCGGCCGAGGGCGGGCCGTTCGTGAACATCTCCCCCGTGCCGTAGCGGACGCTCATGGGTTCTCGCACGACGGGCTCGTACCCGGCGAGGTCCTCCTCGGTGATGATGCCGCCCATCCCGCGCACGTAGGACGAGATGCGGCTGGCGAGGTCTCCCTCGTAGAAGAGATCCGCGCCGCCCTCCCCCAGCGCCTCCAGCGTCTCCGCAAGCTCGGGGAAACGCAACGTCTCGCCTTCGAGGTAGACGCGGTCGCCGTTGTAGAACTGCCCGCGCGTCTCGTCGGTGAGCCGCAGCACCTCCTCGGCCACCCCGAACCAGAGGCCCGCGGTCCTGCACAGCTCGAACCCCTCCCGCGCCAGCCTGACGGCCGGCGCGAGCGTCTCCCGCAGCGTGAGCCGTCCGTGACGCCGCAGCAGCGCCTCCCAGCCGCGCGGCGACCCGGGGACCGCGACCGCCGCGCGGC
>CAXUFZ010000047.1:0-15773 GCA_964250345.1 uncultured Rubrobacteraceae bacterium
GGTCGCGTCGGCGGGGGCGGCCTCGCTCGGGGCGCGGGTGGCCCTCGTCGAGCGCGACAAGCTCGGCGGCGACTGCCTCTACCGCGGGTGCGTCCCCACAAAGACCCTCGTAAAGAGCGCCCGCGTCGCCCACCTCGTCCGCAACTCCGAGGAGTACGGCGTCAAGAGCGGCGAGGCGGAGGTGGACTTCCCGGCCGTGATGGACCGGATGAACCGCGTCATAGAGCGGGCAGGTGAGCCCGACAGCCCGGAGCGGTTCCGCGGGCTCGGCGTGGACGTCTTCGAGGAGGAGGCGCGGTTCGAGTCGCTGCGCGAGATCTCCGTGGACGGCCGCCGCCTGGAGACGCGCAGCGCCATCGTCGCCACCGGTTCACACTCCACAGCGCCGCCGGTCGAGGGTCTCGAAGAGGTCGGCTACATCGACCACGTCGGGGCGCTGGAGCTGCGGCGGCTGCCGCGCTCGCTCGTCGTCGTGGGCTCGGGCCCCATCGGGTGCGAGTTCGCCCAGATCTTCGCCCGCTTCGGCGCTCACGTGACCCTCGTCTCCTCCTCCCCACTCCCGCTCCCGAAAGAGGACCCCGAGATCGGCGAGGTGCTGAGGCAGGTCCTCCTGGCCGACGACGTGGACTTCCGCGGCGGCTATCGGGCCGAGAAGGTCCGTGCCGAGAACGGCGAGAAGGTCATGACCATTCGCAACGGCGCGGGCCACGAGGTCGAGGTGCGGGGTGAGGAGGTCCTGATCGCAGCCGGCCGAGCCCCGACCGCCGGGAGCCTGGCGTTGGAGAACGCCGGGATCGAGCTGGAGAAGAAGGGCCTGAAGGTCGACGAGCACCTGCGGACCACGGCCCCGAACGTCTACGCGGCGGGGGACATCACCGGCAAGTACCTCTTCACCCACGTCGCCGAGTACCAGGGCCGGACGGCCGTGCGGAACGCGCTCTTCCCCGTCAAGGCGGAGGCCGACCACCGCGTCGTCCCGTGGACCACGTTCACGGACCCCGAGGTGGCGCGGGTCGGGCTGACGGAGGAGCAGGCGCGTCGGGAGCACGGCCACGTCGAGGTCTTCCGGCAGCCGTTCGCGAAGGTGGACCGGGCGCTCGCCGACGGGGAGACGACGGGGCTCGTCAAGATCGTTGCCGGCAAAAGAGGGAAAATCCTCGGGGGCCACATCATCGGGCCGGACGCGGGGAACCTGATCCACGAGATCGTGCTCGCCATGCAGAGAAACATCCCCGTGCAGACCCTCTCCACCATGATCCACGTCTACCCGACCCTCGCCCAGGCCAACCAGCGCGCCGCCAACAACTACTACAGTGAGAGGCTCTTCAACGACCGCACGCAAAAGGCGTTCTCGGCCTACTTCGGCGCCCGTCGTCTGGTGGATCGAGGCCGTTCCTTGCTGAAAAGGTAACGGGAGGAGCCCGTGGACGGAGGGAAGACCGGCAGTTCCGGCAAGAGCAACGCTCTCAAGCTCGTCGGGATCGGGCTGGCGCTGGTGGTCGTGATGCTGGCCGTCCGGTTCACGGGACTTTCGCGGTACGTCAGCCTGGACGGGCTGGACCGGCTGAGGGATGGGATCTCCGGCTTCGGGGCCGCCGCGCCCGTCGTCTTTATCCTTATCTACGTCGCGGCGACGGTGGCCTTCCTGCCGGCGACGCCGCTCTCGCTGCTCGCGGGGCTGGTCTTCGGGCCTGTGCTGGGCACCGTGTGGGCGGTGATCGGGGCTACGATTGGGGCGACGCTGGCGTTCCTGATCGGCCGCTACGCCGCCCGCGGCTTGGTGGAGAACTGGACGGCGGAGAACGAGAGCGTCAGGAGGCTCGATGAGGGGGTCGAGAGACAGGGCTGGCGGATGCTGCTCGTCACCCGTCTCGTGCCTGTTTTTCCTTTCAACCTCCAGAACTACGCTTACGGGCTCACGAAGATCGGGCTCGGTACATACGTCCTCCTGACCGCCGTCTGCATCGTCCCGGGCGCGGCCGTCTACACGTTCGCCGGTGGCTCGCTGGCCTCCGCGCAACAGGACCTGACCAGGACCTTCGTCTACCTCGGGATCGCGGCGGTGCTCTTCGTCGCGGTCTCCCTGATCCCCGGTTGGATGGGGAGACGGAACGGAAGCAAGGGAGAGTAGCGCCGTGCAGATAGACCAAAAGAGAACAGTCGTCCAACCGTTCCCGGCCTCGGCGGTCGCATGAAGACGACGCGCTCGGAAGATCCCCTTTTCGGGGCCGAAGCGCTGGCCGCGCGGGCGGCGGCGGTATTGCGGGGGAACGACATGGGCGGATGGACCAGGGCCGCCCCTGATCTCTACCCGCACCAGTGGAGCTGGGACTCGGCCTTTATAGCTATCGGCCTCGCCCACCTGGACACGCGGCGCGCGGCGGAGGAGATCCTGACCCTCCTCGGCCACCAGTGGAAGAACGGCAAGGTCCCCCACATCGTCTTCAACCCCGACGCGCCGCCCGAAAGCTACTTCCCAGGCCCAGAGCACTGGGCCAGCGCCGCCGAAGCCCCGGACTCCCCCGCCGACCCGGCCCGAACCAGCGGCCTCTGCCAACCCCCGGTCCACGCCATCGCCGCCCGCCGCATCCTGGAGATAGCGGAGCGTCGGGGCGACGACGTGGCCGGGATGCGGTCGTTCCTGGCCGACGCCTACCCGAAGCTCCTTGCCTGGCACCGCTACCTGGCGACCGCCCGCGACCCCGAAGAGTCCGGCCTGGTCACCATCTTCCACCCGTGGGAGAGCGGCACGGACAACTCCCCGCGCTGGAGCGCCGCGATGGAGAACGTCGAGGTCGGGGAGATGCCGGACTACGGGCGGCCGGACCTGGATCACGTCCCCGACCCCTCCGAGCGGCCGACGGGTCTGGAGTACGACCGCTTCATCTGGCTGGTCGAGGTCAACAAGCGGGCCGGGTGCGACGAGGCCGTCCTGTACGAGACAAGTCCTTTTCTGGTCAAGGACGTGCTGGCGAGCGCAATCTTGGTCCGCGCCAACGAGGCCCTGCTAGAGATAGCAGAACTGGTCGGAGCTCCCGGAGAGAACCACGCAGAGATCCAGGCCAGGATCGACCGCGGACGCGCGGGCCTCGACGAGTGCTGGGACCCGAACCTGGAGCTCTGCCTGGACCACGACTTGCGGACCAACGAGCCGCTCCGGGCCCGCACCATCGCCGGCTTCGCCCCCCTGATCTCCGGCACACGTGCGGACCGCCGGCGGACGCTCCTCCGGGTCCTCGACTCGCGGGCGTTCGCGGGCCACCCGAACCTGCGCCTGCCGCTCCCGCCGAGCACGAGCCCCGAAGAACCGGGCTTCCTCCCCCGTAGCTACTGGCGTGGCCCCGTCTGGCCCGTGATGAACTGGCTGCTGTGGTGGTCGATGGAGCGCCTGGGCGAGCGCGAACGGGCGTCCCGGCTCAGAAGCCGAGGCCTCGCGCAACTCTCGGACGGGCGCTTCGGCGAGTACTACGAGCCCTTCACCGGCGAGCCCCTGGGCTCCGACAAACAGTCCTGGACCGCCGCCGTCGCCCTCGACTGGCTCGCCGAAGAGGAGGATTCCGGCGGATCGTGATGGCCACCAGCGAAGGAGCAGACGCGTGACACAGAAGATCCCACACCCCGGAGACCCCTTCCCGGACTTCGAGCTACCCGACCACCGTGACCAATTACGTCGCCTCTCCCGCTACACCAGGCCAAGCCCCCTCGACAAAAAGCTCGGCTTCGACGACGGATATCCTTTGATCGTCGTTTTCGGCCGCGGTTTCTTCTGCCCGCGCGACGGAGAACAGATGCGGGGTCTCGTCCGGTTTCAATCCGAGCTGGCCGTCAACTACTGCAAATTGGTCTCGGTCAGCGCCGACCCGCCGAAGGTCGGGGCCGCCTTCCGCGCGGGACTCGGGGCCAAATGGCCGTTCTTGTCCGACGAGAAGCGGGGGGCCATCCGCGCCCTCGGCCTGCTCGACGAAACGGAGGGCGAGTACGCCGGGGTCTCCAGACCCTTCACGTTCGTGCTGAGGCCCGACCTGACGGTCCACAAGGTCTACGACGGGTGGTTCTTCGTCGGCCGGCCCACACTCGAAGAGCTACGAACAGACCTGCGCGGGCTCATGGAGACTCGGAAGGACTACCGCTACGAGGCCTACGACACGCCAGAGGCCAAGAGGATACGTATCCCCCAGCAGGAGTGGGCCGACGGTGCTCCGCAGGTCGGCGCGAACGGCTTCCCGATTGCGCGGGGCGAGGTGAGTTCCTTTGACGTGGACGCGGGGGTCGGCGAGATCTCCACCGACGCCTCGGAGGAGGACGTATTCTTCAGCTTCACCGCCATCCCCGGCGAGGGATACCGAACGCTCAGGCCGGGGACGCCGGTGATCTTCGAACTGGTAGAGAACGAAACTGGCCCCACGGCCCGTAACATCCAGCGGGAGACTCGTTCTTGAGCGAGAGCTCTCGGTGAGAGCGATACCCTGGTCGTTGTTCGGCGCCCTTCTTCTGATCCTGCTCGGCTGCTCCGCCGACACTAAAGACCCAGCCGGCGCCGCGTCCGACGACCCCGTCGCGGCCGAAATCGACGGTGGTTTCGAGCATCGGACCGCCGACGTGAACGGCGTCCGGTTGCACTACGTGATCGGGGGCCGCGGGGACCCGGTCGTCCTGCTGCACGGCTTCCCCGAGACCTGGTACACGTGGCGCGACGTCATGCCGGCCCTGGCCGAGGAACACACCGTGATCGCCGTCGACCTGCGTGGCGTGGGCGGTTCCTCGATAGAACCATCGGGCTACGACAAAGAGACCCTGGCCGCGGACGTCCACGCCCTCGTCCGGGAACTGGGCTTCGAGAGAGCCTCCGTCGTCGGCCACGACCTGGGCGCGTGGGTCGCCTACGCCTACGCCCGTCGGTACCGCGAAGAGGTCAGCCACCTCGTGTTCATGAGCGCCGCCCTCCCCGGCTTCACGCTCGACGAGCGCCTGGACTTCAGGCAACGGGGGCAGGGGCTCGACCACCTGGTCTTCTTTATGCAGGGCGAGCTTCCAGAGAAGCTCATAAAGGGCCAGGAACGCTACTTTCTGACGAGGTTTGTCGCCGGCGGGGAGGGCAGGCCCGGGTCGGTGAGCGCGTCGGAGGCGATGGACGTGTACGTGCGGGCCTACTCCAGGCCCGGCAGGCTGGGGGCCGCCCTGAACCAGTACCGCACCATCTACCAGGACGCGGAGGACAACCGGCGGAAGGCCTTGCCGAAGTTGACGGTGCCCGTCCTCGCGCTTGGCGGGGGCGCTCCGGGGGCCGCCCTCGACAGCATGAGGCCCGTAGCCGCAAACGTGAGGGGCGGTGCCATCGAGGGGTCCGGGCATTTCCTGCAAGAGGAGCAGCCCGAAAAGGTCGCCGACAGAATAGCGGGCTTCCTCGACTAGGACGGTCGGCCGCCGGCGGCCATCCCCCGCCGTCTCCGGCCGCTAGCCGCCGACCGTTCTCGCGCTCTTCCGGGCCACGTTTCTCCGCCAGGATCTTTATCCGGCGCGTATTTAGCGATCCGTAAGGAGTGATTAAGGGGCGCGTAAGGTGCGCGGCCTAGACTCGATCAGAGTACCGGGCGCGGACACGTGAGAGGGAAGAGAGGAGCAGCGGAAGAAGAGCCTGCCGGCGAGTCCGGTCGGCGGGGCGCCCGTCCCGAAACGGAGTCCGGGACCTTCCCGGAGAAAAGGAGAGAGTCTTGAGGAAATTAATGGTGCTGGCGGCGATGCTGGCGATGGCCCTCGTGGTCGCCTCCCCGGCGATGGCGAACACCTTCGTCACCGGAGGCTTCGGCGACGGCTCCGCCGACGACGGCTCTATCGCGGAGGGCGGCGACGTCCTCTTCCTGGACGCCTCGCAGTTCCAGGGGGCCGGCCAGATCCAGGCCGGCGACACCACCGCGGTCGCCGACGACGGGAGCGTGGCCTTTGCCGAGCAAGATTTGTCCATCGATCAGAGCCAGTTCAACGCGGGCTTCGACGGCGACTCGGACGGCGACGGCATCTCCGACGAGTTCGACTTCGTGATCCTGGCCGGCGATTTCGACAACGACGGCATCGTGGACGACCTCGAGTTCTAGTCCGGGGGAGTGCGTACGGGAGCGGGGCCGCGTGCCCCGCTCCCGATGGCCGTCCAGGGTAGATCCGCGAGACGGTACGGAGTAAGAGAACCTTAAGCGGCGCGTAAGCCTTACGCAACCTCTGATGGCGACACTGGAGCCCACACACTTACGCTTCCGGGGGTCGAAGATCGTGGACAAGTACGCGCGTCGGGTCATGATCGGGCTTTCGGCGGGAGCGGTAAGCAGCCCGATTCTGGCCGCGACGTTGGGCGGCATTTTTCCCGGCATGCTCCTGGCGGTCCTGGTAGGCGTCTTCTACGCGCTGGCTTTCCGTCCGGCTCCGCGGGCGTATCTGGACGGGGTTATGAGCGCCGCGGCCGCGGGCGTGCCGCTCTGGGCGGTGGTGGGCGTGGTCTTGCTACCGTTGCTGTCCGGCCGGCCGCCGGAATGGACGGCCGAGGGGATGCTCGCGCTGCTTCCAGATCTGGTGGGTTGGGTCCTTTACGGCGCGGTCCTGGGGTTGACGGCGCAGGCGCTGCAAGACCTGGCGTTTTGGCGGTTCGGGCCCGAGCCCGCGCCGTCGCGGCCGGAGCGCGAGGTCGCGACGCGCGTCGTGATCCTGGGCGGCGGCTTCGCGGGCGTGGCGACGGCCGAGGGCCTGGAGCGGAGGTTCGGGGCCGACCCATCGGTGGCGTTCACGCTGGTCAGCGACACGAACGCCCTGCTCTTCACGCCGATGCTGCCCGAGGTGGCGGCCGGCGGCCTAGAGCCCACGCACATCAGCAGCCCCCTGCGCACGAGCCTGCGACGTACAAAGGTCGTCCGGGGACGGGCGCAGAAGATCGACCCCGAAGGGCGCCGGGTGCTGCTGCAGCCGGACGACTCATCCCCCGGAAACGAGATTCCCTACGACCACCTGGTGCTGGCCGTGGGGGCCGTCTCGGACTACCACGGTCTGGAAGGCCCCGAACACGAGGCCTTCGACTTCAAGACGCTCGCCGACGCCATCCGCATCCGCAACCACGTGATCGACGCTTTCGAGCGCGCCGACCGCGAGCCGGACTCGGACAAGCGCCGTTCCCTGGTGACCTTCGTCGTCGCCGGCGGCGGCTTTGCGGGCGCGGAGTTGGCCGGCAGTTTGAACGACCTGGTGCGCGGGATGCTGGCCCTCTACCCGAACGTCCCTGAGGAAGCGGTCCGGGTGACGGTGCTCCACTCCAGGGGCCGCATCCTCCCGGAGTTGAGCGAGCCGCTGGCCGCCTACGCCCAGGAGCGCATGGCCGCGCGGGGCGTGACGTTCGAGCTGAACACCCGCGTCGCCGACGCCCGGCGCGGGGTGGTCGTGCTGGACTCGGGGGTGGAGATCCGCGCGGAGACCCTGATCTGGACGGCCGGAACGACCCCGAACCCCCTCCTGAAAGACCTGCCGGTCGAGCGCGACAAACGCGGCGCCGTGAAGGTGGACGCGAACCTGGCCGTGCCGGGCCACCCCGGTCTGTGGGCGCTGGGCGACTGCGCGGCCGTCATGGACGCGAGGACCGGCGAGCCCTGCCCGCCGACGGCCCAGTTCGCGCTGCGCGAGGCCCGCGCGTTGGCGCGCAACATCCACGCCGACGTGCGGGGGAAGCCGCCGAATCCCTTTCACTTCGACGGGCTGGGGACGCTCTGCGTGGTCGGCCACCAGACCGCGTGCGCGGAGATCAAGGGCCTCCGCTTCTCGGGGCTCCTGGCCTGGATGCTGTGGCGCGCCGTCTACCTGTCCAAGCTGCCCGGTCCGGAGCGCAAGGCGCGCGTGTTTCTGGACTGGAACATCGAGCTGTTCTTTCCCCGCGACATCGTGCAGACGGTGGAGGTGGACTGAAGTGACGGCGTCGTACCCCGCGCGCCCGATCCTCGGCCTCCTCATCGGATGCCTGGGCGGTGGCGCGATCCAGGCGATGGGGATGGCTTCGCCCCTGGCCGGCGTAACGCTCGGCGGGCTTTGCGGCGTCGTGTTCGCGCTGCTGGCCGGGCGGCGCGCGTCCGGCCCCGGCGCGGGCCTGCTCTGGGGGCTGGGTCTCGCGCTCCTGTTGTGGCTCATGGGTCCCGTGGGGTTGTTTCCCCTGCTGGACGATGAGCCGGCCACGGGCACGACCGCCGTCGCCCGCTTCCCCGTCCTGGTCGCGTATCTGCTCTTCTTCGGGGCGCCGCTGGGGTTGGCGCTGGGGACCCTGGGCGGTCTGGCGCCGCAGCCGAACCCGGGACGCTTCAGCCCGGCGCGGGCGTTGGTGGTCGGGGGTCTGGCCGGCGTCGTGGGCGGCTGGGCCTTCGGCGCGTGGATGGCGCGGGTGGGCTTCTTCCCGCTCATCGCCGGCCTGGTGGGCTCGGGATCTTCGACGGTCGGCGTCGCGCTGCACTTCGCGATCGCGGTGGTCATCGGCGCGAGCTTCGGCGCCCTGTTCCAGCGCGACGTCCGCGGTCCCGGCTCTTCCCTGGGCTGGGGGATGGCCTACGGCGTCTTCTGGTGGTTCCTGGGGCCGCTCACGCTGCTGCCGATCTTGCGGGGAGACGCTCCCGACTGGTCGGCCGGGCGGGGCGGCGAGCTGTTCGGCTCGCTGGTCGGGCACGTGGTCTACGGCCTGCTGCTCGGGCTGGTCTACGCCGCGCTGGACCGGCTGTGGGTCGGCTTCTTCCACGACTCGGACCCGATCAACCGCGAACCCGAGGGCGTGGGCGCGCACACGCTGCGCTCCCTGGTCTGGGGCGCGGTCGCGAGCCTGGCCGGGGGCCTCCTGTTCAGCCTGGTCATGGCGGCCACGGGCGCCCTGCCGGACGTCGCTGGCCTGATGGGCGGCTCGACGCCGGCCTTCGGGTTCTTTGTCCATATGGGGATCAGCACGCTTATCGGCATGAGCTACGGCCTGCTGTTCCGGCGTGAGGCGCCGGACCCCGGTTCCGGCCTCGCCTGGGGGATGGTTTATGGGCTTGCCTGGTGGTTTCTCGGCCCGCTGACGCTGTTGCCCGTCCTGCTCGGCGACCCGTTCGTGTGGACCACGGAGGTCGCCGGCTCGTTGCTGCCGTCCCTGATCGGGCACCTCCTCTACGGCGCCGCCACCGCCGCCGCTTTCTTGCTGCTGGAACGCCGGCACGCCGACCGGCTGAAACTCGACCCCCGCATCGCCGCCAGGGAGGAGCGCCGTCGCCGCCCCCCCGGAACACCGGCCCCGGCGCTGTGGCTCTTCGTGCTCGGGTTGGGAACCTTGCTCCCGATAATGCTCGGGTAGCTGCCGAGAACGCGCGGGCATCCGCGCATCCGTCGTCGCCACGTTTATCCGAGCAGCTCTTCGAGAACCCGACCCTCGGCGTCGGCCGGCGGACGAGCGCCGAGCAGGGCGGAGATGGTCGGCGCCACGTCTACCAGGTTGGCGTTCTCGGGGATGGCGCCGGGCCTGACGCCCGCGCCGGAGATCAGAAGCGGAACCCGCATCTCTTTCGTACTTCCGTGGCCGCCCCGGGACGCCCCCTCTTCCGGCTCGTCGAACGCGAACCCCCACGGCTCCCCGGCCTCGACGACAAAGTCGCCGAGCTTGCCGCCCGCGCGCAGGGACTCGAGCTCCGACTTGTCGAGTACCCGGGAGACCTCGGGCAGCCCTTCGAGGGTTTTTCGGACGCTTGTCTTTTTTTCGGGTTCCGAGGACCGTCCTAGCAGGGTGACGTTCATGATCCGGCCGGCGCTCTTGACGAGGACGACCTCGGTCTCGGGGGAGGGCGCGCGTCCCGGCGGCACGACCTCGACGCCAGGACCGAGCTCCGGCGTCGCGGCGAGCCCGTCGACGAACGAGCGCTCCCACGAGGTCATGCCGTGGTCGGAGGTCAGGATGAAGGCGGTCGTCTCGTAGATGCCGAGGTCTTTTGTGGTCTGGACGAGCCGGCCGAGTTGCCGGTCGAGCCCGGCGAGGAGCGGCCCGGTGTTCGGGCTATCCGGGCCCTCCAGGTGGCCGAAGGCGTCGAGGTCCGGGCCGTAGACGGCGAGGAAGTTGGGTGTCTTCGGCACGGTGGTCATCCTGCCGCCGGAGTCCACGGGTCTCTGCTCCAGGATCCCGACGGCCGCGTCCACCCGCTGCTCGAAGAGGCCGCCGGGCCGCACGTAGAGGTGCTCGGGGTTTCCGTAGGAGGCGCCGTGGTCTTGCACCATGTACCACTGCACCGCCGCGGTCGTTCGGCCTTCGGCGGCCAGGGCCTGGACGACGGTTTCGGCGGCGAGATATTGGGTCTCGCCGACGGCCTCGCCGGCCTTCTCGTCGAAGTAGTAGGCGGCGTTTCCGTGGGTCTCGGGGTAGGCGCCGGTGGACATGGAGGCCCGAGCGGGGTTGGAGATGGTCGGGTAGGTGCTTCCGGCGACGGAGAGGCTGCCCCGGTCCGCCAGGGCGTCGATGTTGGGGGTCGGGGCCAGGCCGAGGTAGTCTGGGTCGAAGCCGTCCCAGTCGACCAGGATCACGTGTTGTGGCCGCCTCGAACGCGGCCCGGCCTCCGGGCGGTGCGCGAGCAGCCACGCGGGCACGGAGGCCGCCACGACCGCGGCCCCGGCGCCGGTGAGGAGGGCGCGCCGGGAGACGTTCACCGGCGCACCTTGGCGGGCCAGAAGCCCGCGGGCCCGGCGAGGAAGGCGAGGGCGGGGACGAGGAGCGTCCGGATCACGAACGCGTCCAGCAGCACGCCGAGGGCCACCGCCGCCCCGATCTGGAAGAAGTCCTGCAACGGGATCAGGGTCAGCGCGAAGAAGGAGGCCGCGAGCGCGAGCCCGGCAGCGTTGATGGTGGGACCGGTCCGCGCCAGGGCGGCGGGCACGGCCTCCTTGAGGGGCTTCGTCTGGACCTCTTCCCTGACGGCGGCCATGATGAAGATGTTGTAGTCGCTCCCGAGCGCCACCAGGAGCAGGAACAGCGTAAAGGGCACGTAGTAGACGACCCCGTCCTGGCCGAGGAGGTTCTGGAAGAGCACCGTGCAGACGCCCATGGTGGCGGCGAAGCTGAGGGCGGTCGAAGCAAGCAAGTAGATCGGGGCGACAGGAGTCCGCAACAGCAGGGCGAGCACGACGAACGAGACGGCGAAGAGCAGCGGCGCCACGGTCCGAAGATCGGCCGCCGAGGTGTCCCGGGCCGCCGCGGAGAGGGCCGTCTGCCCCCCGACCACCCCGGTCGCGTCTTCGAGCCCGGCCCGGTCGAGCAGCGCCGGCAACCCGTCCTGCAGACGCCGCGCCTGGTCGAGCGCCGCGGGGGAGAAAGGGTCCTCCTGAAAGACCAGCAGCACGCGGGCCGTCGAGCCGTCCGGGGTCACGAAGTCTATCTCGGGGACGCGCCCGGCGTACTGCGGCCCGAAGGTCAACGCGGACCCGCCGGCTTCGAGGAGCTCGGTCTGCATCCCGGTCTGCAGCCGCAGCAGCTCCTCGTTCTTCTCGTCGAGGTCCTCGCCCCGCACCAGCACGTTGACCGGGGCCAGCACGCCCCCCGGAAACTCCCCGGTCAGGCTCTCGTAGCCGCGCACGGAGGCGGCGTCGCCCGGCAGGTTCGCCAACTGGTCGAAGCCCACCCTGAGGCCGAGCAGTCCCAAAGACGCGAAGACCGACGCGGCGACGAGGACGCCGACGACTAGGCCCGGGCGCCGCAGGGGCGCAGGTTGCGACGGGTCTGGGCGCCGGGCCGGGCTTCTTCCGAAGGTTGCGGGGCCGAGGATGGCGAGGAGGGCGGGGACGAGGGTCACGGTGACGACGAAGACGATGCAGAGGGCGAGGGCGAGGCCGGGGCCCAGGGCCCGGTAGAGGCCGAGGTCGGCGAAGACGAGGAGCGCGAAGGCGGCGATCAGGACGAGTGCCGAGGAGAGGAGGACGCCCCCGACCTTCTCGACCCCGAGCCTGGCGGCCTCCAGGCGTCCGGTCCCCTCCCCCAGAGCCTGGCGGGTACGGGAGAGCAGGAAGAGGGCGTAGTCCGTCCCGACGCCGAAGAGCAGGACGACGATTATCGGTTCGATCTGCGAGGGCACGCTCGTCCCGGTCGAGGCGGCGATCCAACCCAAGGCCCGCAGCGTCAGGAAGGTCGCGAGCCCGATGCTGACCAGCGGGACGAGCGGCGCGACGAGCGAGCGGTACGTCAGGGCGACGACCAGGAAGATGGCAAGCGTCGTGACCACCGTAACGAGCCCCAGGCTCCCGTCGATGGCGGTCTTCGTGTCGTACTGGACGAGCCTTATGCCCGTGGCCGAGGTCTGTAGCGGACCGGGGCTCTCCAGATCCTCCCGGATCTCGCGGACGCCGCCCGCGGTCTCCGCCAGGCGCGTGCCCGGCTCGAAGTAGAGCAGGACGGGCAGGGCCTCGCCGCCGAGGAGGCCCCGGTCCACCCGCGTCGGGTTCGAGGAGTTCTGGGCGGCGAGCGGCACGGCCCGCCGCAGGTTGTACGGTTCCCCTTCGGTGTTGAGGCGCCCGATCCCGGCCCTCATCTCCTCCAGGTCTCGTCCGGTGAACCCGTCGGGGTTGGAGTAGACCAGCATGGCCGGCGCCTCGACCGAGCCGGACAAGCCTCCGGCCTGTGCCTCGGCCCTGGCCGCCGGGGCGGACTCGGGCACCACCTCCGAGAGGCTGCTGCTCGTGCTGTCGCCGAGCGCCGGCAGGTAGAGGTAGGCCCAGAGCGCCACCAACGCCCAGAGGAGCACCACCGCGAAGCGGAGCCTGACCAAGAGCCACCCGAGCACGCCGAAAAGTCGTCCAGGACGCACCGGCAGAGTCTACACCCCCGCCGCGGGGGAACGACCGTTTACGCCGTGTCTCGCAGACCGTTTACCTTTTCGTAAGCCGCCGTTAAGGGTCCCGTAATCCCGGTCCCGTAGTCTGGCAGGGGTAGAGGAGGGGGCCCGCGATGGGAGGCTTCGCATGAAGTACGCGCTTGTTCTGGTCACGCTGGCGCTGGTCTCGCTGTCCGCGGCTTGCGGCCCCGGCGCCGCGGCGGAAGATTCCGGCGGAGGAGAAGACGGACCGAAGGTCACCGTCTCCCCACCCGAAGACCCGCAACTCGTCGTGGGCGACGGGGCGACCACGTCCAGCAACGGGACCACGCTGGCGGTGCTCTCCTACGAGTCTCCGCTTACGGTCGAGGGGGCGAGGCCCGAGAGGGGCTTCGAGTACGCGGGGATCGAGGTGAAGGGGTGCGCCGGTTCGGACTCCGAGCAGAGCCTGATGCACCTCGGGCCGGACGCCTTCGTCTTGAGGATGATGGGCGGCTTCCGCGTGCACCCGGAGGGGTTCGCGGACGAGGCGAAGGTCAAGCAGCCCGCGTTGCAGGGCATGAATCCCCTGCCTGGCGAGTGCGACCGGGGCTTCGTCACGTTCCAGACGCGAAAGGGCGAACGGCCCGACCTCGTGCTCTACGAAGAGCAGTTCGTCGACAAGGCCGCCATCGCCTGGAAGGTGCCCGCCCCGCGCTGAAGAATCGGCGGGAGTCGCCCCGGCATTTGCCCCGGCATTTGCCCCGGCATTTGCCCCGGGAGCGCGGCGTGCAGTAGAGTCGGAGGTATGGGATGCGAAAGATCTTTCTCGGACGCGGGTGCAGGAAGGCGTCGTCATGCCGGCCGGTGAGGTCGCGCCCGGGGGCCGGAACCCCGAAGAGGCGGTCCGCGTCGCGGCCGTGATCCCCGCGCTGAACGAGGAGCCATCTATACGGGGCGTGGTCGAGGGACTGCTCGACCAGGAGACCGTAGCGCTGCACCGCATCATCGTGGTGGACAACGGCTCGACGGACGGGACCGGCGAGGTCGCGCGCGAAGCCGGGGCGGGCGTGGTACGCGAGGAGCGGCGCGGCTACGGCTATGCGTGCAGGGCCGGGGTTGTGGAGGCGCGGGACGCCGGGGTGATCCTGCTGCTCGACGGCGACGCCGCCGACGACCCGCGCGACCTACCGAAGGTTTTGGAGCCGCTGCTGGGCGGCGAGGCGGACCTGGTGGTCGGTTCGCGGGCGCTGGGCTCGCGGGAGCCGGGCTCGATGACGGCCCAGCAGGTCTTCGGCAACCGGCTCGCCGCCTTTCTGATGCGGAACATCTACGGGGTCAGGGTCAGCGACCTGGGGCCCTTGCGGGCGATCCGTCGCGAGGACCTTTTGGCGCTGGACATGCGGGAGATGTCTTACGGGTGGTCGGTGGAGATGATGGTCAAGGCCGCCCGCGCCGGCTACCGTTACCGGGAGGTCCCCGTCGCGTACCGGCGCCGGGTTGGCGTCTCGAAGGTCGGCGGCACGATCCGGGGCAGCCTCGGGGCCGGCTACCACATCATCTCGACCGTGTTCCGCTACAGGCGGTGGACGCCGTGAACGGGCTCCCCGAGCGGCTCTACGTCGCGGCCAAGGCGCCCCGGCCCGGGCTGGCGAAGACGCGCCTCGGGCGCGCCATCGGGGAGGAGCGCGCGCTGGCGCTCTACAAGGCCTTTCTCGTTGACCTCGCGGCCCGGTTCGGGGGCACGCGGTTCGACCTCGGCTGGTACGTCACGCCGGCCGACGCTTGGCCGGAGATCGCGCCGCTCGTCGGCCGGGAGGCCGCGGGCCGGCGCGACGACGTCTCCGTCCAGGTGGGCCGGGACTGGACCGAGCGCCAGAGACGGCTCTTCTCGGAGGCCGCCGCCAGGGGCGAGAGGCGCATCGTGCTCGTCGCCTCGGACTCGCCCCAGCTCACCCCCGAAGTGGTCGGGGAGGCGTTCGAACAATTGGAGCGGCGCGACCTCGTCCTCGGGCCGACCCTCGACGGGGGCTACTACCTGATCGGGATGCGCGACACGACGGTCCCCCACGACGTGCTCGGCGGCGTCCCGATGAGCACGAAGACGGTCCTCGAAGACCTGGTCGAGCGCGCCGAACGCGCCGGCCTCTCCGTCGGCCTGGTCGAGACCACCTTCGACATCGACGAGGCCGAAGACCTCGAACACCTCCGCCGCCTCGCGCCAGCCCGCCCGGACCTGGCCGCGACCCACGCCGTCCTCGAAGAGCTGGGCCTGCTCGGCTAAACCCCCGCTGACCGCGGGAGAGTTCACCGTTTCTTAAGGACTCGGCAAGACGCCCGTAAGAACTCCCGTCTAGCCTCGAAAGGCGAGGACAGTCTGCACGGGGCTCAAACGGGACGAGAGGGCGGGGGTCGAGCATGGCGAAGTGGACGAAGGTGGCGGGTTCGGGTCTGCTGGCGGGGCTGGTAGCCGCGCTTCTTATGACGCTGGTGATGGTGGTGTTGCGCTACGCGCTGGGCGTCGCGTCTACCTTCGAGATGATCGGGGACAGGTTCGCGCCCCTGATCCCGGTGGCCCCCTTCCTCCGCCTGCAAGGAGCCCTCGGCGGCTACGACGAGATGAAGCAGCTCGGCGTCGCCTCCGCCATCGCCGGCCAACTCGTCGTGGGCTCCCTCGGCGGCGCGGCCTACGCCGTCGTCCTCCGGCGGGCGGGCGACTCGGAAGGGCAACGCCGCCTCGGCAGACCGGGCACGAGCTTCGTCGCGGTCGCCGTCGGTGTCGCTTGGGTCGCCGTCCTGGCGGTCTTGTGGCCGGTGCTCGACACCAACTTCCTCGGGCTCCCGCCGCTCAGGGCCCGCGTCGTGACCTCGCTGGCGCTGCTGCTCTCCTTCGCCGTCTACGGGGTGGCCCTGATCCTCGTCCACCGCTACGTCACCGGGCGGGCGCCGACGGGGCGGACCGTCGAG
>CAXUFZ010000048.1:0-15370 GCA_964250345.1 uncultured Rubrobacteraceae bacterium
GTGGGAGCCCGTGCCGTTGACGATGGTGACGTTCTCCGGCGGGACGTGGGAGAGTTCCTCGAAGAGCCAGGGGAGGAGGCGCTCGCGGGGCAGGGCGCGGGTGATGTCTGGGATCACGACGGCCAGCTTCTCACCGGCGCCGACGAGTTCTTTCAAGGGCGCGGAGCCTATAGGGTCTTGCACCGCCTCCCGAAAGGCCCCCGCCTCGTCGGCCAGCCCCTCGTGGGGCGGGGGCGCCAGCACGGTGAGGTTGGAGCACGGAACGTCCACGTCCAGGTTACCCGTGCCGTACTGCAACCGCGTCTTCACCGTCGCCGACCTCCCCGTCTCACCAGCGTCCCCGAGATAGTCATTCTATACGCGAACGCATTCTGGGGGGTTCGGGGACGGGGTTGCGGTCGGCGTTTACCTGGCCGTGGGCCGGGACCTCTTGAAGACCCGGACGTCCTTATCTCCCTCTACCTGGATCTCCTCCCGCTGGCCTTCTCCCGTGCGGGTCTCGCCCCCCGTGCGGGTCGCTGCGTCGGCGTCGAAGGGGCTGCCGGCGGCTTCCTCCTGTTGCGGCTGGTCCCCGGTCCCGGTGCGGTCGGTGTCGTCGAGCGGCACGTCCAGGTTGGTCTCGTCGGAGGTGGACGTCCCCGCGGCGGCCCCCGAGCGCTCCCCGTACTCGGTGTCGACCGAGCGGCTCAGCTCTTCGTCCCGACGGGCCTCTTCGTCCGGGGCGTAGTAGCCACCGTAGGAGGTCCTCTGCTGTTCGGAGGCGGGGGGTTGCAGGCCGAAGTAGCCGTAGACGCCGTGCTCGTATTCGGGGGTTATGTCCTTGTCGTCGTCGAAGGTGGGGGCGTGCTTGATGGTTTCTTCGTCGGCAGAGATCTCGACGAGCTGGCGGCGGTCGTTAACGCGGACGAGCTCTATCGGGACCAGGGTGGACTTGCTGCCGAAGAGGCCGCCCATCTTGACGCCGATGTACTCGGGCTGGTCGTTCGCGTCCACGAACAGGTCGTCGACCTTGCCGACCTTCTCGTAGTGCTGGTCGTAGACGGTGTAGTCCTTGAGGGCCGCCCCCGGCCCCTGGTCCTGGTTCATCTCGGCCTCCCGCTCGATTGCCTGCTGGAATGCTGTTTACCCTTTTCGGGACGGGTCCATTCCGATCGCCAACCTCCTACATCGAGCTGGCGTCGTCCAGGATCTCGTCGGCGTGGGTCTCCGGGGAGACCTCGGGGTAGACCCTGGCGACGTTGCCGTCGGGGGCGAGCAGGAAGGTGACGCGCCTGGCGTAGCCCTTCTCCTCGTTCATGATGCCCAAAGTCTCCGCCGCCCGTCCGCCCTCGTCGGTGAGGAGCGGGAAGTTGAGGCCGTACTTCTCGCGGAACCGCTTGTGCGACTCGGGGGAGTCGAGGGAGACGCCGTAGACCTGAACGCCCGCCTCGCCGTAGTCGGTCATGCGGTCGCGGAAGGCGCAGGCTTCTTTCGTGCAGCCCGGCGTGTCGTCCTTCGGGTAGAAGTAGAGGACGGTCTTCCGGCCGGCGAGGTCGGCCGGGCCGACGCGGTCCCCTTCCTCGGTCACGAGGTCCATCTCGGGGAGGGGCTGGCCCCGCTCTGGTAGGTTCGCCATCTCTCTGATCTCCTTCGCTAGAGAACGCCGCGGATAAGTCTACGAGAATCCAAAGCCGGTTGCGGGACGCGACGATCATACTTCCGGACGGGAAAGTCATCCGAATCGACCCGTGCGCCGGGAAACCGGGTCTGAGATAGTGACGTATCAGAACGGCACGGGCAGAGACGACAGGTTTACCCGCGGGACGCGGGGGCGAGAGGAGAGGTTGTGCTAAAGAGACTTCTGATCCTGCTGGCGATAGCGGCGCTGGCCGCGACGGCCGGCGCGTGCGGCTCTTCCGAACAAGACTCTTCGGCCCAGAAGGACGAACCCGCCAAAGCCGAAGCCGGCGGAACCGGGACGGACGCAAAGGCGAACGCTTCGGCGGGAGCCCCGGCGAAGGAGCCGACGGCGATAGAGACGGTGCGGGTGGCTTACAAGGAGACCGCCTCCGAGCAGACCGCGAGGACCTCCTTCGAGGTGACGATGATCGGGCCCGAGATAGACCCAGAAGGCTCCGGCCGGTCGGCCCCGATGGGCATGACGATGACCGGGCGGGGCGTGACGGACTTCTCCGGCGCCCGGTCGGCCCTTACCATGCGGATGCCCGGCATGGACGCGATGGAGGTTCGCCAGATCGGGGCCGTCTCGTACACGAAGATGCCGAAAGAGTTCCTCGCCGGGATGCCCGGCGCCAAGCCCTGGATGAAGGTGGACGTCGGCGCCATGGCCGGGCAGCAGTACGGCGCGGGCCTCGGACAGATGCAGGGCGGTCCGGCCTCCGACCCGACGGCCCAACTCGAGTACCTGCGCGGCGTCTCCGATTCCGTGGAGAAGGTCGGCACCGAGAAGGTGCGCGGCGTCCAGACGACCCGCTACGAGGCCAGCATAGACATGGAGAAGGCGCTCGCGGAGCAGGGCGGCGAGGCGCAAAAAGCGTACGACGAGCTGGTACGCCAGACCGGGATGAGGGAGGTGCCCGTGCAGACGTGGCTCGACGACCAGAACCGCGTCCGCCGTTTCGCCATGACCATGACGATGACCCCGCCCGAGGGCCAGGCCTCCCCCGGGATACCGGAGGGCGGAAAGATGCGGATGGACATGGTCGCCGAGTACTACGACTTCGGCACGCCCGTGAACGTCCAGGCCCCGCCCCCGGACCAGACCGCAGACGCCCAAAAGATGATGTCTGCCCAGCAGACGCCCGCCGCGTAACAGGCGCGTCCCCCGAGCCCGACTCCGGAAAGGGCTCACAGAGTTTTCGCCAGGGTCCAGCCCGCTCTCCCGGACGGCACGGTCGGTAGGCGCGGGCGAGACGCTGTGCCTCGCGGTGCCGAGCCGCGCGGCCTCGGCGAGGGGGATCTGCATCCTCATCGGCACGCTGCTCTGCGGGGGCCTGCTGGCCGAGGGTGACGCCCGGCCGACTCCTTCCGCACGGTCCCCGGCATAGTGGCCCTGGCCGTCGGATAGGCCGCCTTCCGGTATGCTTCGGGGTGACTGCCCAATCTACGGGAGGAGCGAGGGTTGACCGGCACGGTGACGGCCGTAAGCCGCAGCGCGGGGCACACGTTCGGCAAGCCCGGCCAGGGCAGCATTCGGCTTCTGGCCGGGCTCGGCGTCGAGGGCGACGCGCACATGGGCGCGACCGTCAAGCACCGCTCCCGCGTCAGGCAAGACCCCACCCAGCCAAACCTGCGCCAGGTGCACCTCCTACACGCCGAGCTCCACGACGAACTGAACGCCTCCGGTTTCCCCGTCGCCCCCGGCCAGATGGGCGAGAACGTCACCACCCGCGGCATAGACCTGCTCGCCCTGCCGACCGGCGCGAAACTGCGCTTAGGAGACGAGGCGTTGGTAGAGGTAACGGGCCTCCGCAACCCCTGCAAGCAACTCAACGACTTCCAACCCGGCCTGATGCAGACCGTCCTCGACCGCGACGAAGGGGGCAACCTCGTCCGCAAGGCCGGCGTAATGTGCGTCGTCCTCACCGGCGGCGTGGTCAGCCCCGGCGACCCCGTCAGCGTCGAGCTGCCCGGGGGACCGCACCGCCCCCTCGAACGCGTCTGACGGACACGTAGACAGGCGCGGGTCCACGTTGCATTCTTACGGTGTGGGGGACGTCTCCGGCTGGAGGAGCCGTGCAGGGTAGGAGGCTTACGGACAAGGGCGCCGGCAAGGGGGCCCGGCGCGTCGTCTTGCTCGCGCTGCTCGCGGCCGTCGCCGGGCTGCTCGTCCTCTTCTGGTCGTGGGTGGACGCGCAGGCGCGGGCCGTCGTCGTGATCTCCTCCGTCCTCGACGCCCCGGTCCTGACGCCCACGGTCGAGGCCGTCAGCGGCGAGCCGCGCTTCGAAGACGCGCCCGTCGCCGGAAACCCGAGCCTGGTGGTGCGGCCCGCCGGGGAGGGGCCGTGGCCGGCGGTGTTCTTCGTGAACGGGACGATACCGGAGGGCAGGAAGCTGCCCGAGGTGCGGGAGCTGGCCGGGGGCTTCGCGCGGGCCGGATACCTGGCCGTCGTGCCCGATTTGCCGGGTTTGACGGAGGATGAGATCACGCCCAGGACCGTCGCCGAGACGACACAGGTCGCCCGGGCCGTGTCGGAGCGGCCGGACGCCGAAGACGGCGAGGTCGCCCTGGTCGGCGTCTCGACCGGCGCCACGCTCTCGCTCCTCGCCGCCGAGGAACGTGCCCTGCGCGGCCGGCTCTCCGTCGTGGCCGGCGTCGCGCCCTACTCGGACATCCGCACCGTCCTGGGCGTAGCCACCACCCGCCACTACCGCCAAAACGACGGGGACCTCGCCCGCTACGAGGCCGACCCCTTCCTCTCCTACGTCGTCGCCCGCTCCCTCGTCGCCGCCCTCCCACCCGGCGAGGACCGGACGACCCTCTCGAACGGGCTCGAAGACGTCGACAGGGACGCGCCGAACCCGCTCTCAGACCTACGCTCTCGCCCAACGGACGACCTCGGACCGGGGGCGAAGAGCGTCGTCTCCCTGCTCGCCAACAGGGACCCGGATCACTTCGACGGGCTGTACGGCTCACTGCCCGAGGAGGTGCGCGCGGACCTCGAAACCTTCTCCCCGCTGGCCGGGAACGGGCGCATCCGGGCTCCGGTCGAGGTCGCCACCGGCCCCCAAGACAAATACTTCCCCGCCTCCGAATCTTATGAGCTGCAACGCATCGCGCCCGGCCGCCGCGTCACCCTGACGGCGGCCATCGACCACTCCGAGCTCAGCTTCTCCCCCGGGGACGTGCCCGCTTTCGCGAAGTTCGACGCCTTCGTCGTCAGGTCGCTCCGCGAGGCGCGCCGGGGAGAAGGTTAGCCGCCGGTCGGATCGTGGACGCCAACGCACGACCCCGACAACGCGAACCGCAACGTTGGCCCAACCCCCTTTGTAGGGGCGGGTTTCAAACCCGCCCGCGCCACAGGTATCTCCTACAACCGACCCAATGACTCGTACAACGTCTCGAAGAACCCTTCCCGATCCAACCCGACGCCGACGTCAGCGTTTGGGGGTTTGCCCACGACGCCGTGGTAGTCGCAGACGGTCTCGCCGCGGGTGAGGTCGCTTTCGCACTCGACGTCCACGCGCATCGGGCGCGTCCGGAGTAGGCCAGGGTTGAGGACGGCGGCCACGGCGACGGGATCGTGAAGGGGCGGGGCGTCGAAGCCGAAGGTCTCCTCGTAGGCGGTGGCGAAGAACTCCAGGAAGCCCGCGACCGTCCCGCCGACGCTGCCGATGCCGCGCAGGCGTTCCCGCTCGGCCCGGCCGGCGCCGGCCTGGTGCGTCACGTCGAGGCCGCACATGGTGATCCGCAGCCCGGAATCGAAGACCTCGCGGGCGGCCTCCGGGTCCACGTAGATGTTGAACTCCGCCGCCGGCGTCGTGTTGCCGAGGCCGATGCTCCCGCCCATGATGGAGACGCGTTCGATGCGGTCCGTGAGGTCCGGGTACTCGCGGAGAAAGGTGGCGATGTTGGTGAGCGGCCCGACCGGGATGAGGGTCACGGGCCCGTCCGAACCTCGAAGCTTGTCGGCTATCAACTCGACGGCGTCCCGATCGTCGGGGCCGAAGGCGGCCTCCGGGATCGGCGGCCCGTCCATCCCGCTCTCGCCGTGGATGTTCTCGGCGGTGCGGAGCTCGCGCTCCAGCGGTCGCGAGGCCCCGGCGGCGACGGGGACGTCCGCGCGCCCGATCAGGGACAGCACCCGCAGCGCGTTGCGCGTGGTCTTGTCGAGGGACACGTTCCCGGCGACGGTCGTCACGGCGAGCACGTCCAGGCCCGGCGAGCCGCAGGCCAGCATGATCGCCACGGCGTCGTCGTGGCCGGGGTCGACGTCCAGTATCACCGGCTTCGGGCCCAAACGTCCTCCTCGGGGTGGTCTACCGGGTAAGTTACCCGCTTTCGGGACCCGCGTACAGCGACGCGTTGACGACACGGAGCTTGTTAAGTAAACTGGTTGCCATTGGGGAGTAGCCGCCCGTCCTGGACGGGTGGTCCCGGCCGACAGTACGGAGCCCGAGGTTCCCGGCCGGGCAGTCGCGCCCTCGCGCGGCGGGCGAGACCAGGTGTGAAAACCTGGCCGCGGTCGCCGTCGGTGTCTCCGCGGTCCGTCTCGGAAGGAGATGGGCTATGTCGTCCGAAGCACGGTCGTGCGCGCGGTTGCAGGGGCCGCCCGGTAGGATCTGTCGCGGGTCGGTGACCCGTTGAGCGCGTTTCCCCTGTGGGCCTGGGTCGGGTTCACGGCCCTCATCGTCGTTCTGCTGGTGTTGGACTTGCTGGTCTTGGGGCGGGGGGCGCGCGAGATCAGTTTCCGTCAGGCGACGATGTTGAGCGTCTTCTGGATCGGGCTGGCGCTCCTCTTCGGCGTCGCGGTCTTCGTCGCGGCGGGGCCCGGGCGGGGCGGCGAGTACTTCGCCGGCTACCTCGTCGAGAAGAGCTTGTCGGTGGACAACGTCTTCGTCTTCGCCCTGATCTTCTCCTACTTCGCCGTGCCGTCCCGGTACCAGTACAGGGTGCTCCTGTGGGGCATCGTCGGAGCCCTGATCCTGCGCGGCTTCTTTATCGCCGTCGGCGCGGAGCTGCTCGACCGCTACGGCTGGATGGTCTACGTGTTCGGGGTGTTCTTGATCTACACGGGCATCCGCATGGCCCTCCACCGCGACACCGAGGTCCATCCCGAACGCAACCCCATCCTGCGCGTGGTCCGGCGCGTGGTACCCATGACGAGGGACTTCGCGGGCGAGCGGTTCTTCGTCCGCCACGCGGGCAAGCTCGTGGCGACGCCGCTCCTGGCGGTCATCATCATGGTCGGGACGACGGACGTGGTCTTCGCGGTGGACTCGATACCGGCGATCTTCGCCATAACGTCGAGCGCTTTCGTCGTGTGGAGCGCCAACGCGTTCGCGGTCCTGGGCCTGCGCCCCCTCTACTTCATGCTCGCCGGCATGATGGACCGCTTCGTCTACCTGAGCCTCGGGCTCGCCGTGGTCCTCATCTTCGTCGGCTCCAAGTTCATCTACTCGGGCCTCTTCGACGCGAAGGTCCCGATCTGGGTCTCGTTGCCCTTCATCGCCGTCGTGGTGACGGGCTCGATCCTGGCCTCCCTCTGGAGGACGCGGGGCGGGGGACCGAAAGGCGTGGGGGTCTAGAATGTTTACGATACTAGAGTTCGGGATCGCCCTGGTCGTTATCCTGGTGGGCGCGGCCTTCTTCACGAACGCGGTCGAGATTTTGGGTGGAAGGCTGGGGATGCGGCAGGGGGCTGTGGGGAGTCTGCTCGCGGCCGTGGGGACGGCGTTGCCGGAGAGCATGATCGCGGTCGTCGCCATCCTGGAGCCCATCGTCGCCGGCGCGGCGCCGGGAGAGGGCGCGGAGATAGGCGTCGGGGCCATCCTGGGTGCCCCATTCATGCTGGCGACGCTCGCCCTCTTCGTGGTCGGCGCCTCGGCCCTGGTCTTCCGGCGGCGGAGGGACCGGGGCGCGGAGTTGAGCGTGGACGGCGGGATCATCGGCCGCGACATCGGCTCGTTCCTGGTCTTCTTCGCCATCGCCGCCGCCGCGGGGCTCTTCCCCCTGCCGTTTTTCGCGAAGGTCGTCGTCGCGCTCTTCCTGGTCTTCGGCTACGCGCTCTACGTCCGGCGCACGCTCGTCTCCGGCGCGCACCTGGAGGACGTCCCGGAGAGGCTCCTGTTCATGCCGCGTCGCCAGGACCCGCCCCTCCCGGCGGTCGTCTTCCAGACGGTGGCGAGCCTGGCGCTCATCGTCGTCGGGGCGCACTTCTTCGTGGACGCCGTGGAGCACGCGGCCGAAGGGTTAGGGCTTCCGGCCGGTTTGATAGCCCTGATCCTGGCGCCGCTCGCCACGGAGCTGCCGGAGAAGTTCAACTCGGTCTTCTGGATCGCCGACGGCAAGGACACGCTGGCCTTGGGCAACATGACGGGCGCGATGATGTTCCAGAGCACGATCCCGGTGACGTTCGGCATCCTGTTCACGCCCTGGAGCCTGCAGCCGCTCGACCTGTTCGCCGTGGCGCTGGGCCTGGTCTCCGGCGCCCTGGTCTACCTGGTGCTCAGGCGTACGGGCAAGCTGCGGGCGGGGCACCTGATGGCCTGCGGGGCCTTCTACCTGTTGTTCGTGGCGGGCGCCATGGTAGCCATCCTGTAGCGTACGTCGGGGGAGAGGACGAGGAGATGACCGGTTTACCGGCGAGGCTACCCCCGCGCCGTCCCCGCGAGCACCGCGGCGGGGAACGCGGCGGAGTAGACGAGGTACCGGAACCTCCGTTCCTTTACCGCCCACGCCACCGCCGCCAGGTAGTACGGCAGCAGGACCAGCACGGGGAGCCGGCCAGGCTCAGGCCACCCGTCGGCGTCGCGCCCCGGGGTCCGGCCGTGGAGGTAAGCCGCTCCGCCTACGAGCGCGAGCCAGCCGAGAAAGTTGACGAGCGGCACGCCGCTCCGGCCGTTGGGCCCCTCGACGTCGGGGGCGTAGAACCCGTCGAGGTTCCACTCCCACAGCCCGGCGTCGAGGCCGGCGGGGTCCAGGACGAGGTCGAGGCTCGCCCCGACCAGCGCGGCGACCGGCGGAAGAGCTTTTCGGCGGCCGGCGGCGTCTAGGGGCATCCGGTCCAGGAACCGCTCCGCAACCGCCAAGGAGCCGGAGATGGCGCAGTACCAGCCAAACACGATGGCGACGGGCACGCCCGCGACCCGGGGGCGCGCGCGGTGGCGCAGGAGCTTCAGGGGACCCGTCGCGAGCAGCTCGCCCGCCGCCGGGAGGCCGGCGCCGAGCACGAGGAGGACGAGCGCCCGGCTTGCGCCCAGGCGCCGGACGGAGGAGGCGAGGTTCGCGGCGGTCCCCAGGATGGCGTACGCCAGGATCAGCTTCGAGAGTCGGGGGTCCGCGTCGTTCACGGGCGTACTTTACAGCCCCGGCCGGGCGGCGTTCCACCGGCCGCGGTTACAATGTCTCGACAGGCGGCGCGGCGTAGGGTCGCCGGAGGGCGAGCGGAGAGGGGCAGACCGTGAGGGACGCAAGGACGATCATGCTCGTGTTGTTCGGGGCTTTGGTGGTGGCTTTGGGCGCCGGTCCGGCGTTGGCCCAGGGGCAGACCGCGGCGACGGCGGAGCTCAGGACCGGCGAGGGACGGGCCGTGGGGACCGCGGACTTCGCCGAGACGTCCGAAGGGGTGGTGATCCACGTCCGGATCAGCGCCAACGTCCCGCCCGGCACGCACGGCCTCCACATCCACCAGAAGGCGGACCTCAGCCGCCAGGACTTCGAGTCGGCCGGCGACCACTTCAACCCCACCGGCGCCGAGCACGGCTTCGACAACCCCAACGGCCCCCACGCCGGCGACCTGGAGAACATCCCGGTAGGGGAAAACGGCACCGCGACCTACGAGTACGTCAACGACCGCGTCACGCTCTCGCCCGGCCCGAATTCCATTTTGGACTCCGACGGCAGCGCCCTGATCGTCCACGCGATGACCGACAACTACCGCACGAACGATGACCCGCAGACCGGGCCCGGCATGTCCGGCGACCGGGTCGCCGCCGGCGTCATCGAGGCCGCCGAACCGATGCCAGGCACGGGGGGCGCGAGCGTCCTGCCGTTCGCCGCCCTGCTCCTGCTGGCGAGCGCGGGCATCCTCTCCTTCGCGGTGCGCCGGGCCTGAGCCTCAGCCGTTGGGGAGGAGCAGGATCTTGCCGCGGACGCCGGCGCTCTCCATCAGTTCGTGGGCCCGCGCGACGCCCTCCAGCGGCAGGCGTTCGGCGATGACGGGTTCGATGCTCCCCTCCGCCAGCAGCCCGAGCAGCAGCGAGAGGTCTTCTTTGAAGGCCTCCGGGTGCCTCTTCTTGAAGCTCAGGATGGCGTAAAAGCCGGCCTTCTTGCCGTTGGGCAGCGCGTTCCAGAGCGTTATCCGGCCGAGGGTACCCGCCAGGATGCCCGCGGTGGCGAGGCCGCCGGTGTCTATGGTCGAGGCCGCGCCGTACCCGACCAGCCGCCCGCCCCGGCGCAGCGTCCTCCAGGAGCGCGCGAGGTGGCCGCCGCCTATGGGGTCGAAGACCGCGTCCACGCCGTCGCCGGTCAGGGACATCGTCCGCTGCACGAAGTCCTCGGCCTTGTAGTCGATAGGGGTGGCGCCGAGGCCGGAGACGAGGTCGTGCTTGCCCGAAGAGGCCGTGCCGTACGTCTCCAGACCTTGGAGACGGCCCAACTGCAGCATTGCGGTCCCCACGCCCCCGGCCGCCCCGTGTACCAGGACGCGCTCCCCCGGCTCCACCTTCGCCACGCGGTAGAGCATCTGGTAGGCGGTGACGTAGTTGAGCGTCAGGCTGGCGGCCTCGGCGGCGTCGACGCCGTCAGGAACGGGGACGAGTTCTTCGGCCGGCACGACGACGCTCTGGGCGTTGCCCCCGATCTGGGTGAGCGCCGCGACCCTCGTCCCGACCCCCGAGACACCGGCCCCGAGCTCCTCGACCTCGCCGACGACGTCGTAGCCGGGGGTGAAGGGCGGTTTGGGCACGCCGGGGTACTTGCCGCGGCGCATCAGGACGTCGGCGAAGGCCACGCCGCTGGCCAGCACCTTCACCCGAACCTCGCCGGAGTCGGGCTCCGGCACGCCGCGCTCGACGACCTCGAGCACCTCCGGCCCGCCTACCGCCGTGAGGAGCGCTTGCTTCTGTTTCATCTCCGGATCCTTTCGGTCGTTAATGTACTCCGGGTAGCTGGCCTTGTGGCCGAACAGGCGCCCGAGCCCGGCCAGAACCGGGAAGACCAGCCTCTGCAAGAACACCGGCGGCCCCGCGAGCCAGTTCCCGTGCTCGACGACGACCGGGGCCATCATGAGCGGGTTGGGGGGCCGGCCGGCGACAAGCCTCCCGTCGCGTTGCAGCCCGAAGATCGTCTCGAAAAACTCCTCAGACTTCAGCGCCGGCCTGAGCTCGACCGTGTGGCGCAACTCCCCGTCGCCCGCGTTCCAGAACGTGTGCGGGGTCCCCGGTGGCACCGAGATCTCCTCTCCCGCCTCCAGAACCTGCCCCCGCCCGCCGGATTCTACGCCCATCCTGCCCGAGAGGACCCGGAACCGTTCCTCCTGCCTGGGGTGGATGTGGGCCGGGACCGGCGCGTGGTCTCTCTGCACGACCTGCTCGAAGCGCAAGAGCCTCCCGTCCGTGTCGGCGGCCGTCTTCAGGAAGACGAGCCTGGTATCCGGGCTCTCTACAACCTTGCCCGCGTAAGCCACGGCGCGCCTCCCTACGCCATCCGCCGGGCGGACCGGCGGGAGCGGAGCAGAACGGCGGCGAGGACGACGGTCCAGACCAGGTAGACGTTGACACCGAGCACGGTGACCAGCGCCCCGGGGTCCACGCCGAAGATCGGCGACAAGCCCATCATCAGTATCCCGGCCGCGGGCAGGCCGAGGAGTCCGGGCCAGGACGGGAACCGTTCCGAGCGGAGCAGGGCTATCGAGGTCAGCCCGACCCACAGGGCGCCGGTGAGCGAGACGCCGACGATCTCCCCGACCCCGCCCGCGTACTCGTTGAAGGCGGCGTAGGCGACCTCGACGGCCGCGCGGGTGGCTTCGCCCGAGGTCGGGTCCAGGTACGTCTCCGCGAGAAGCGGCATCAGGAAGAGCCAGCGGCCGATCCCGAGCACCCTCGCCAGCGCGGAGATCACGCCGAACGACGCCGCCACGGCCAACAGCGGCGAGGCCTCGCGGCCCTTGAGCGCGAAGTAGAGCGCCACCGAGAGCGGGAGGATGAGCAGCGAGTACAGAAAGTAGCTCCCGTAGCCGAAGACCACGGCGCCCCGCTCCTCGACGATCAGCGGCAGGTTCACGCTCGCGGGCTCGTCCAGGCTCGCCGGCCAGTTTATGGCTGAGCTCAAGACGAAGAACGCGATAAACATCAGGACTGGCTGGAGGAGGAGCAGCGAGACGGTGGCCCGGTAGAGGCCGGTCCCCTTCTTCTCCTCCGCCCCCGTTTCGGTTCCGGCGATTGCGACCATGATCCTCTCCTTCCGAGTCCGTTTGACCGTCTGGGGAAGAGGATGGGCCCTTACGCAGTGTGAGGGTCAAGGAAAAAATCGGTCTTCTCGAAAAATTCTTCCGGGGACCCTTTTTGGGCATGTTTGCCGGAGCCCGTGTTCGGGACGCGCGGGACTTTGGGGATCTTGCCGGCCCCGTACCGGGCGTCCGCTACCGTTTTTCGACGGGGAGTTGGATCTCCATGACGAGCGACGTATGGTCTTCGTGGTCGAGCTCGCGGCCGAAGTGGTGGACCTCGCGCATGGGCCCGGCCGAGGAATATCCGTTCTCCCCCGCCCACGCGAACAGCGCGGCCACCGCCCCCGGTATGTCCCAGATATCCTCGCCCTCGAACGTCGCGCTCGCCATCTCCGGCACGGCCGGCAGCTCGTAGACCCGGACCGCATCTTCGGCCGGTCCTTGGCCCTTGCGCACCGGCAGCGCCGCCTCCATCTCCATGTTCTCTTCGGTGTAGGCGTCGTTGTGGTACAGGGCGAGCTCGGGCCCGGTTTGTTCTCCGCCGGTCTCTTCCAGCCAGCCGTAGACGGTTTCGTAGAGGTCGCAGCGGTAGCGGGCCACGTCGGCCATCGTAGGCACGACGGCGTGGGCGGAGGCGACGGTTTGCGGCGCCGTCTTCTTGAGGACGACCTCGTAGGGGGAGGGTTCGCCTTCGCCCTCGATCTGCCGGAGGCGGGCCTCGACGCGCATCAGGCGCGTTCGGCCGTCGGTGAGCTGGCGCTCTATCTCGGCCTGCTTCAGGGTCAGCATCCCGCGCAGTTGTTCGGCGGGCACGTCGTTGGAGACAAGACGCCCTATCTGGTCGAGCGAGAAACCCAGGTCCTTGAGCGCCAGAATACGGTTCAGGCGCGGCAACTGCTCGACGGAGTAGAAGCGGTACCCGGTCCAGTCGTCTATCTCGGCGGGCTTCAGGAGCCCGCGCTCGTCGTAGTGGTGCAGCGTCCGCACCGACACCCGCCCGAGCTGTGAGAAATCCCCGATCTTGAGCACAAGCCATCTCCTGTAAGTGATGCTTCGGGGACCTCTCCCCGCCGACACATCTTACGGTACGGGCCCCGCCACCGGACGTCTCCGCGCCCGGAACCCTCCCTCACGGCGTGGTGCTCACGGCGCGGCGGCTGCGCGGGTCTTCTGCCCGCGGCGGGCGGAGAGGACCGTTCGCAGGACGAGGTAGATAAGGATGGCGAGGTGGCCGAGCATAAACTGCAGGAAGAGGATGGGGGCCATGATCCAGCCGCTTATCCCACGCTCGCGGCTGTCGAGGTACTCCCAGCGCCCGATAAAGAGGTCCGAAGCGAGCAGGTGGGCCCAGACGAGGGTGGCCCCCGCCGGCGTGCCGAGCAGCGCCGCCAAACTCGCCGCGGAGTCGAAGGCGTCGACCAACGGGCCGACCCGCGGCAGCAAGACGATGGCGTACAGGACGGCGGCCGGCACGATGACCCAGGGCGAGGACAGGACGAAACGCGTGACGCGCCAGCGCGGGAGCAGGATCATCAGGGCCCAGAACGGCACCACGACGGCCGTGCTCAACGAGAAAATCGTCTCGATCACGGCTCAACCCCCCGCTTCCGGCGTCCCGCGCCGACCGCCGATCACCATCACGGACGCGAGGGCCCCGGCGACGGCCAGAAGCGCGAAGAAGGCGCCGAGCGTGGTCGCGTCCGGCGCTATGACGGACTGGCCGCGCAGCGCCTGCCAGGTGAGGAGCAGCACGAGTCCGAGGTATGTCAGGCCGGAGACTAGGACGAGCCCCAGGCGGCTCCGCGGCCCGAGCCGGCCGGCGCCGAACGCGGAGAGGAGCCAGCCGGCGAGGGGCAGGACCTGCAGCGCGTGCAGCCCGACGAAGTGGGCCACGCGCAGGTCGCCGCCCGCGGTGCTCCAGCCGGTGATCGGGAGCCCCGGCCCGCCGTCCGCCACCCCGACGGCGTGGGCGCCGGAGACGAGCAGCCGCTCGCCGGCCTCGCTCGCCGCGAGCTGCTCCGGCGTGGTGGTGGTCATGAGGAAGGCGACGCCCATGCCGACGAACGAGACGATCAGCCCGAGCCTCAAAGACCACGCGAAGGTACGGTCCGGCAGGCGCTGCAAGAGCAGCAGGACGATGGTCAAGAGGTTCGCGACCCACACCATCACAACGAAGACGGCCATGGCCCTGAACAGCGCGGCGTCGAAGGGCGTGGCGACGTTGAAGTGGCTCGTGGTGCCGCGTGCCACCTGGCCGGCGATGATGATCTCCTCCACGAAGAGTGCTATGGCCGTGGTCCAGGCGATGAGGCCGACGAGGCGCGGTCGTCCCCGCACGAAGGTCAGCAGCCAGAGGAGGGTGAAGCAGTAGATCGAGATGGAGACCGCGAACTTCGCCGGCTTGAGCCAGGCTGGCGCGCCGGTTATGACGCGCGGGTCCAGGAGAACCCCGACCGCCGTCGCCGCCAGCGTCGCCAGCATCGCCAGGCCCACGAACGTCAGCGGCCGGCTGAAGGACCAGGCGCGGCTCAGGAGGTCGCGCGGGTCCGGGACCTGGAACATGCCGCCTGGACTGGATACGTTCATCTCGCCTTCTCCTTCGACTCTGGGCCTGCGGGCGCCGGGTGTACGGTTCGTCCAGGTGACGGTAGACCCTGACGTTGCGTGAGGGTCAAGAGCAGGGGCGCGGAATTTCTCTAAAGATTGCGTTCGGGTCCGCGGACCGCCGCGGGGTGCGTTTCGGGGCTGACGAACGGGGGGTGTCCCCGTAGAATAGCCCCATGCTCGGACGTTACGCAGAACTGAAGGCGCAGCTACCCCCGGGAACCATACTCTTCTATCAGGTGGGGACGTTCTTCGAGACGTTCGAGGAGGACGCCAAGAAGATCTCGCAGGCCCTCTCGATCCGGCTGACGAGCCGCGAGGCCGCCGGGTACGAAGGTGGCCGCGTGCCTTTGGCCGGCGTCCCCGGGCACGCGCTCCAGGAGCACACAGCGACGCTGCTGAGAAAAGGGCACTCCGTCGCCGTCGCCGAGCAGCGCCAGCACCCGACCAAGCCCAAACAGTTCACGCGCGAGGTCACCAGGATACTCACGCCGGGCACGGTCATCGAAGACAACGTCCTCTCGTCCGGGCGGGCGAACTACCTCGCCGCTTTCGTCGTCCGGGACGGTATGGCCGGCCTCGCCGTCGTCGAGGCTTCGACCGGGGAATTTACCGGTACGGAGGTGCCCGAAGAGCAGCTTGCCGCGGAGCTGGAG
>CAXUFZ010000049.1:0-15321 GCA_964250345.1 uncultured Rubrobacteraceae bacterium
GGGACTAGCGGGCGGTGGTCTTCCCCGGCCAGGGGACGGTCGGCGGCGACGTTTCGGGCGGGGTGGGGGACGCGGTGGCCCGGGAGGTCGGGGGCGGAGAGACGCCGTACCAGCTCGGGGTCTTCGCGGGCTCGGTGAACCTGTTCTACAGGCTGCGCGACGCGGGCATAGTCCCGGACGTCGTGGCCGGGCACTCGCTCGGCGAGTACGCCGCGGCCCACGCCGCCGGCAGCCTGGGCCTCGAAGATGCCGTGCGGCTGGTGGTGGGGCGGGACCGGATGATGAGCGAGGCTTCGCGGAAGAACCCTGGGGGCATGGTCGCCCTGATCGGGACCGACCCCGATGAGGTCGAACGGGTCGTGTCGGAGGCGGAGGGCGTGGTCGTGGCCGCGAACTTCAACACGCCCCGGCAGACGGTCATCTCCGGCGAGGAATCGGCGCTGGATGATGTAGCGTCGAAGCTCCGCGGCAGGACGGTCAAGTTGGGCGTCGTGGGGGCGTTCCACTCGCCGCTGATGGAGGGGGCCGCGCGGGAGATGGAGTCGCTGGTGGACGGGGTCGATTTCAGAGAGCCGAAGCTTCCGATGGTCGGGGCAAGCGATGGAATGGTGCTTGACACGGCGGGGAAGGTCCGGGCGGCGCTGCGGGCCCAGATGCTGCTCCCCGTGCGCTGGACGGCGGTGATGGGGCGGTTCTTCGAGATGGGTGTTACGGAGATTTTCGAGGCGGGGGAGGACGGGACGCTGACGCGGATGCTGCGGGACTTCAAGAGAAAAGACGTAAAGGGTGTGGCCGGTTCGGAGGCGTTGTCTTGAAGGCGCCGCTCGGCCCGGCGGCGATACGGGACCTGATCCCGCACCGTTACCCTTTCCTGTTGGTGGACAGGATCGACGAGCTGGAGCCCGGCGTGCGCGCCGTCGGCGTCAAGAACGTTACCCAGAACGAGCCGTTCTTCCAGGGACACTTCCCGGACTATCCGGTGATGCCTGGCGTGCTCATCATCGAGGCGATGGCGCAGGTCGGGGCGGTAGGTGTCATGGCGGGCGGGGCGCACAAGGACAAGCTCGCGCTTTTCGCCGGTATAGATGGGGTTCGGTTCCGGCGGCAGGTGTTGCCGGGGGATACGCTGACGATGGAGGTCGAGATCGTGCGCTTAAAGGGCTCGATCGGACGCGGCAAGGCCAGGGCCACTGTCGGCGGCGAGCGCGTGTGCGAGGCCGAGCTGATGTTCGCCTTCGCCGACACGAAGGAGGTCGAATGATCTCCGAGGGCCGGGTGGCGCTCGTCACCGGCGGCGGTCGCGGCATCGGTCGCTCCATAGCCGTGCGCCTGGCGAATGAAGGGGCAGACGTCGCCATCTCCTACCGCTCCAACGATGCGGCGGCCGAGGAGGTCGCCGAAGAGATACGGGGGATCGGCCGCCGGTGCGAGCTGTTCAAGGGCGATGTAGCAGAGCCCGGCGACGTGGAGGCGCTGTTCAAGGGCGCAAACGAGGCCTTCGGACGCATAGACATCGTGGTCAACAATGCGGGCGTGACGCGGGACAATTTGATGATGCGGATGAAAGAGGACGAGTTCGACGACGTCGTGCGGACGAACTTGAAGGGGACTTATCTGTGTACGCGGGCGGCGATCCGGCCGATGGTGCGGGCGCGGTGGGGCCGGATCGTCAACGTCTCCTCGGTCGTCGGGCTCGTCGGGAACGCCGGGCAGGCCAACTACGCGGCGTCCAAGGCTGGCATCATCGGGTTCACGAAGAGCGTGGCGCGGGAGGTGGCGCAGCGCGGGATCACGGCGAACGCCGTCGCCCCCGGCTACGTCGAGACGGAGCTCACGGGGAGCCTGTCGGAGAAGATAAAGGACCAGATCCGGACCCAGACCCCCACCGGCCGGTTCGGGGAGCCGGAGGAGGTCGCAGACGCGGTCGCTTTTCTGGTGGGCGAGGGGGCGGGTTACGTCACGGGGCAGACGTTGGCGGTGGACGGCGGGATGACTATGCAGTAGCCGGCCAAACGTTTACACTACGCGCTAGCTTGGAGAGGGTTCGCAAAACTTAAAACGGAGACCGCGAGAGGAGACGGCTATGGAACGCGACGAGATTCTGTCCAAAATACAGGAGATAACCGCCGACCGGCTGGGGGTGGACGAGGGCGACGTGACGGCCGACGCCTCTTTTCGGGAGGATTTGGAGGCCGACTCGCTCGACCTCGTGGAGCTCATCATGGAGCTCGAAGAGCAGTTCGGGATGGAGATCCCGGACGAGGAGGCCGAGAAGATCACCACGGTCGAGGAAGCGGTCGACTACGTAGACCAGCACCAGGCGGCGTGACCGCCCCGCCCGCAAACGGCCGGGGCCGCGCCCTCATAACGGGCGCCGGGGCGGTGACGCCCTTAGGCACCGGCGTCGAGAACTTCTGGGACGCGGCGCTGCACGGGAAGAGCGGGATCGGGGAGATCACGCAGTTCGACCCCGAGCCGTTCCCCTCGCGCATCGCCGGCGAATGCTCGGACTTCGACCCCACGGACTTCATGACCAAGAAGCAGGCCCGCCGCATGGACCGCTTCGCCCAACTCGGGGTCGCGGCGGGGCTGCAGGCGGCGGAGAACGCCGGCATCTCGGACGTTATCCAGAGCCGACCCGAACGCGTGGCCATCGTGCTCGGCACGGGCATCGGCGGCCTCTCGACCTGGGAGCGCGAGTACCGCGTGCTGCACGAACGCGGACCGGGCCGCGTGAGCCCGTTTCTTATCACCATGATGGTGCCGAACATGGCCGCCGGCCAGCTGGCCATCCTGCTCGGGGCGACGGGATCCAGCCAGTGCCCGGTGCTCGCCTGCGCCACCGGCGGCGAGGCGATAGCCGAGGGCCTGGAGCTGATCCGTCGCGGCGACGCGGACGTGGTCATCGCCGGGTCTTCTGAGGCCCCGATCACGCCCCTGAGCATGTCCGGTTTCTGCGCGATCCGGGCGGTCAGCCGCCACAACGACGACCCGAAGGGCGCGAGCCGCCCCTTCGACTCGGGCCGCGACGGCTTCGTGATGAGCGAGGGCGCGGGCGCCGTGATCCTGGAGAGCGAGGAACACGCCATAGGGCGCGGCGTGGAGCCCATCGCCGCCGTCGCCGGCTACGGCCGCACGACGGACGCCTACCACGTGACCGCCCCCGACGAGCAGGGCCGCGGCGTCGAGCGCGCCATGCACAAGGCCCTGGAAGATTCGGGGATCACCGCCGAGGACGTCGGGCACGTCAACGCCCACGCGACCGCCACGCCGACCGGGGACGGGCCTGAGACCAAGGCGATCAAGCGGGTCATGCCGCACGCCAGGGTCTCCGGCACGAAGTCCATGACGGGCCACTCCTTCGGCGCGGTCGGCGCCACGGAAGGCATCATGTGCGCGCTCGCCATAAAACAGAAGGTTTTGCCGCCGACGATCAACCTGGAGAACCTGGCGGAGGATTGCGAGGAGCTCAACTACGTCGTCGGGGAGGCCGCGGAGGCCCCCGACCTGAAGGCGGCGATCTCTAACTCGATGGGGTTCGGAGGCCACAACGTCGTGGTCGCGTTCACAAGTGTAGAATAGAGCGCGTTATGTCTATAAGGGAACTCATAGCGATCCTGCCAGACCCGCTGAAGCAGCGTTCCCTCACCCACCCCAGCGTCGCCGACCCCTATGAATCCAACGGCCGCCTGGAGTTCCTGGGCGATTCGGTCTTGAACAACCGCGTCGCCGAGCTCGTCTTCGGCGGCTACCCCGAGCTCCTCGAAGGGGACCTGACCCGCATCCGGGCCCACCTCGTCCGCAAGTCGTTCTTGGCGACCGTCGGCAAGCGCGAGGGGCTCGAGGAGATGATAGAGAGCTCCGTCATCAACGACTCGGTCGTCGCCGACACGGTCGAGGCCATCATCGGGGCGGCATACCTTATAGACCGGGACCTCGTGCTGCGGACGGTGGACGAGATCTTCAACCCTTCCGAAGTCGACACCGACGAGCTCCGCGACTGGAAGACCTTGCTTCAGGAGACGCTCCAGGCCGACGGCCTGCGCCCGACGTACCGCGTGATCTCCAAACAGGGACCGGCCCATCGCCCGAGCTTCATCTCCGGCGTCTCCGTCGACGGCCGCGAGGTCGCCACCGGCGACGGAACCTCCATAAAAGACAGCGAGCAGACCGCCGCCCGCGCCGCGCTGGAGATCCTGGGCATCCGGCCCGTACCGCGCGCGGAGGTCGAGGTCCACGTAGGCGCGTAGCCCGCCGGGGACGAAACGCGGCGGCTGAAACCCCGTTTGCGGCACTTTTCCGCGTGCTTTCCTGGTGAAAGTTGCGTAGAATGCGTGTTCAGTGCTCTCGGCTATCTATATCAAGGGGTTCAAGACCTTCGCCCGGCCGGTCAGGATGCCGCTGGAAGGCGGCATCACCGCGATAGTCGGCCCAAACGGTTCGGGCAAGAGCAACGTGACGGACGCCGTGCTGTTCGCGCTCGGGGAGCAGAGCCCGGGCCTCTTGCGGGCCGGGACGATGGGGGATCTTATCTTCTCGGGCTCGGACTCCCTGCCGGCCGCCAGCGCGGCCGAGGTAACCCTCGTCTTCGACAACGCATCGGGGGAGATCTCGCTGCCCTACTCGGAGGTCTCCGTCACCCGCCGCATCTCCCGCTCGGGCGACACGGAGTACAGGATCAACGGCTCCCGCTCCCGCCTGGCGGACGTGCGCGCCGTGGCGGGCGAAGCGGGCCTCGGCCGCCACAGCATCCTCCGCCAGGGCGCCGTGGACGCCATCGTCGCCGGCGGGGCCGCCGCCTGCCGTCAAGCGCTGGAGGAGGCCGCCGGCCTCGGAGTGTACCGCCGCCGGCGCGTCTCCGCGAGCCGGCGCCTGGAGCGGGCGGACGCGCAATTGGAGAAGAGCCGGCAACTGGAGACAGAGCTCGCCAATCAGTTGCGGAGGATCGAGGTAGAGGCCGAGGCCGCCCGCCGGTACCGCAAGCTGGAGTCCCGCTTTCGCGAGCTCTCCCTGGCCCACCTCTATCGCGTCGCGACCCGCGGCCTCGGCGACCTGCGCGAGCGACTCCAGAACGGTCGCCACCGTCTCGAAGAGCTGGCCCGGGTCGAGAGGTCGTTATCCGGGAAGGGCGAGGAGATCGAGGATCGTCTGCGGGGACTGACGGCCCGCATCGGCGAGGCGGAGCGTCGTGCGGAGGCCCTGGAAGACGTCGCCGAGGACCTGCGCGCGGAGAACCTGCGCTCCGACCGGACGCTTCTGCGCCTGGAGGCCGGGAGGGGACGCGAGGGGGAACGCCGACTCGCGGTCTCGCGCCTGCGGGACGAGCTGGCGCGGACCTCCCGCACCCTCGAAGAGCTAGACAAGAAGGGCGAAGAACTGGAGGCCGAGCGTTCGACGCGGCGCGCGGAGGCCGAGGACCGCAAGCGGGCCTCGAACCTGGCATCGAAGAAGAGCTCCGCCTCCGAGCGGGAGAGGCAGCGGTCCGCGCGCGTGCTGGAAGGCCTCCGCGCCCGGCTGGAGGGTCTCGCGCCGATCGACCGACCGCCGGATGTCTCCGAAGACCACCTGGAGCGGTTGTCCCACGCGGTCGGCCGGATCGGCGGACCGCGCCAGCGCGGAGCGGAGACGCGGGAGTTGGCCGGCCGGATCACCGCGTCCCACGCTCGGGCCGGGGTCCTGTTCGACGAGGTCAACCGTCGGCGCGGGGCGCTCTCGGCGGCCGTCGGGCGTTCGGAGTCTCGGGTCCGGTCCCTGCGGGACGCCAATCCTGAGTCGGACGGCACGCGGCTCTACGAAGTGATCCGGGCGCGTCCCGGCTACGAGGTCGCCGTAGAAGCCGCGCTCGGTGAGCACGGCGCCGGCGTCCTGGCCGAGAACTTGGACAAAGGCGTGAAGATGCTCTCCGAGGCGGAGCCCGTGGCCCTGCGCCTGGACGCCGAGGCCGTCGAGACCAACGGGACCGCCCCCGGCAAGCCGCTCCTCGACTGCGTCGAGGTCCTCGACGGGCGATACGCGGGGGCCGTGGGCCGGCTGCTCGGCGGGATCTTCGTGGTCGAGCGACCCAACGACGGCCCCCGCCTGAACGGCCACGTCGCCGTCACGACGGACGGCCTCCGCCTGACCCGCACGAGCGTCAGCCTGCGCTCCAACCCCGGCAACTTCGCCCGCGAAGCGCGCCTCGACGCGGAGTTGGAGCTCCTCGAAGCCCTGAAAGGCGGCCCCGGCGAGACCCTCTACGACGTGCGCGGCTCCGTCCAGGCCGCCTCCGACCGCCTGGGCGCCGTCTCCGAGACCACCGGCGCGCTGCGAAGCCTCTCCGAACGCGCCGCCCGCGCCCACTCGGCCCTGGAGACCGAGGCGCGACGCCGCCTGACGGCCGCCGCGAACGCGCGCCGTCGCTCCCTCGAACGCGAGCAGACCGCCGCCGAACTGTCCGGCAAGATCTCCGAGACGGAGTCGGCCCTCGCCGAAGCCGAGAAGACCGCGGCCAGCGACCGCGAAGCCTCCGAACGCGCCGCCGAGGCCTCGGAGACCGCCCGCGCCGCCGCCCACGAATCCGAGGGTCGCGTTCGCTCGCTGCGGGCCGCGGCGGCCGAAGGCAAGAATCGTCACGCCGCCATCTCGGGCAGGTTGGAGAAGGCCTCGCAACCGGAGCTCGCGGGCGACAGCGCGGCGGACCTTGCCCGCAGGGCCGCCGCGCTCTCGACAGAGCTTCTGTCCGCGGTGCGCGCCCGCAGGACGGAGCTGCGCCGCGTCCGGGCCGAGATCTCCGAATCCCAGCGCCAAACCTCGGAGGAGCGCTCCGCCCTCGCGCGCCGGGCCGTCGAGGTCGCCGGGGAGCTGGCGACCGCCCGCGCCGAGGCCGCGCGCCTCGCCGAAGACGTCGAGCGGGCCGAAGTTGCCGCAGAGAGTTCGGCCGAGGAGATCCGGACCGAATGGGCCAGCTCCCTCGAAGCTGCGGAGATCGAGGCCAGAAAACACCCCAAAGAGACCGACTCCGAACGCAAGGACCTCGCCCGCAAGCTCAAACGCTTCGGCGACGTAAACCTCCTGGCACTCTCCCAGGAAGAAGACCTCCGCGAACGCCACGAGTTCGTCGCCGCCCAACGCGCCGACGCCGAAGAGGCCGCCACCGAACTCAACCGCATAATACACTCGGTGGACCGGGAGATAGAGGAGCGGTTCTCGGAGACGTTCCGGCGGGTTCGGGGGGCTTTCGGGGAGATTGTGCCTCGGATGTTGGCCGGAGCTTCCGGGGTGCTGGAGTTGTCGGAGGAGGGGGTCGAGGTCGGGCTGCGGCTGGGCCGGAAGGGTTGGAGGCCGCTCCGGGTGTTATCCGGCGGGGAGCGGGCGCTGCTCGCGCTATCGTTCCTGTTCAGCATCTTTCTGAGCCGTCCGGGAGACCACTCGGGGGCGTTTTGTATTCTGGACGAGGCGGAGGCGGCGCTCGACGACGTGAACCTGGCGCGTTTTCTCTCTGTGGTAGACTCGAACAGGTCCGGCGGCCAGTACCTGCTGGTCACCCACCAGAAGCGGACGATGGCCGCGGCGGACGTGCTCTACGGGGTCGTCCAGGACGCTTCCGGGGCCACCGCTGTCGTATCGAAACGTTTGCAGGGAGAGTAAGAAGTCGCCTATGGCGCGCTCGTGGCGTAACTTTTTCAGACGCAGCAAAGACGAACCCGAACAGCAGCCAACGGCCACCGAGACGGAGGGCGCTCCAGAGCGCGGGGGTTCCGATGACGGTGCCGTGGTCGCTCCGGATCCCCCGCTGTCCGAGCCCGAGACCTTCGAGCACGAAGTCGTCGAAGAAGGGCCGCCCCGGGAAGAACCCGTCGCGGACGTCCCGGCGGCTGAGGAGGTCCAGGCCGGGCGGCCGGAGCCTTCACCCGAAGATACTTGGGAGGTAGAGGAAGAGGCCGACCCCGAAGAGGTCGAGGAGGCGCTGCCAGAGCCGACCAGCATCGAGGACGAGCCGGACGCTGCGGCGGTCGCCGAGGAGCAGGAATCGACCGGCTGGTTCGGGCGGTTGCGCCAGGGTCTATCCCGGAGCCGGGAATCCTTCGCCGGCCAGCTAAACGCCGCCGTCGCGGAGTTCAAGGATGCCGACGACGAGGAGTTCTGGGAGAGGGTCGAGGAGATCCTGGTCTCCTCAGACGTCGGGGTCCCGACGACGGCGAAGCTGGTCGCGGAGCTGGAACAAGAAGCCCTGCAGCGCAACATCACTAGCGGCAAGGAGCTCAAGCGGGTCATGGTCGAGCACGCCACGAGGATGCTCGAAGGGCCCGTCGAGCTGGACATCTCGCACAAGCCCACGGTCATCCTGATGGTCGGCGTCAACGGGACGGGCAAGACGACGACCATCGGCAAGCTGTCGCGTTTCCTTCCCGGCAGCACGATGTTCGCGGCCGGGGACACGTTCCGGGCGGCGGCCATCGAGCAGTTGCAGCAGTGGGGCGAGCGGACGAACACGCCGGTCGTGGCGCGGGAGCGCGGGGCCGATGCTGCGGCGGTCGCGCACGAGTCGATAGAGGCCGCGAGACAGGCCGGCACGGATGTGCTGCTCATAGATACGGCGGGCCGGTTGCACACAAAGGTCAACCTGATGGCCGAGCTCGATAAGGTTCATCGGGTCATCGGGCGGCAGATGCCGGGGGCGCCGCACGAGGTGCTTATGACGGTGGACGCCACGACCGGTCAGAACGGTCTGCGGCAGGCCAAGATGTTCCAGGAGGTCGCCGGGCTCACGGGCATCATCCTGACCAAGCTCGACGGGACGGCCAAGGGCGGCATCGCGCTCGCCATAGCCAACGAGGTGGGTGTACCTATAAAGTTGATCTCCGTGGGCGAGAAGGTCGAGGACCTGCACCCCTTCGACGCCGGGGAGTTCGCCGAAGCATTGTTTGGAGAGTTGTAGATGTTCGATACCCTGGGCGACAGACTAAACAAGGCCCTCGACGGGGTCCGCGGAAGCGGCAACCTCACCGAAGACCAGGTAAAGAAGGTGACCCGCGAGATCCGCCTGGCCCTCCTGGAGGCGGACGTCAACTACGGCGTCGTAAAGGAGTTCGTCTCCAACGTCCGCGAGCGTGCGACGGGAGCGGACGTCTCGAAGGCCTTGAGTCCCGGCCAGCAGGTCGTCAAGATCGTCAACGAGGAGTTGGCGAACCTGATGGGCGGAACCTCGCACAAGCTCTCTTTCGCCTCCCGCCCGCCGACGGTCGTCATGCTCGCCGGCCTCAACGGCCACGGCAAGACCACGACGGCCGGCAAGCTCGCGCTCTTCGTGCGGAAGCTTGGAAAGAACCCGTACCTGGTGGCCTGCGACACGTACCGGCCGGCGGCCATCGACCAGTTGCAGCAGATCGGACGCGAGCTCTCCGTCCCGGTCTACACCGAGGGGACGGACCAGAAGCCGGAGGAGATCGCCGAGCGGGGCATCCGGGAAGCCAGGGACGGCGGCTACGACTTCGTCATCGTGGACACGGCGGGTAGGCAGGTCGTGGACATGGACATGATGGAGGAGATCAAGCGCGTTCGGAGCGCCTCCCGCCCGCATTCGGTCCTCCTCGTCCTCGACGTGGTGACGGGCCAGAACGCCGTGGACGTCGCGCAGGCCTTCAAGGAGTACGCGGACTTCGACGGGATGGTCTTGACCAAGCTCGACGGTGACGCCCGCGGTGGGGCCGCGCTCTCGGTCGTCTCGGTGACGGATCGGCCGGTGCGGTTCGCGTCCGAGGGCGAGAAGATGAGCGAGTTCGACTACTTCTACCCGGACCGGATGGCGGGACGTATTCTCGGGATGGGCGACGTGATGACGCTCATCGAGAAGGCCGAGCAGCAGATGGACCGGGAGGAGGCGCAGGCCGACGCGCAGCGGCTCATGAGCGGGAAGTTTACGTTCGAGGACTTTTTGAAGCAGATGCAGATGATCAAGCGGATGGGACCGATCTCGGGCCTGCTCGGCATGATCCCGGGCCTCGGCAAGCAGCTCAAGGACGTCAACATAGACGACAACCAGCTCGCGAGGGTCGAGGCCATGGTAACCTCGATGACCGTCAAGGAGCGCCGCAACCCGAAGTTGTTGCAGAACCCGAGCCGGGCGCGTAGGATCGCGCGTGGTTCCGGGGCGACCCAGCAGGACGTGCAGAAGCTGGTCAAGGACTTCGGCCAGATGCAGAAGATGATGAAGCAGATGGGCAAGGGCGGCGGGATGCCGAAGATGCCCGGGTTGCCCGGACGCAGGTAGAAAGTTCGAGAGGAGAGAGTATGGCGGTAAAGATCAGGCTCGCGAGGCACGGCTCGAAGGGGAACCCCTTCTACAGGATAGTCGTCGCCGACGCCCGCAGCCCACGCGACGGCGCGTTCATCGACAGGATCGGCACCTACGACCCGCAGGCCGAGCCCTCGGCCATCACGGTCGACGAGGAGAAGGCCAAAACCTGGATCGGCAAGGGCGCCCAGCCCACCGACCAGGTACGCAACCTGCTCAAGATCCAGGGCGTCCTCTAGGCAGCCGTGGACAAACTAGAGAACCTGCTCCTCCTTCTCGTCCGCCCGATAGTGGACGAGCCCGACAGGGTCGAGGTCACGGGCACAGAGGAAGACTCGCGCGTGGACCTGGAGCTCAGGGTGGCCGACGACGACATCGGCAAGGTCATCGGCCGGGGCGGGCGCACGATCCGCGCTATCCGGACGGTCGTCAAAGCCGCCTCCGTCAAGCTGGACAAGCGCGTCAGCGTGGAGGTCCTGGACTAGGTCGTCGCTTCGCTCCTCCCCGAGAGTAGAGAGTAGTGAGTCGGGAGTCGGAAAATCCAGACCGCCCGCCCGGCGGCGAACGTGGCGATGATCGAGGGGCCCCCGCATCCCGGACGGGGCTCTCCGACCCGGTAGCCATCGGCGTCATCGTGGGACCGCACGGCGTGCGCGGGACGGTCAGGGTCCGGGCTGTGGGCTCGGGCCGCCACCTTCGGAGGGGCATCGAGCCTCTCGTCGCCGGCGTTAGGCGTCGCATCTCGCAGGTTCGGGAGACCCCGAAAGGTTTTCTGGTGGACGTGGACGGGGTGGACGATAGGTCCCAGGTGGGGGCCCTTCGGGGCGAAACCCTCTCCCTCGAACGCGCGGAGCTCGAAGACCCGGAAGAAGACGAGGTCTATGTCGGGGACTTGGTGGGCCTAACGGCGGTAGACGAAGCGGGCGAGACCGTCGGCGAGGTAACCGAGACTTTCGACAGCGGGGCCCACGAAGTGCTCGTGGTACGCCGCGCCGGGGACGAAGACATCCTCGTGCCGTTCACGCTGGAGCACGTGCCCGAACTGGATATTCCGTCCGGCAGCGTCACCGTGCATCTGCCGGAAGAAGACTAGCCCATCGTGAAGAGCATCAACGTCTTCTGTGTGTTCCCGTCGGCGGTGGATGCCGCGCTGCGTGTCGGCGTGGTCGGACGGGCGATCGAGCGGGGCGTGGTGGGCTACCGGAGCTTCGACCTGCGGGACTACGCGCCCGGCGGACGCATCGACGACATGCCTTACGGTGGCGGGGCCGGGATGGTCGTGCGGGTGGACGTGGTGGCCCGAGCCTTCGAGGAGGTCTACGGCGTGCCGGCTCGCGAGGTGCGTTCTTGGCGGCGGGTGGTGCTCACGGAGCCGGCGGGGCGCAGGCTTACGCAGGGTTACGTGGAGGAGGTCGCGGGTGGGGAGGACCTGACGATCGTTTGCGGGCGTTACGGCGGGGTGGACGAGCGGGTGTGGACGGAGCTTTGCACGGAGGCCGTCTCGCTCGGGGATTTCGTGCTTTCGGGCGGTGAGATCGTGGCGGCGGCGCTGGCGGACGCGGCGATCCGACGCATGAGCGGGGTGCTCGGGAACGCGGAGAGTCTGGTCGGAGAATCTTTCTCCAGGGACGACTTTGTGGGGCCGCCGATGTACACGAGGCCGGCCGATTGGGATGGAGAGGCGGTGCCCGAGGTGTTATTATCCGGCAATCACGCGGAGATCCGCGCCTGGCGCGAGCGGGAGGCGCTCGGCCGCGCGCGGGCCAAGGGGACCGGACGCCGGTCCCCCTGAAAGTTCGTTCGGACACCCACGAGAGGAGAACAGCATGATAACCAGTGAGAACTTGCAGCAGCGGGATGTCGTCTTCAAGCCGGGCGACACCGTCAAGGTGCATTACCGCGTCATCGAGGGCAACCGCGAGAGGATCCAGGTCTTCGAGGGCCTGTGCATCGCCCGCAAGGGCGGCGGCATCGACGAGACGTTCACCGTCAGGAAAAACTCCTTCGGCGTGCACGTCGAGAGGATCTTCCCGCTCCACTCGCCCAAGATCGCCGAGATAGAGGTCTCCCGCCGCGGCGCCGTCCGCCGCGCGAAGCTCTACTACATCCGCGACAAGGTCGGCAAGAAGGCCCGCGTCAAGAAGGCCCGCTAAACCCCAAAACACTTGGCCCGGACCGCCGCAGAGGACCGATCCTCGTCCACAGAAGGCTCCCTCTACGCCTTTGACGCGGCCTGGACCTCCGAACGCGGCGGCCCGTTGGCCGGCGCCGACGAGGCCGGACGCGGCGCCCTGGCCGGCCCGCTGGTCGCGGCGGCCGTTATCCTGGATCCCGTCGAGATCCCGGGCCTCAACGACTCCAAAGCCCTGAGCGCGACCCGCCGCGAGAACATGCTCCCCGAGGTCCTCTCCCGCGCCGAAGCGGTCTCCGTCGTGGCGTTCCCGGCCTGGTGGATCGACCGCCACGGCCTTGGCCGTGCCAACCGGGAGGCGCTCTCCCGCGCCCTCGACCTCTTGGAACCAGCCTGTAGCCTCGCAGACGGCAACCTCAAGCTGGGACCGGCCATCGAATGCCTGCCGCGGGCCGACGCCCAAAGCGCCGCCGTTGCCGCCGCGAGCGTGGTGGCGAAGGTCTTGCGCGACGGGGCGATGCGCCACCTCGCCGAAAGCCACGCCGCCTACGGCTTCCACAAGAACGCCGGCTACGGCACGCCGGTGCACAAGCTCGCGCTCTCCGAGGTGGGTCCCTGCCGGGTCCACCGGCTCTCCTACGCCGGGGTCGGCGCCTGAGCAATCAATCCTCCGGGGCTCGGGGGGAAGAACTCGCCCTCCGACTCCTGACGCGCCGGGGTTACGAGCTTATCGAGCGCAACTACCGCACCCGCTACGGAGAACTCGACCTCATAGTACGCGACCGCGATACCCTGATCTTCGTGGAAGTGAAGCTCCGCCACGGGACGGGCTTCGGAGACCCCGTGGAAGCCGTAACCCCACGCAAACAGGCCACCGTCCGTTCGATGGCCGAACAATACCTCCAAGAAAAGACCCCGGACTACGAGACCGTACGCTTCGACGTCATAGGCATCCTCGCCGACCGAAAGATCCCCCGCGCCCGACACATCCAAGACGCCTTCTAACTGGCCGTTTGTATAAAATAATATACGACGGTATAAAATACTAGACAAAAACGCCCGGCTAGTTTTATACTGGCGCGGTCTTTGGGAGAAGACTTGCAACGGAGGTACGGGTGGTTGGTGGCACGCTGACATATTGCGACGTGGCCTGATGCCGGTATGCCGGGTGAAGAGCTTGAGCTTGTTCGGGATAGACGCGTTGCCGGTCGAGGTCGAGGTGGACGTGAGCGCGGGGTTGCCCGGGTTCTCCATCGTCGGGCTGCCGGATGCGGCCGTGCAGGAGGCGCGGGAGCGGGTCCGCGTGGCGATCTCCAATTCCGGCTACAAGTTCCCGACCAAGAAGGTCATCGTGAACCTGGCGCCGGCCAACCTCCGCAAGGAGGGTCCGGCGTTCGATCTGCCGATGGCGCTGGGTATATTGGCGGCCTCGGGCGTCGTACCGCCGGCGAACCTCGACGACGTGGCGGTGGTGGGAGAGCTCTCGCTCGACGGCGGGCTGCGCGACGTGCGCGGCGCGCTCTCTATGGCGGAGGCAGCCCGTTGCGGGGAGCTCCGTCGCCTGGTGCTGCCCGCGGGCAACGCCGCTGAAGCGGCCTCGGCGGGCGGCGTCAGCGCTTATGGCGTTCGGACGCTCGGGGATGCGGTGTCGTTCCTGTCCTCCGGAAACGGTGTGGAGGCGGCGAAGCCCTGGTCGGGGAACGGTCAAGACCCGTCTGTAACGGTGCAGGACTTCGCGGACGTGGCCGGGCAGACGTACGCGAAGCGGGCGTTGGAGGTCGCGGCTGCCGGGGGGCACAACGTTCTTTTGAGCGGACCGCCCGGTTCCGGGAAGACGATGCTGGCGCGCAGGGTTCCGGGGATACTGCCGCCGCTCACGCTGCCCGAGCGCATAGAGGTTACGAAGGTGCACAGCGCGAGCGGGGAGATCGGCGGGTCGCTCGTGCGGGAGCGGCCCTTTCGGGCGCCGCACCACACCATCTCGACGGCGGGGCTCGCGGGCGGGGGCAGCAACCCGCGTCCCGGTGAGGTGTCCCTGGCCCACCACGGGGTGCTGTTTCTGGACGAGTTGCCGGAGTTCGGGCGGGGGACGTTGGAGGTGTTGCGGCAGCCGCTGGAGGACGGGAGCGTCACGATCTCGCGGGTGGCGGCCACGTTGAGTTATCCGGCGAAGGTGACGCTCGTGGGTTCGATGAACCCGTGTCCGTGCGGGTACGCGGGGGACGCGCGGCGGGCGTGCCGGTGTTCTCCCGGCCAGATCGAGCGCTACCAGAACCGTTTGTCGGGACCCCTGATCGACCGCATAGACCTCTTCGTGGATGTGCCGCGCCTGACGCGCGAGGAGCTTCGGAACGACAAGCCTGCGGAGACATCGCATGACGTCCGCGAAAGGGTAAACGCCGCCCGCGGGCGGCAGATGACGCGGCAGGGGGCGCCGAACGCGGAGCTCTCGGGACGACTTTTGCGGACCGCGTGCGCGCTGCGCGGGGACGCCGAGGCCCTGTTCTCTCGGGCCATAGACCGGATGGGTCTGTCCGGCAGGGGCCACGACCGGGTGCTCAGGGTGGCGCGGACCGTCGCGGACCTCTCCGGCGAGGAGGAGATAGCCGTCGAGCACCTCGCGGAGGCGCTCAACTACAGGAGGTCGCAGCTTGTCGGGCGCTGACGAGGCCTCGGCCTACCTCTTCATCTCTCTGCTGCAGGCCAGGATCGGCGGCAGCGTCGTGTCGCGGATGGGCGGCAGCGTGCGGGAGGTCCTCGAAAAACCGCCCGTCGAGCTGGCCCGCGAGCTTCGCATGACGGAGAAGGCCGCGGGCGCGCTCTCGGAGCTGCGCCGAGACTTCGACGCGGGGGCGGTGCGGGATCGTCTGCTTCGCGCGGGCGCCACGGTGGTGACGATGGCGGACGAGGCTTACCC
>CAXUFZ010000050.1:0-10006 GCA_964250345.1 uncultured Rubrobacteraceae bacterium
GCCGGGTGCGCCGCCCGGGCGGGCTCGGGGGGCGGCGCGGGCCGGGGGGGCGGGGGGCGCCCCGGGCCTCCGGCCCGCTTCGGGAGTTGGGGGTGCGTGGCGAGCGTCTGGTCCGCCGGATGACGCCGCGTGATCGTCGAATCTTTGTATGGGCGCTTCGCGAAGCGCCCATACGTTCGCGGGGGGCGTCCGTCAGGCCCCCGCGCCTCCCCCGCTTCGCCGCCCGCTGAGGGCGCGGGCCTCGTCCAGCGCGCCGAGCAGAAGGTCCGGCGACAGGCCGTGGGCGGTGACGCCGTCGCGGCCCGTGACGGTGCCGGCGGCGAGGAGGGCGTTCAGGATCGCGGCTTCGGTCGCCTCGGCGGCGGCGGCGAAGAGCGAGGTCATGCGTTCGTTGGGGAGCATCTGGACGGGGACGGTCTGGGGCACTTCCTGATCCAGGACAGCCCGTGGAAGGCCGCGGTTGCCGGTGGCGAAGGCGAGGAAGATGTCGCCGGAGCCGTCGTCGAGGCCGCCGCCGATGCGGGAGAGGCCGACGCCGGCGCGGACGGCCAGGCGGTCGCACTGGATCGGCAGGAGCGGCGCGTCGGTCGCGAGAACGACAATGATGGAGCCCGTCCCGGGCCGCTGCACGTTCCCCTCCTGGTCGAAGGGCGACGGCACCCGTTCCCTGGTCAGGACGCGGCCGACGGGGGCGCCGTCAACGCGCAGCGCCGCGCGGCTGCCGTAGTTGGCCTGGACCAGGGCGCCGACGGTCCAGCCGCCCTGTTCGTCGGGGACGCGGCGGGAGGCAGTGCCGATACCGCCCTTGAACTCGTGGCAGATCATGCCCGTACCACCACCGACCGAGCCCTCGACCACGGGACCGTCCTTCGCGTCGGCCAGGGCCTTCCTCACGTGCTCGGCCGTAACGTGCATGCCGTTGATGTCGTTGAGGGCGCCGTCGTAGGTCTCGGCGACGACCGGCAGGGAAAAGTACTCGTCCCCCGCTTCCAGCTCGGCGGCTATGAGCCCGTCCCGCACGACGCCGACGCTGTGGGTGTTGGTGATGGCGACGGGCGTCGTGAGGGCTCCGGCCTCCCGGATCCACTCCAGCCCCGTCATCTCCCCGTTTCCGTTGAACCTGTGACACCCCGCGAAGACCGGATCATCCCTCGTCAACCCTTCCCGCGGGTAGACGACCGTGACGCCGGTACGAACGGGACCCTCCCCGACGATTAGCGGCCCTTCGCCGCGAAGGATCGTCGCGTGGCCGACCCTCACGCCGCTCACGTCCGTGATCGCGTCGTTCGGGCCCGAGGGCAAGACGCCTATCTCCATACCTAGTTCGCGAGCGCGCAAATCGTTCCCCTCAGCGCCGGAGTTCAGAGACGCGGTCCATCTCTTCGTTCGAGAGCTCGAAGTCGAAGACGTCGAGGTTCGTCTGGAGGTGTTCTTCGCCCGTGGCTTTGGGGATGGCGGAGACTTTTTCTTGCTGAACGAGCCACCGCAGGGCGACCTGGGAGGCGGTCTTGCCGTGGGCCCCGCCGATCTCGCGGAGCGTGCCGTCGTTCTCGACGTTGCCGCGCGAGAGCGGGCGGTAGGCGGTCAGCAGGTAGTCCATCTCCCCGGCCTGGTCCAGCAGCGCGTCCTGATCCCGGTAGACATGATACTCGACCTGGTTGCAGAAGACGTCCACGTGTTCCGCGGCCTCCTTCACGAGAGAGGTGGAGAAGTTGCTGACGCCGATATGCTTCACGGCGCCTTCCTCCTGTAGCTCGCGCATCGCCCCGAGCGTCTCCCCGAGCGGCACCCCGTCGCCCGGCCAGTGCATGAGCAGGAGGTCCACGTGGTCCGTGCCGAGCCGCTTCAGGCTGTCGCGGGTCTTCGCGAGGACCCGGTCGTGTTCGTAGTCGCTGGGCCAGACTTTGGTGGTTATGAAGAGCTCGTCGCGGTCCACGCCGGAGTCTCCGATGCCGCGCCCGACCTCGGCCTCGTTGCCGTACATCTGGGCCGTGTCGATGTGACGGTAGCCCATCGCGAGGGCACGTTCGACCGCCTCCACGCAAGCCTCGCCCGTGAGCCGGTACGTCCCCAGCCCGAGGGACGGGACCTTCTCGCCTTTGATGACCTGGAACTCCACGACGGCCTCCTTCTGCGGGTTCCTCTCACCGTAACACGCGACGCCGGCTCCGCGGAGAAGGGCGACCCGGACCCGCCCGGCCCGGGACCGCGTCAGTTGGAGCTGCCCGTGGGGCCGACGACGATCTCGCGCACGTCCACGTCTTCGGGCTGCTCCATCGCGTAGAGCACGGCCCGGGCGATCGCGTCCGGCCCTATGGCGACGCTGCGGTACTCGGCCATCGCCCCGCGCGTGGCCTCGTCCGTGATGGTGTCGGCGAGCTCGGATGTGACGACCCCGGGCGAGACGACCGTCACCCGGAGCGTGTCGTTTTCTTGCTGCAGCCCGTCGGAGATCGCCCACACGGCGTACTTGGTCCCGCAGTAGACCGCGGCGGTCGGCGAGACCCTGTGGGCGCCGATGGAGGCGACGTTGATGACGTGCCCGTAACCCTGCTGCTCCATGATCGGCAGGACGGCGGCGATGCCGTGCAGGACGCCGCGCACGTTGACGTCGATCATGCGGTCCCACTCCTCGACCTTGAGCGCCCGCAGCGGCGAGAGGGGCATGATGCCGGCGTTGTTGACCAGGACGTCTACGCGCCCGAACTCGTCCCTGGCGGCGGCGACGAACGCCTCCACGTCCCCGCGGTCCGTCACGTCGAGCTCGCGGGCGCGGGCCGTCCCGCCGGCGGCCTCGATCTCTTGTACCGTCTCCCGCATCCGTCCCAGCCGCCGCGCCCCGAGCACGACCGTCGCGCCGGCCTTGCCGAGCTCCAGGGAGATCGCCTCCCCAATACCGCTGGAGGCCCCCGTAACCGCCACGACTTTCCCGTCCGTCCCCATCGTCAAGTCCTTCTCCTCTCGTCTCGGGCAAGGAAATACCGCACGGGGACTACGGTAAGCCCCGGTGGCGGCGTAAGATGACCCGGAACCGGACGATTCTTGCACGATCCTCCAGAAATACGGCGCTCGGGCGGGTCGCGTTCGATCCGAGGGTTTACATTAGGTGCGCGATAGAGTGACTCTTGTGTTCGGCGGGAAGGTGGGGATGTACCAACAAGACGAGCTGGCTTGCCTGATCGGCCGCAACGTCGCGGGGGACGGCGTCCACCAGACGGGGATACCGCGGCTCTCCCTGATCCGCGCGTCGCGCCCGACCGAACCGCTGTACGCGCTCCACGAGCCGGCCCTGTGCATCGTGGCCCAGGGCAGAAAGGAGGTGTTCCTGGGCGAAGAGGTCTACCCCTACGACCGGGACCAGCACCTGGTCGTCTCGGTGGACCTGCCGGTGGTCGGACAGGTCGTCGAGGCGGACCCCGGAACGCCCTACCTGGCTTTCCGGCTCGACCTCGACGCGGCCGTGCTCGGCGAGTTGCTGATCGACGCCGGGCTGGAGGCGACGACCGGACCGCGTTCGGGGTCGGGCCTGACGCTGGGCCCGGCCGACCCGGCGCTGCTCGACGCGGCCGTCCGGATGCTGCGGCTGCTCGCCGCGCCGCGGGACATAGGGGTCCTCGCGCCCCTCGCCGAGCGTGAGATCCTCTACCGGCTGCTGACCGGGGGCCAGGCCGGGAGCGTGCGCCAGGTCGCGCTCGCCGGCGGCAAGTTGGGGCAGGTCAACCGGGCGATCAGCTGGATCAAAGAGCACTACGACGAACCGTTCCGCGTCGAGGCCGTGGCCTCAGAGGCCCGGATGAGCACGTCCACGCTGCACCAACACTTCAAGGCCGTGACCAACATGAGCCCCTTGCAGTACCAGAAACGGCTACGGCTGCAGGAGGCCCGGCGCCTGATCCTGGGCTCCTCGCTGGACGCCGCCACCGCCGGTTTCAGCGTCGGCTACGACAGTCCCTCGCAGTTCAGCCGCGAGTACAGCCGCCTCTTCGGCTCCCCGCCGCTGCGCGACGCCGGGAGGCTGAAGGCCCTGCAGCCGCAACAGGAGGCCTGAAGCGAACCCCTACCGTTCGGGCGGGATGAAGTCCTCTTCGGGGCGGCCTTCGAGGGCGACGACGGCGGAGAGAAACCAGCCGGGGCGAGGTTGGACGGCAGCTTTTGCTGGGTCGAAGAAGACGTGGGCGGCCGTACTCTCGCAGGCCAGCTCGCCCGACGCGAACGATTCGCCGGTGCGGAGCTCGAAGTCCATGGTGAAGGAGCGGTTGCCGACGGTGCGTATCGTGGCGGCGCCGTGGAGGGTGTCGTGGAAGAAGATCGGGGCCTTGAAGCGGAGGTCGGTCTCGGCGATGACGTAGCGGGCGCCGGGGATGTCGCCGGCTTCGAGGTCCGTTATGCCGGCTCTTGTGGCGAGGGCGCGCCAGTAGGCGACGCGGACCTGCTCGAAGTAGGCCAGGTAGACGGCATTGTTGACGTGGCCGTAGGGGTCGAGGTCGGAGTAGCGGATCTCGACGGGCACGGGGGCCGGCGGGTTTTTCAAAGACTTTGTCTCCCGGTTCGTGGGCGGCGGAGATTGTACACACCCGCCCCCGGACCTATCTGATTTAATGGGTTCATGGAGTACGAACAGTATCTCGAACAGGGCGAGACCCTGGCGAGCGAGGGCCTGATCGAGGAGGCCCTCTCCCGCTTCGAACAGGCGCTGGAGGCTTCGCCGGAGAACCCGGAGGCGATAGAGGCGGTGGGCCGGGCGCTGCTCAACCTGGGCCGTCTGGAGGAGGCCGAGGCGAGCTTTCTGGACGCGTTGGAGTTCGACCCGGATTGGGTGGCGCCGCGGATGGGGCTCGCGCTGGTGGCGCTCTCTAGGGACGAGCCGTTCAAGATCGTGCACCATCTGGAGCGCGCCATCGAGGCCGACCCCGGATTCCCCGAGGCCTACGTCGAGCTAGGCCGCTACTACGGCCACATGGCGGAGCCGGCGCTGGCGAAGGCGACCTTCGAGCGGTGGACGAACCGCAACCCCGACGACGCCGACATGCTCATAAACGCCGGCCTCACCCTCTTCGACGCCTCGGACTTCGCCGAAGCCTACGCGTTCTTCGAGAAGGCCGTCGAGGCCGCCACGGAGGAGGAGCAGCGCAGCGGCGCGTCCACCTTCCGGGCCAACGCCCTGGACATGCTCGGCCGCTACGACGAGGCCGTCGCCGCCTACGAGGACGTCATCGCCGAGACGCCCGAGTGGTGGGAGGCCCACGCCAACCTCGGCATCTGCCACGCCCGCAACGGCAACATGGAGAAGGCCGAGGCCGCGTTCCGGCGGGGGCTGGAGGACTGTCCGGGGTCGCCGGAGATCCGGGACGAGCTCGCCGCCCACCTGCTCGCCGGGGACAAGAACCTCGAAGAAGCGCTCAAGTTGTCGGAAGAGGCGGTCGCCCTCGGTCGGGACGAGATCCGGCACCTCCTCACCCTGGGCGAGGTGAAACTCGCCCTCGGCGACGACGATGGCACGGCCGAGGCGTACCGAGCCGTGCTCGCCCTGGACCCGGACAACCCGGACGCCCACCTGGAGCTCGGCATCCTGCACGACAAACGCGGCGAGCGCCAGGAGGCCGAGGAGCACCTCGTCGAGTCGCTCAAGTCCGACCCGGGCAATCCGCGCGCCCTGTACTCGTACGCCAGCATCTACTACGCCGCCGACGACCTGGAGACGGCCGAGGAGATCCTGGAGCGCGCCGTCGCCGCCGACGCCACCTACTCCCCCGCCCTATCTGCCCTCGCCAGCATCCGTGCCCGCCGCGGCGACTACGGCGACGCCCTCGATTTCATAGAGCGCGCCGTCGAGGCCGGCGAGAGCGACGTCGAGCACTTCAAGAGCGCCCTGGAGTTCGCCCCGCTCCACACCGACCCCCGTTTCCGCGGGCTCCTCACCCGGATGGTTCGCGCCAGGGATGAGGGGTGAGGAGTCGCCCTGCCGGGGGATCGCATCGTCCGTTCGTCGGGAGTCGTCAACCCCGCATCTTTCGTGCGGTTCGGTAGCGATCTGACGCTTCCGTGAGCTCCGTGTCTCCCGCCACCGCGTTCGGCGTACTCCTGTCCCTCGTTGGCATCGCCGCGCTCGCCTTCGCGGCCTATGCCCTCATCCGCGGCGGCAGGGGCCAGCGGGGCGGCTTCGGGCCCATCTCCGAACGCGGCATCCACATCATCGCGGGGATCAGGATGCTCGTCATCGGCGGGGTTAGCCTCGTTGCTGGTCTCTACCTACTGCTCGGCTAGCACCAGAACAAGAGATCGGGTTTTCCGACTCCCGAAGCGGGGCCAAGCCCCACGCCTCCAGACTCCCGGGGAGGCGCGAAGCGCCGACCTACAACAGCTTCAGGCCCGACGTGGCGGCTCTCAGGTCTTCGAGGAAGTGGTCCATCTCCCGGCCGCGTTGGTGGGCGATGTCCTTGCTGGTCTCAAGGATCAGGAGCTCCGGCATCTGGCGGCGGAGGCTCTCGGCGTTCCAGAGGGCGGTGGGGATGTCCGGCACGTCCTCCTCGGTGCCGACCATGGCGAACACGCGGGAGAGGCCGACGGCGCCCAGGTAGTCGAGGGCGACGGCGTCTTTAAGAAGGGTGGCCTCCGCGCCGGCGTTGGGCGGAGCGCCGGGCGGGTGCGCCTCGATGGCCTCCATCACGGTCCGGGCGGCCTGCGGGGGGAAGTCCGCGTCGTTGAGGATGCGCTGGGCGACGAAGGCCGAGCGTTTGGCGTGCTCGGGGGGCTCGCGCCGGGCGTAGGCCTTGTAGAGGCCGACGTCGTGCAGGAGCGCGGCGACCCGCAGGATCTCCGGGTCGTAGGCGACGCCTTCGGAGGCCGCAAGCTCCTTGGCGAGGTCGTGAACGCGCAGGCAGTGGGCGTGGCCCCAGACCGGGTGCTTCCCCACGCGCGCGACGAGCGCGTCGACCTCTTCCGCGACCGATTTCATGGGGGAAGTCTAGCGAATAGGTCCCGCCGCCGCGAACCTGCCGTGGGGCAGGGTTACGTGGCGCTGCCCGCGGCGCTGGTGCCTGTGGCCTCTTCTATCGCGGTGAGCGGGGTGGCGACGCTTTCGAGGGACTCGCCCTCGGCCTTCACGCCGAGGATCAGCTCGACGAGGGCGGCGAAAATCATGAGCCCCGCGCCGAACAGGTAGCAGAGGAACAGGTTGAAGGGGTCGCCCGTGCCGATAACGCTCCCGAAGATGACCGGCCCCGAGATGCCGCCGAGGCCGGTGGCTATCGCGTAGAACAGGGCTATCGCCATCGCCCGGATCTCCATCGGAAAGACCTCGCTGACCGTCAAATAAGCGGCACTAGCCGCCGACGAGGCGAAGAAGAACACGACGCACCACAGAATGGTCTGCGTCGTCGCCGTGAGCACGTCCTGGTAGAAGAGGTAGCCGGTCAGGGTCAGGAGCGTGCCGGAGATGAAGTAGCAGCCGGAGATCATGGCGACCCGCCCGACGGTGTCGAAGAGCCGCCCGAGCAGCAGCGGCCCCAGCACGTTGCCTACCGCGAACGGCAGGAGAAAGTACGGGACGCTGCCCGACTCTATCCCGTAAAAGCGCGTCAGGACCAGCGCGTAGGTGAAGAAGATGGCGTTGTAGAGGAACGCCTGCGAGCCCATCAGGGTGAGCCCGAGGATGGTGCGCTTCGGGTACATCTGAAACATGGCCTTGAGGATGATGCCGAAGCCTATGCTCTCGCGTTGCTCGATGGTGATGGGCGGTCCCTCGACCGGGGGCAGGTCGCGGCCGGTCTGGTGACGAACCTGGCCCTCTATCCACGCGGTCGTCTCCTCGGCCTCGTCGTTGCGGCCGTGGGTGGCGAGCCAGCGCGGGCTCTCGGGTACGTAGCGCCGGATCAGGAGCACGCACAGCCCCAGGACGCCGCCGAGGGCGAACGCTATCCGCCAGCCGTAGAACTGGTTCACGAGGTTCTCGTTCAGGATGATGATGGAGAGCGCGCTGCCGAAGATCGCCCCGACCCAGTAGGAGCCGCTGATGGCGAGCGCGACCTGCCCCCGGTAGCGGGCCGGTATCAGCTCGTCCACGGCCGAGTAGATCGCCGAGTACTCCCCGCCGATGCCCGTCCCGGCCATGAACCGGCAGAAGACGAAGAACAGGAAGTTGGGCGAGAAGGCGGTGAGGAAGCTGAAGACGAGGTAGACGGCGAGCGTGATGAGGAAGAGCTTCTTCCTGCCGAAGCGGTCCGTGAGGTAGGAGAAGAAGATCGCGCCGGTGCAGGCCCCGGCTATGTAGATGCCGGCGGCGAGGCCTATCTGCCCCTCCGTGAAGTTGAGGCCTGATTCGGGCTCGGCCAGGACGGCGGCGATGTTGCCGACGACGGTGACTTCGAGGCCGTCGAGGATCCAGGTGATCCCGAGCGCCGCCACCACGAGCCAGTGCCACCGCGCCCACGGCAGCCGGTCCATCCTTGCCGGAACGCTGCTCTCGACCGTCCGCGCGCCCGCAGCCGCCTCGCTCATTCGTGGGCTCCTCTCTTCTCGGCCGGGCCGATGCCGCCGATCTGCCTTTCCCGAGAAGCCTGCTTACCCCTTGACATGCTTCGTCAATCGAGCGGGGGCCGCGTCCCTCCGGGCGGGTCCGTCGGCGAACGCTTCGGGGTGGAGGATGCGGGCCAGGATCCCGACCCCTTCCACGAGCCGCGGCGCGGGCCGCGAGAAGTACGAGTTGGCGTCCACCGTCCACACGCGCCCGTTCCGAACGGCCGGCACGCCAGACCATCCCGGCAGGTCCGGTAGCCCCCGCGCCTCCTCGGCGGCCCGCTCCGCGTCGAAGCCGCAGGGCATCAGGACGAGCGCCTCGGGTTCGGCCTCGAAGACGGCCTCCCAGGTCAAGCGCACGGATCGCTCGCCGGGGCCGGCGAAGAGCTCCTCTCCGCCCGCCAATCGCACCATCTCCGGGACCCAATGGCCGGCGGAGAACGGCGGGTCGAGCCACTCGATGCACCCGACGCGGGGACGCGGGAGACCCGCGACGACCTCCTCGACGGCGACCAGACGATGCCGGAGGTCGGCGACCTTTCTCCGCGCCTCCGCGCCGCGGCCCAGCGCGACGCCGATCCTGACCGAGTCTTGCAGGACGTCTTCGAGGGAGGTCGGGTTGAGCACCAGGAGCTCCGGTTCGCTCTTTATGCCGGCGACCGCCTCTTCGACGAGGCTCGTGGAGACGGCGCAGACGTCGCAGAGGCCCTGGGTTATGACGAGGTCCGGTTCGAGGCTCTCCAAAAGGTCGGCGTCGAGGGCGTAGATGCTCTCGTCGTCGGTGACGAGGCGGTTGACGGCGGCGTCTATCTCCGCGCCCGAGAGCGAGGGGTCTATCCTGGACGTCGTGAGCTTCGGCAGCCGTTCGACGCCGGGCGGGAAATCGCACTCGTGCGTCACGCCGACGAGCGCGTCCGCGGCCCCGGCGAAGTGGACCATCTCGGTCGCGCTCGGCAGAAGAGAGGCTACGCGCAAAGAGTTTGCTCCAGAACTAAACCCTCGTTACGACCTCTTGGTCACGTCGCGCAGCAACGCGGCCTGTCCGACGTCGTCGGTGGTGAGCATTCCGACGAGGTTGCCGTCTTTTATGACGGGGAGGGCGCGGAGGCCGCTCTCTTGGAGGATGCGGTTGCCGTCGGTGAAGAGGTCGGCTTCGGGGGAGATGGTGGGGAAATCGGTCTTCATGAGGTCGCGGACGCTGGAGTAGCTGTCCGGGGAGTGGGCGGCGGCCATGATCTCGGCCCGCGTGATGATGCCGACGACCCGACCGTCCTCGTCGACGACGGGGAAGTCCTCCTGGTACCCGTGGATGACGGCGTCGAAGACCTGCCCGAAGTTGTGGTACGGCGTGACGGTCTCCGTGCGGCGCTTGGTCCCCATGACGTCCGAGACGGTGAGCCCGCGCATCGTCTACCCCGGGGGCCCCCAAATCGCCCCCCCCCCCCCCCCCCACAAAAATAAAAAACCCCCCCACGGGCGGACGAATCCACCC
>CAXUFZ010000050.1:10016-15251 GCA_964250345.1 uncultured Rubrobacteraceae bacterium
AACTGCGCCTCCCCGCCCGCCCCGAAGAAGATGAAGATCGCGACGAAGGCGAGCAGGAAGCTCCCGGTCGTGAACGCCAGGATAAAGAAGCCGATGGCGAAGAACTGCCCGACGGTGGAGGCAACGTTCGTGGCCCTGACGGCGCCCATGCGGGTCGCCAGCAGGCCGCGCAGGATGCGTCCGCCGTCCATCGGGAAGGCCGGCAGCAGGTTGAAGACCGCAAGCGCCACGTTCATCAAGCCGAGGTAGGCCAGGATCTGGCCCGGCGTCGCCGTCCCTTCGAGCACGTTGACGGTAGAGAACAGATTCGCGCCGAGCACGAACGCCGCCGCGAAGAAGACCGGGGCGAGCACCACGTTCACGAGCGGACCCGCGATGGCGATCTTGACCTCGTCCCACGGCTTCTCCGGGAGCGTCTTGAGCCTTGCCAGGCCGCCTATCGGGAGCAGCGTGATGTCCGGGACCACGATCCCGAGCCTCTGCGCCACCAGCGAGTGCCCGAACTCGTGCAAGAGCACGCAGAAGAACAGCGCCACGATGATGATGGACGTCGTCAGCGCCCCGAGGACGCCGCCCGACCCCTGATACCCGAGGTAGGCGAAGAACGCCAGGAGCAGGAAGAAGGTCCAGTGAACCTTGACGTCGATGCCGAAGACCCGGCCCAGTTGGAAAGAACCGCCCATCGCAAAAGAGTCTACCCCACGCCCGCCGGGATCATGTGATCCCGTTAATGCCCCTCCTGCTAGAATCGCACGATGGAAGAAAAGACCACGAGCTACCGCCTCGTCACCGACGCGGAAGAGCTGCCGAAGATAGCCGAGGCCATCGCCGCCGCCGAGGCCGTCGGCGCGGACATCGAAACCACCGCCCTCTCCCCCCGCGACGGCGAGGTGCGTCTCCTGCAACTGGCGACGCCGGAGGAGACTTTCGTCGTAGACCTCTTCGAGATCCGCGACATCTCCCCCCTGAAAGAGGCCCTCGAAGACGGCCCGGTCAAGGTCCTTCACAACGCCAAGTTCGACTGGCAGTGGCTGAAAGAGCTGCACGGCGTCGCGCTCGCGCCGGTCTTCGACACGATGCTCGCGGCGCAGCTTCTGGACGGGGGCGCTCAGGGGGCGTCCTATTCGCTGCAGGCGGTGGCGGAGCGCTACCTGGACGAGTCGCCGGACAAGTCCGAGCAACGCAGCGACTGGTCGGGGTCGCTGTCGGGGCGGCAGTTGGAGTACGCGGCGCGCGACGCGGCGATACTGCTTCCGCTGAGAGACAAACTCCTCGAAGCGCTGGAGGCCGAGGAGCTGATGCGGGTGGCCAAGATAGAGTTCGCGGCGGTCTCTTCCATAGCGGAGATGGAGCTGGCGGGGGTGAAGCTGGATCTGGCGCGGTGGAAGGAGTTGGAGAAGACCGTCAGGGAGCGGCGGGACGTGGCGGCGTTGGAGCTTGAGGCACATTTTCCGGAGCCCGAGGGCATTTTGCCGCTGGAGGGGTTGGGTCCGCGGCTCAACTTGAACAGCCCGCAGCAGATCACGGACGCCTTCCGCTCCATCGGCGTCGAGCTCCAGGACACGAAGGTCTGGACGCTCCTCAAGGTCGAGCACCCGGCGGCGAGGGACCTGCTGCGCTACCGCGAGCTCCAGAAGAAGCTCGGCACGTACCTGGAGACGTACCCGAAGTTCATCCACCCGAAGACCGGGCGCATCCACGCCAACTTTTTGCAGTGCCGGGTGCCTACGGGAAGATTGGCCTGCGCGTCTCCTAATATTCAGCAGATCCCGCACGAGGACGAGTTCCGCCGGTGCTTCGTCGCCGAGGAGGGCTACACGCTCGTCATCGCGGACTACTCGCAGATAGAGCTCCGCATCCTGGCGGAGTCATCCGACGACCCGGCCTTCGTCGACGCCTTCCGGCGCGGCGACGACCTGCACCGCCTGACCGCCGCGACGATGTACGGTGTCCCGATGGAGGAGGTCACCAAAGACCAGCGTTCGGACGCCAAGCGCATAAACTTCGGTTTGATGTACGGCCGCGGCGCCAGGAGCCTGTCTGCGCAGCTCGGCACCGACGAGGACCGCGGGCGGGAGCTCATCAACGAGTACTTCGCCAACTACCCGAAGGTCCAGCGCTTCCTGCAGCGGACAGCCAACAGGGCCACCAGGGACCGCACGCTCAGGACCCTCGCCGGCCGCATCCGCAAGTTCGGCAACGACCCCGTCGCCGACGACCGCGGCGCGATGCGCCGGGAGGCTATGAACTACCCGATCCAGGGTTCGAGCGCGGACATCGCCAAGCTCGCCCTCATCCTGGTCCGCAAGGAGCTCCAGGGCCTCGACGCCCGCCTCGTCAACTCCATCCACGACGAGTTCGTCGTCGAGTGCAGGGAGGATCTCGCGCCGGAAGTCTCCGAGAAGACGCAAGACGCGATGGTCAAGGCCGGCGAGCGCATCCTGGAGAAGGTGCCGGTCGAGGTCGAGGTCGTCACCTCGCGAGAGTGGACGAAGTAGCGCGTCAGGCTTTGAGGTTCCAGGCTCCAGGTTTTTAGGTATTGGTGAACAGCGGGATCTTCGTGCGGCGGGCGGTGGCCGGGGAAGCAGGAGCTTTGAGCGACGTCGCTTTTGCGGCGAAGGGGCACTGGGGGTATCCGGCGCAGTGGATGGAGTCGTGGCGGGGGGATCTGACCATCTCGCCGGGATTCGTCCGGAATAATGAAGTTTACGTCGCGGTCGCGGATGGGGAGCTTGCCGGGTTCTACGCGCTCGTCGGGGAGGGGCGCCGGTTGGAGCTGGAGCATCTGTGGGTGTTGCCTGGCAGGATCGGGACGGGCCTCGGGCGTCTCCTGTTCGGGCACGCGATGCGCCGGGCGTTTGAGTTGGGTGCGGAGGTCGTGGGGATCGAGTCGGACCCGAACGCCAAGAATTTCTACCTGAGTATGGGCGCCCGGCGCGTGGGCGAGAACGTGTACGAGGTCGAGGGCCGAAAGCGCGTGCTGCCGGTCCTGGTCGTGGACTTGCCGGAGGTTCGGTAGCGGGCCTCCGCGATCTTTCGGTGGCCCTAACTTTCCGCCGCGACCTCCGGTTTTTTCGTCCGGCCGGTCAGGATGAGAACCGCGAGCGCCGCGAGGGAGCAGAGGGCGCCGGTCCAGCCGAGGGTGACGAGGGAGCCGTAGCCGAGGGCCAGGGCACCGAGGCCCGCGCCGGCGCCCTGGCCGAGGTAGATGGCTGAGGCGTTGAGCGAGAGGGCGATGTTGCGGGTGCGGGGCGCGAGTTGGGAGACGCGGTACTGCTGCAAGGGGTTGAGCGCGAAGCCCGCCACGCCCCACACCGCGAGCACCGCCAGGGTTGCGGGGAAGGCCGCCGCGGTCCCGGCGAGCCGGACCAGCAGGGAGAAACCGAGCAGGGAGAGACCGAGGGGGATCAGGACGGCCGCCATCAGCCGAACGTAGCCCGTGTGGTCCGCGCCGTAGCCCCCGAGGGCGTTGCCGACCATGGCCGCGACGCCGAAGAAGAAGAGGAGGCCGCTCACGCCCGCGCCGCCGAACCCCGTGATCTCCGCCAGCAGCGGGCTGACGTACGTGAAGACGACGAACCCACCCATGATGCCGAGCGCGGTCAGGGCGAGGGCCGCGACCACGGCCGGCTGCTTCAGGGCGTCCAACCTCTCGCGCAGGCTGACGGCCGGCGGCCCCTCGACCTCGGGCAGGAAGCGGACGCCGGCCATGGCGACCGCGCCGAGGGCCGCCACCATCACGAACGTCATCCGCCAGCCCGCGTAGGTGCCGATGATCGAGCCCAGCGGAATACCTACCACGAACGCCACCGTGAGCCCGCCGGTGATGAAAGAGATCGCCCTTCCCCGCCCCTCCTCCGGCCCGAGACCGGCGGCCACCGCCACGGCCGTCGGCGTGAAGACGGCGGCCCCGCACGCCGCGACCATCCGACACGCGAGCAGCAGCCCGAACGTCGGCGCGAAGACGGCGGCCGCGTTCGCCAGGGCGAAGACCGCCATCGCCGCCACGAGCACCCTCCGAGGCCTCGTGCGCCCGGCCAGGGTGACGAGCACGGGCGAGCTGACCGCGTAGGTCACCGCGAAGACCGTCACCAGGTTCCCCGCCGCCCCGACGGAGACGGAGAGGTCCGTGGCGACGCCTTCGAGCAACCCCGCGAAGACGAAGCTGCCCGTCCCGATCGCGAAGGTCCCGAGCGCCAGCACGAGAAGCCGCAGCCTCACGGCGGGCAGTCCTCCCCGCCAGTCCGGTCGCCCGCTAGGAGGTTTTTTCTGGAGATCCCGGTCCCCCGGCGAAGAGCGAGGCGCCGGCGGCCGCCACGGTGACGAACAGTATGGCGGCGACGGCGCGGGCGTCGAGGCGTTCGCCGAGGATCAGCAGCCCGATCAGGGCGGCCACGGCGGGCTCAAGGCTCATCAGGACGCCGAATACCCGTGTCGGGAGGTCGCGCAGGGCTTGCATCTCCAGCGAGTACGGGATCGCCGAGGAGAGGAGCGCGACGCCCAGGCCCGCGAGCATGAGCCACGGGTCGAGCAGGGCGTAGCCGCCCCCGGCGATACCGACCGGAAGCAGGACCACCGTCCCTATGCCGAGCGAGATCACGAGCCCCGTCCCCCCCGGGAAGACGCTCCCCGTCCGCGCGCTGAGCAGGATGTAGCAGGCCCAGAGGACGCCCGCGAGCAACGCGAACGCCACGCCGACGGGGTCGAGGTCCGAGCCGCCGAGCACGTTCAGGGGCGCGAGCAGGAGGATGCCGGTGGCCGCCAGCGCGACCCAGAGCCCGTCGAGCAGCCGGCGGGACCCGAAGACCGCGACGCTCAAAGGCCCCACGAACTCCAGCGTCACGGCGACGCCGAGCGGTATGCGGTCGATGGCGAGGTAGAGGGAGAGGTTCATCCCCGCGAGCACGAGCCCGAACGCGCCCGCGAGCGCGTACTCCCGGCGGCCGTAACCGCCCAGCCTCGGGCGCCAGAGCAGGAGCAGGACGAGCGCGGCCAGCGAGATCCTCAAAAAAACCGTCCCGCCAGGACCTAGAGAGTCGAAGAGCCCCTTCGCGATGGCGGCCCCGAACTGCACCGAGCCGATGGAGAGCAGCACGAGCGCCGTCGGAGGAATGCCCCGCTTCCGCGAAGCGGTCGCGGCTAGAAAGTTCCTCGTCAAAACGGTGCGGGCCCCTCCGGTTGAGTCGTCGGCGCAGGGAGTCTAGCACCCCGGGGTCGGGGCCCGCACCGTTTTGA
>CAXUFZ010000051.1:0-15240 GCA_964250345.1 uncultured Rubrobacteraceae bacterium
GCTTAACGACGCGCCCGACCGCAGCGCCCGCGCGGGAGCGGACGGCCACACGGAACAGGACCCGGAGAGGACCGGGTTCGTGGCCGGCCCCCTCGGGCCGACGAACCGGACGGCCTCCCTCTCGCCCGACGTCAACAACCCCGGCTTCAGGAACGTCACCTTCGACGAGCTCAAGGAGGCGTACAAGGAGGAGGCGCGGGGTCTCGTCGAGGGCGGGGTGGACCTGCTGCTCGTCGAGACCATCTTCGACACGCTGAACGCGAAGGCGGCGATCTTCGGCATCCAGGAATACCTGGACGAGGCGGGCCTGGACGTGCCGGTCATGATCTCCGGCACCATCACCGACGCGAGCGGGCGCACGCTCTCGGGGCAGACGACGGAGGCGTTCTACGACTCTATCCGGCACGCGGACCCTATCAGCGTCGGGCTGAACTGCGCGCTCGGTTCGGGCGAGCTCAGACAGTACATCGAGGAGCTCGCGCGGGTCTCCGACGTGCCGATCAGCGCCTACCCGAACGCGGGGCTCCCCAACGAGTTCGGGGAGTACGACGAGACGCCGGAGATGATGGCCGCCGAGATCGGGGACTGGGCCGCGAACGGCTGGCTGAACATCGTCGGCGGCTGCTGCGGCACGACCCCCGAGCACATAAAGGCGCTCGCCGAGGCCGTCTCCGGCCACGCGCCGCGCGGGATACCGGGGGACTAGCTTGACGAAGGGCCCCGGCATACTGCGCCTCAGCGGCCTCGAACCGCTCGACATCGGGCCGGACTCGCTGTTCGTGAACGTCGGGGAGCGGACGAACGTCACCGGGTCGGCGCGGTTCAAGGACCTGATCTTGAACGACGACTACGAGGCGGCGCTGGAGGTCGCGCGCCAGCAGGTCGAGAACGGCGCCCAGATCATCGACGTCAACATGGACGAGGGGATGCTCGACGGCGAGGAGGCGATGGTCACCTTCCTCAACCTCGTCGCCGCCGAACCGGACATCTCCCGCGTTCCCGTCATGATCGACTCTTCCAAGTGGTCCATCATCGAGGCGGGCCTGAAGTGCGTCCAGGGCAAGGCCGTCGTCAACTCCATCAGCATGAAGGAGGGCGAGGAGGAGTTCGTCCGCCAGGCGACGCTGCTCAAGCGGTACGGGGCGGCCGTGATCGTGATGGCCTTCGACGAGCAGGGCCAGGCCGACACGAAGGAGCGGAAGGTCGGGATCTGCGCCCGCGCGTACAAGATCCTCACCGAACAGGTCGGTTTCCCGCCCGGGGACATCATCTTCGACCCGAACGTCTTCGCCATCGCGACCGGCATAGACGAGCACAACAATTACGGGGTGGACTTTATCGAGGCGGTGCGCGAGATCTCCGCGACCCTCCCCCACGCCAAGACCTCTGGCGGCATCTCGAACGTCTCGTTCTCCTTCCGGGGCAACAACCCCGTCCGCGAGGCCATCCACGCCGTCTTCCTCTACCACGCCATCGAGGCGGGGCTGACCATGGGCATCGTCAACGCCGGCCAGCTCGCCGTCTACGACGGGATCGACCCGGAGCTGCGCGAAGCCGTCGAGGACGTCGTCCTGAACCGCCGCGCTGATGCGACGGAACGCCTGCTGGAGCTTGCGGAGCGATACCGCGACCAGGGCGACGCCGCCGCGGACGAGAAGGCCCAGGAGTGGCGCTCGTGGCCGGTCGAGAAGCGACTGGAGCACGCGCTGGTCAAGGGCATCGCCGAGTTCGCCGAGGAGGACACCGAGGAGGCGCGGCGACGGGCGGAGCGTCCGCTGGACGTTATTGAGGGTCCGCTCATGGACGGGATGAACGTGGTCGGGGACCTGTTCGGGGCGGGCAAGATGTTTCTGCCGCAGGTCGTCAAGAGCGCGCGGGTGATGAAGAAGGCTGTGGCGTACCTCATACCGTTTATCGAGGAGACCCAGGGCGAGGAGCGCAAGCCCAACGGCACGGTCGTCATGGCGACGGTCAAGGGCGACGTGCACGACATCGGCAAGAACATCGTCGGCGTCGTGTTGCAGTGCAACAACTTCGAGGTCATCGACCTGGGGGTGATGGTGCCGGCGGCGAAGATACTTCAGACCGCGAAGGAGAAGGGCGCGGACATCATCGGTCTCTCGGGGCTCATCACGCCGAGTTTGGATGAGATGGTGCACGTCGCCTCGGAGATGCAGCGGGAGGGGTTCGAGCTGCCGCTCCTGATCGGGGGCGCGACGACCTCCCAGACGCACACGGCGGTCAAGGTAGCCCCCGGCTACGAGCAACCCGTCATCCACGTGAAGGACGCCTCGCGCGCCGTCGGCGTGGTCCAGAATTTGATCAGCGAGGGCCGGAAGGAGGCCTACGCCGAGCAGATCGCCGCCGAGTACGAGCAGGTGCGGGAGAAGCACGCCGGCCGCCGCCGCAAGACGAAGATGGCCCCGCTGGAACGGGCGCGGGCGAACCGGACCAAGATAGACTGGACCGGCTACGAGCCGCCGAAGCCGAACGTCCTCGGCATCCGGGCGCTCGACGACTACCCGCTGGAGGAGCTCAGGGGCTTTATAGACTGGACCCCGTTCTTCCACTCCTGGCAGCTAAAGGGCAGTTACCCCAAGATCCTCGACGACCCCGAGAAGGGCGAAGAGGCGAGGAAGCTGTTCGCCGACGCGCAGCACCTCCTCGACCGCATCGTAGAAGAGAAGTGGCTGACGGCCCGCGCCGTCTTCGGCCTGTTCCCCGCGAACGCGCTGGAGAACGACTCGCTGGAGGTCTACGCGGACGGATCGCGTGGGGAGGTCCTGACCACGCTCGACATGCTCCGCCAGCAGAAACAGAAGCCGCCGGGCCGCCCGAACCGCTCGCTCGCGGACTTCGTCGCGCCGAAGAGCACGGGCCTCGAAGACCATGTCGGCCTCTTCGCGGTCACGGCCGGCATCGGGGCGGACGAGGCGGCACGGCGTTTCGAGGACGACAACGACGTCTACAACGCCATCATGGTCAAGGCGCTCGCGGACCGGCTCGCCGAGGCCTTCGCCGAGCTGCTGCACCGGCGCGTCCGCACGGAGTTCTGGGGCTACGCGGCCGATGAGGACCTCGACACCGGCGCCATCATCCGCGAGGAGTACCGAGGCATCCGTCCCGCGCCCGGCTATCCCGCCTGCCCCGAGCATACCGAGAAGCGCACCATCTGGGAGCTGCTCGGCGCCGAGGAGAACGCCGGCGTCTCGCTCACCGAGAGCTGCGCCATGACGCCCGGCGCGGCCGTGAGCGGCTACTACTTCTCGCATCCCGACTCCACGTACTTCGGGGTCGCCGAGATCGGTAGAGATCAGGCCGAGGACTATGCGAAACGCAAGGGCTGGACGCTTCAGGAAGCGGAAAGATGGCTCGCCCCGAACCTCGCCTACGACCCCGAGAGCCCGAACGGCGCGGGCGAGACGGAGGTCCCGCAGGCCAGGAGCAAAGCCGCACGCTAGAGGCTACTCGAACCGCACCTCTTTAAAGCCGAGCGACGTGACGAGGGCGCGGATCGAATCTTCGGCGTTCCGCTCGGCGGTGTCGAGGATGCCGTTCTCGCGGGCGGCGGTCTCGATCCTCTCCTCCGCCCTGACGCGGGCTTCTTCGACGAGGTCGTCGTCGGGACGCACGTTGAGCAGGCTGTAGTCCCGATCGTAGACCCGCGTCTTGTCCTCGTCGAGCGTTGCTGAGAGCACCTCGGGCTCGGGCAGGCGTATGGTGGCGGTGTCGTTCTGGACCAGAACGTCGTTCTCGCCGATCCGGGAGAGGTCCACCCCGGCCTCTACGTTACCCGAGGCGACCAGGAGCACCTTCTCGCCGGAGAACAGGCGGTCGAGGGCGTTGTCGCTCGCGCTCTCGCGCGTCACGATGATCGACTCGGTCACGCGGACCGTCGCCAGCCGGTCGAGCTCTCTGACGCCCTCGACGACGACAGGGCTCGTGGTCGTCCGTGCCGGTCGCTCTTGCAGGAGCGGCCCGAGCAGGGGGACCCGCTCGGCGAACTCGAAGCGGCCGATGCCGACGCCGAGGCCCACGCTCACGACGACGAGGACCAATGCTAGGACGAGCGTCGTCCCGAAACCTCCACCCTTCTTGCCCACGCGCCACCTCCCGTACGGAGAATAGTATGCGCGGGATTATACGGCAGGCCCCCGAAGGGTACGAGCCGCCTAGCTGAACTGCGGCAGGATCTCCTTGCCGAAGAAGTCGAAGAAGGCCTTCTGGTTGGGGCCTATCTGCTGCACGTAGACCTCGTCGTAGCCGGCGTCGGCGAACTGCTGGACCATGGCGCGGTACTTCTCCGTGTCGGGCCCGCAGACGACGGACTCGGAGATCATGTCTTCGGTAACGAGCTGTGTGGCCTGCTCGAAGTGGCGGGGGGTCGGCAGGATCTGGGCCATCTCGCCGGGCAGTCCTTCGTTGGGCCAGGTGCGGTGCGCTGTCTTGACGCATTCGGCCTCGTCGTCGCCGTAGCAGGCCTTGAACGCGCTGTGGGCCACCTTGTCGCCGCCGCCCGAGGAGCGGAAGAGCTCCAGCATCTCCGCGTCGGGGCCGACGTTGCAGTAGCCGTCCCCGATCTCCCCCGCCAGTCGCGTGGCTTTGGGACCGAAACCCGAGATCAGGACGGGCGGCGGCTCGTCGGGCAGCGTGTAGATCCTGGCGTTCTCGACGATGTAGTGCCGGCCCTCGTAATCCTTGGTGCCACCCTCCCATAAGAGCCGCATCACCTCGACAGACTCTTCCAGCATTTCCAGGCGCACGTCCGCCGAGGGCCACGGGTCGCCGAAGATGTGCTCGTTGAGGGCCTCGCCGGAGCCGATGCCGAGGTTGAATCGTCCGTTCAGCATTACCGATGACGTCGCGGCGGCCTGGGCGATTATGGCGGGGTGGATGCGGAACGTCGGGCACGTCACACCCGTCGTTACGGGCAGCGAGGTGGTCTGGGAGAGACCGCCGATCACGGACCAGACGAACGGGCTGTTGCCCTGCGCCTCGACCCACGGATGGAAGTGGTCGCTGATCCAGAGCGCCTCGAACCCGGCCTCCTCGGCCATCCGCGCCTGCTCCAAAAGCTCCCGTGGCCCGAACTCCTCGCTGGACAGAAAGTACCCGAGCTTCACGTGACCTCCAAGGAAAAGACTCCAACGTAACCCATCGGTTCCTACCCTTTATCCCCGCATCGCTAACCCGGTTCGGCGGGTCGCGGCAGGCGCCGCCAGACCGCCAGAGTAACGACGAGCGTTCCGCCGCCGGCGATCACGAACGCGACGCGGGCCGAGGTGAGCTCCACCAGCAGGGCGCCAAGCCCCGATCCGAGCGCTTCGGCGAGCATGACGCCGCCGTAGAACACGCCGAAGACCCTCCCCCGCATCCCGCGCTCGACGACCTTCTGGAGCGTCGTGTCGGCGGCGACGTTCTCCAGGCCGTTGCCCAGCCCGCTCAACACCTTGAGGGCCACGGCGAGCGCGAAGAACGGCGCCAGGCCCGTGAGCAACGTCGCCGCCCCATCCACCGCGAGGCCGAGAAAGACGAGCCCGACCGGCACCCGTCGGGAGGACCGGAGCAGGAGCAGTGGACCCAGGATCATGCCGACCCCGTGCGCCGCGGAGAGGACGCCGAACCCGACGTCGCCAGCCCCGAGCGCGTCGCGGGCGAGAAAGACGAGCGCCACGAGGTCCACGGAGACGAAGGCCACCCCGAGAAGGAGGCTCACCACCACGGCGCGGACGACCGGGTTCCGGGCCACGTAGGCCAGACCGTCGCGTGTCTCCGACAGCAGGCCCGACGACGATTCCTTCGGCACCGCCGGCAGGGCGGGGAGCAAGAAGATCAGGACCACGGAGAGCAGGAAGGTGAGCGCGTCGAAGGCCAGCGCCCCGCGGATGCCGACGGCCGCGAACGCGAGGGCGCCCAGCAGCGGCCCCGCGGCGATGCTCAGGTTGAACGCGGAGCCGAGCAGCGCGTTGGCCGACGCGAGGTCTTGGTCCCCCACGAGCGCCGGAACGGCGCTGCGCCCCGCCGGGAAGAAAAGCGTCGAAAGCACGGACGACGACGCCACCAGCGCGAGCAGGACGGCGAGCGGCGGCGTGGTCGCGGCGATGACGACGACGAGCGCCGCCCGTCCGAGGTCGCAGAAGATCATGAGCCGCCGCGCGTCCATCCTGTCCACCACGGCCCCGGCGACCGGCCCGAGCAGGCTCGGCAACGACAGCGAGAGCATCAACAGGCCGACCTGGACCGGACCAAACCGCCCGGCGACGTAGAGAGTGAGCGCCGCGATCGTCACGTAGTTCCCGAGGTACGACAGCGTCCGGGCCGCCCAGAACCGACCGAAGACCGGGTTACGGAGGGGTAAGAAACGCACAGAGGCTTCGGGCATCAGGCTTCAGATTTTAGGAAAGGCATCCGGTGCGTTGCCCGCGCCGTGATCGTGACCGGGCAATTTCACCTGACCGCTGATACCTAATGCCTACCCCTGTATGTTCGTGTGCTTCCAGAGGGTGTGTTCGCCGAGCGTCGCGGCCTCCGGGAACTCCTCGCCCTTGGCGAGTTGGACGCGGACCGGGGGGAGCATCGTTCCGCGGTCGCAGACGTAGGTGCCCGAGAACGGGGCCTTGTCGCCCGGCTTGTGCGTGGGGCCGTAGTGTCCGTAGCGGGCGAGGACGTCGTCCAGGTTCGCCATCAGAGCGTGACCGCGCGGGCCTCGGTGAAACCTGGGGTTTCGGTGAGGGTTTCGAGGACGTCTTCGGGGATGGGCTCGTCCACGGTCACGGCCATGGCGGCGCGGGAGCCGGGCTCGCCGCGGCCGACGGCCATGTTGCCGATGTTGATGCCCGCGTCGCCGAGGATGGATCCGACCTTCCCGATCATGCCGGGCACGTCCTCGTTGCGGATGAAGAGCATGTGCTTCTCCGGCACGACGTCGAAGTCGAAGCCCAGCGCCCCGACGAGCTGCTGCTGCATCCTCGGCCCGCTGAGGGTCCCGCTGACCACGTTCTCGCCCCCCTCCCCCGCCAGCCGGAGCACCACGAGGCTGGTGTAGTCCGCGCTCTCCGAGACGCGGGAGGTCTCCAGGCGCAGACCCCTGTCCCTCGCGAGGATCGGGGTGTTCACGAAGTTGAGCGGCTCGTGGACCATCGGGGCGAGCAAGCCCTTCTGGGCCGAGACGTCGAGCAGGCGCGTGTCGAAGCCCGCGACCTCGCCCCTGTACTCGACCCGCAACGTGTCGCCGGGGCGGTCGGTGAGCTGGTAGAGGAGGCTTCCCAAAGCCTCGCACAGCCCCGAGAACTGCGCCACGAACTCGGCGCCCTCCCCCGCCGGCACGGGGGCGTTTATGGCGTGCGACGGGACCAGTCCAGTGAGCGCCGTGGCGACCTGCTCGGCCGCGGTGATACCGGCGCGGTCCTGGGCCTCGGCCGTGCTCGCGCCGAGGTGCGGGGTCACGACGACGTTGGGGAGCGAGAAGATCGGGGACTCCGTCGTCGGCTCCTCGGCAAAGACGTCGAGCGCCGCCCCCCCGATGACGTTCTCCTTGAGCGCGTTGTAGAGGTCCGTCTCGTCCACGATCCCACCCCGCGCCACGTTTATGAGGTAGGCCGTCGGCTTCATCTTGCCCAGGGACGCTTCGTTGACGAGCCCCACCGTCTGCGGCGTGCGCGGGACGTGGAGGGAGACGAAGTCCGCGTTCTCGAACACTTCATCTGTGGTCTCCGCCCGCTCGACGTTCATCGCGCGGATGCGGTCTTCGGAGACGTAGGGGTCGTAGGCGAGGACCTTCATGCCCATGCCCAGAGCGCCACGGGCGACGATGGCGCCGACGTGCCCCAGCCCGATCAAGCCGAGCGTCTTCTCCCGAACCTCCACCCCCTTGAACGAGCTCCGCTTCCACTCCCCGCCCTTCAACGAAGCGTCCGCCGCCGGTATGCGCCGCGCCGCGGCGAGCATGAGCCCCAAGGTGTGTTCGGCGGCGGCGACCGTGTTGCTCTCGGGGGCGTTGGCTACGATGACGCCGCGCTTGGTCGCGGCCTCGATGTCTATGTTGTCCACGCCAATACCCGCGCGGCCGATGGCCTTGAGGTTGTCCGCCTTCTCTATAACCTCGGCCGTCACCTGCGTCGCGCTGCGGACTATGAGGCCGTCGTAGGCCCCGATCTTCTCCAGCAGCTCCTCGGGGCTCAGGCCGAGCTCCACGTCGACGTCGAAGTCTTTCCTTAAGAGCTCTATGCCGGGGTCGGCGAGCTTCTCGGGGATGAGGACCCTCAAGCGACGGCCCCGCTCTTGGAGAAGACGCGCTGGGCGGCCCCGACGCCGCGGCCGAGCTCGACGGGGAAGTCGAGCGACTCGAGCGCGAGCTCCGTGGCGGCTATCGTGGCGATGATGTCGAAGGCGTCGAAAAAGCCGCAGTGGCCGATGCGGAAGATCCTGCCGGCCATATCGCCCTGCCCGCCTGCGACCTGGATGCCGTGCTCCCGGAAGATCATGCGCACGAGCTGCTTGCCATCAACGCCCTCGGGAACCCAAGCCGCCGTGACCGCGCTGTTCAGATCCTCGTCCGGCCCGAAGAGCTGCAAGCCCATCCCCTTGATCCCCTCGCGCGAAGCCCGCCCGAGCATGACGTGGCGCGCGAACACGTTCTCCACGCCCTCGTTCAGGAGCTGCTGCAACGCGACGTCGAGCTGGATGATGAGGCTCACCGCCGGCGTCCACGCGGTCTGGGCCGGGTCCTTGGCGTAGGCCTTCTTCGCCGCCGTCCAGTCGAAGTAGAACCGCGGCATCTTCGCGCTCTCGTGCATCCGCATCGCCCGTTCGCTGACGCTCACGAACCCGAGACCGGGCGGCGTCATGAGCGCCTTCTGCGAGCCCGCGACCACCACGTCGACGCCCCACTCGTCCGTCCTGAGCTCGCACGCCCCGAGGCCGGAGACCGCATCAACGATGGTGACGACGCTACTAGCGGCCCTCGCGAAGCCCTCGATGTCGTTCACGGTGCCCGTCGAGGTCTCCGAGAGCACGCAGACGGCGGCCTTTATCTCCGGGTCGTTCGCCAGCGCCTCGGCGACCTCGTCGTTGTCCGCCTTCTGGCCCCAGTCGTACTTCAGCTCCGTTACTTCCAGGCCGAAGGCCTTACCGACCTTCACCCAGCGGCCCCCGAAGTTGCCGTTGTTGACGACCAGGATCCTGTCCCCCGGCGAGAAGAGGTTCTGCACCGCCCCCTCGAACGCCCCCGTCCCGCTCGCCGCGTACGTAAACACGTCGTTCTCCGTGAGAAAGACCCGCTTCAGGGCCTCGTTCACCCGCGTAAAGACCTCGCCGAACTCCGGGGTCCTGTGGTGGATGATCGGCAACGCCCCGGCCGCCGACACCTCGGGCGGTATGGGCGTGGGTCCGGGCGACATGAGACGGTATTTGTTCATCATGGTCTGAAGAATTTCCTCTCCTGCTGCGGACTACTCGGTCCTTCATTGTAGCCAGGATCTTGCACGATAACTACACGATGGCGCAAACCGCTAACAAAGTGTTGCTTTCGGGCGCCGGTCCGCCGGAACGACTACCATGAACGTATGGACCACGAAGAGGTCGGCCGCCACTGGGACGCGAACGCCGAGACGTGGACCGAGCTCGTCCGGGCCGGCTACGACCACTACCGCGACGGCCTGAACACCCCCGCCTTCCTGGAGATGCTCCCGGACGTAGACGGCCTCTCCGGCCTCGACATCGGCTGCGGTGAGGGCCACAACACGAGGCTCGTCGCGGGGCGCGGGGCCCGTATGACCGGGATCGATATCTCCAGGACTTTCGTCCGGCACGCGAAAGAGGCGGAGGAGCTCGAACCTTTGGGCATCCGATACGAACGCGCGAGCGCGGTCGAGATGCCCTTCGAGGACGCGAGCTTCGCTTTCGCGACGGCCTTCATGAGCTTGATGGACATACCGGAGGTGGATCTCGTGCTGGCCGAGGCTTTCCGGGTGCTCGAGCCGGGCGGTTTCTTGCAGTTCTCGATCTCCCACCCCTGCTTCGACACACCCCACCGCAGGAACTTGCGCGGCGAGGACGGGCTCACGTACGCCATCGAAGTCGGCGACTACTTCCGCGGCCACCGCGGCGAGGTCAGGGAGTGGTGCTTCGAGACGGCCCCGCCGGAGACCAGGGATGTTTCGCCGTTTCGCGTCCCGTTCTTCTCGCGGCCCCTGAGCGGGTGGCTCAACCTGCTGGTGGACGCCGGGTTCGCGCTGGAGCGGTTCGGCGAACCCCGTCCGGACGATGACGCCGTGCTGGAGCAACCCCGCCTGCAGGACGCCCAGGTGGTCGCCTACTTCCTCCACGTCCGGGCGCGGAAGCCCGCCTGAGAACCTGCTACCCGAACCCCGCCCCTTCGAGCGCGGAAAGTGCCGAACGGGCGTAGCGGGCCGCGTATCCCGCGCCGGTCCGAGCGGCGACTTCGAAAGGCTCGCGGTCTTCGAGCTCCCCGGCCCGGATGCCGGCGCGGATGCGGCCTTCCGCGAGATCCAGCCGCAGGGAGTCCCCGTCCCGCAGCCGCCCGATGACGCCGCCCATCGCCGCCTCGGGAGCGAAGAGCGAGGCCCAAGCCCCGCCGGCGTCCTCCGGGGGCAGGCCGTCCGTCACCACCGGCGTCAGGAGACCCGCTTCGCGCAACGCCGTTCCTAAAGCTCCGAGCCGGGTCAGCCCGCCCCCCCGCGGGCCGCAACCGTTCACCACCAGTGCGGCTCCGTCCCGGATCTCCCCGATTCCCCCCCCGCCGAGTGCCTCGTCCTCCGATCCGTAGACGCGGCACTCGCCCGCCAACTCCGGGACGCCGGCGGGAACCCGGCAGACGGCCTCCGCGCCGGAAGCGCGGGCCCGCACGAAGACGAGGCGGTGGTGCTCCGGCGGCGCCGGACCCGCGGACGGCAGGCCTTCTTTCAGGCTACCGGCGACGGTCGGGAGGTCGTGCAGGCCGTCGCCGTGCGACGCGAGCAAGGCGGGCACGCCATTATCCCTCGTCCAATTTGGGTCGGCGGCCGGCGTCTCGGGGGCGAGGACCCGGATCATCTGCGAGAAACCGACCACGCCGGCCTCTCGGGCGACGGCGGCCAGATGGACCAGCACCTCCGGCCCGCCGCCGGCCGCGACGCCGGCCCGCAGGCCGTTCGCGAGCGAGAAGTTCTCCAGAAGCTCGCCCGGACGCGGTCCGCCGTTCTCGCCGATCCCGACCGCGACGTCCGGCGAGTCGCCCGAGACCGGCGCGAGGCCAAGCGCCGCGACGGTGGCGAATAGCGGCGTGTCCGGCGGCGGCGCGCAGACCGCCGGGAGGTCGAGACGCACGGCGGCCAGGAGCATCCCGAAGAGGTCCTCCGGGCGTTCGGCCGTCAGCAACAACGCGTCGAGGTTCCCGGCGGCGCACGACGCTTCTGTCGCGTCCGCCACCCACTCCCGGGCGAGGGAGATGCCGGGGCCCGGCCGGGCGGGCGGCAGGCCTACAGGCACGGGCTCGCCACCGGCGGCTCGGACGCTGTCGAGTAGCTCGGAGGGTCCGAAGGACGGTACGCCGACGGTCGGCGTAGGGCGGGGCAACGGGCTTCTAGGAGCTCAGCTTCTGGAGGATGAGCTCGCGGGCGCGTCCGCCGTCGGCCTTGCCGCGGGTCGCCTTCATCACCTGGCCCATCAGGAAACCGACGACCTTGTTGTCGCCGCCCCGGACGCGCTCGGCCTCCTCGGGGTTCGATGAGATGACGTCGTCCACCACGCCGGAGAGCTCGTCGGCGGCGACGGAGGCGAGGCCCTCTCGCTCGACGACATCGGCCGGGCGGTCGCCCGTTTCGAAGACCTCGTTTAGGGCGGTGCGGGCGGCGGAGCGGGAGATCTTGCCCTCCCCGACGAGCTCGATCAGCTCGATCATGTGGCCCGGCGTCACCTTGGAGTCCGAAATGTCCGTGTCCGATTCGTTCAGGAGCGCGCGCAGGTCGCCGGAGATCCAGTTCGCGGCCTGCTTGGGATCCGCCTCCGCCGCGACCTTCTCGTAAAAGACGGCGAGTTCCCTGTCGGCGATGAGGACGCCCGCGGCGTCGGGGGATAGACCATACTGCTCGACGAAGCGGGCACGCATGACGTCCGGCAGATCGGGCATCCGCTCCTTTATATCGCCGACGTAGGCCTCGGAGAGTTCCACGGGCAGCAGATCCGGCTCGGGGAAGTAGCGATAATCGTGGGCGAACTCCTTGCTGCGGAGCTCGTGGACCTCGTCGGTCTCGGGGTCGTAGTGGAGGGTGGTCTGCCGGACGCGCCCGCCGTCCTCGATGAGGCCCCACTGCCGCTCCAGCTCGCGGGCTATGCCCTTCTCGACGAAGCGGAACGAGTTCATGTTCTTGAGCTCGGTCTTGGTGCCGAAAGAGCCGTCGGGGTTGCGGATGGAGACGTTCGCATCACAGCGAAGCTGGCCCTTCTCCATGTCCGCCTCCGAGACCCCGATGGCCCGCAGGATGTCCTTGAGGTGGTTCGCCGTGGCGCGCGCCGCCTCCGGCGAGGCAATATCCGGCTCCGTGACGATCTCCATGAGGGGCGTGCCCCCGCGGTTGAAGTCCACCAGGGAACCCACGGAGCCGTGCATCCGGCCCGAGGTGCCGACGTGGACGTTCTTGGCCGCGTCCTCCTCGAGGTGCAGGCGCGTGATGCCTATCCTGATGGTCTCGTCGCCGAGGGGCACGTCGAGGTGGCCGCCAGTGCAGATCGGCTCGTCGAACTGGCTGATCTGGTAGCCCTTCGGAAGGTCGGGATAAAAGTAGTTCTTGCGCGCGAAGACGGACCTGTCCGCCACCTCGCAATTCAGCGCGAGCCCCGCCATCGCCCCGAGCTCTATCGCCTTCTCGTTGACGACCGGGAGTGCCCCAGGATGCCCGAGGCAGACAGGACAGGTGTGCGTGTTCGGGGGCTCGCCATAAGTTACGCGGCAGCCGCAGAACATCTTGGTCTCGGTCGCGAGGTGGACGTGGAACTCCAGCCCTATGACCGCCTGGTAGGTGCGCCTCTCCTCTGTCTGCAACCGACTTCTCCCGCGCCGCGAACCGTCCGAACTGCCCGCTATTCTAGCACCGCCGGATCGGCGTTCTCCCCTCCAAACCGCCTCTTCGGCGGCCTAGAGGCCCTCGTAGATCTCCGCCAAGGACAACAACGTCTCGGGGCAAGGTACCGGGAAACGTCCCTCGTCTACCAGATCCGCTCGATGCCACACGCCTTCTTCGTCCCGGAAGTGCCGCTCGATCCGCTTTCTCTCCTGGTCCACGATAAGGTAGGTCTTCACGCTGGCGATGCGCTTGTGGGCCGCGAGCTTCTCGCGCCGGTCGGTAGTCTCCGTGCTCCGGGAGATTACCTCGACGACTAGGCACGGACCGTCCTCGTAGTAAGGGTCCTCGGGCTCCTTGTCGCAAGCCACCATCACGTCCGGGTAGTAGAAGACGTCATCGATCCGGAGCTTCAAGTCGTTCTGGTGGATCCGGCAAGAGCCGCCGGCCGCCGCGTTGCCGAGATGCCGGGAGATGTTGCCGGCGATCCTACTGTGCCGCCGGCTCACTCCTACCATCGCGTAGACCTCGCCCGCGACGTACTCGTGCTTGACCGTAGCCGTTTTCTCCATCTCCAGGTAGTCCTCGACGCTCAAAGAACCCTGTGTTGCGGCACGCTCGACCATGGGATCAGTATAGCGCAGCCGCACGCCTCTCCCGACCTCCGGCTACGGCCTCGGCGAGAACCCGAAGTCGGCCACCCTCTCGGCGGCGCGGGCGGCGCGCAGGAGCATAGGCTCGGTGAAGTGGTCGCTCATGAGCTGGACGCCTACGGGAAGACCGTCGGAGAGGCCGCCGGGGACGCTTACGGCGGGTACCCCGGCGAGGCTCGCGGGGACGGCGCAGATGTCCTGGAGGTACATCGCGAGCGGGTCGTCGGTCTTGGCGCCGAGCTCGAAGGCGACGGAGGGCGAGGTCGGCGAGAGGAGGACGTCGTAGCGGGCGTAGGCGTTTCGGAAGTCCTCGATGATCTTCGTGCGGACCTTCTGGGCCTGGCCGTAGTAGGCGTCGTAGTAGCCCGATGAGAGGGCGTAGGTGCCGAGCATGATCCGGCGCTTGGCCTCCGCCCCAAACCCCTCTTCCCGCGTTCTCCGGTACATCTCGTGCACGCCGTCGGCTGGGACCCGCAGGCCGTACCGGACCCCGTCGAAACGGGCCAGGTTCGACGAGACCTCCGCCGGCGCGATGATGTAGTAGGCCTCCAGCGCGTAGTAGGCGTGCGGCAGGCTGACCTCGCCCACCTCGGCCCCGGCGGATTCCAGGCCCGTCGCCACCCGGCTCGTCACCTCGCGCACGCCGGCGTCGATGCGCTCGTCCATGAGCTCCGATACGACGCCGACGCGCAGGCCCTCGACGCCGCCTTCGAGGCCCGCCAGGTAGTCCGGGACCTCGACGTTGGCGCTGGTGGAGTCTTTCGGATCGTGGCCGGCGATCGCCTGGAGGAGGAGGGCCGAGTCGCGGACGTCGCGGGTCATGGGGCCTACGCAGTCGAGGGATGAGCCGAAGGAGATCAGGCCGTACCGGGAGACCCGCCCGTAGGTGGGTTTGAGTCCCACGATGCCGCACAACGCCGCCGGCTGCCTGACCGACCCGCCTGTGTCCGTCCCGAGCGCCCACCAGCCCTCGCCGGCGGCCACCGCCGCCGCCGAACCGCCGGAGGAGCCGCCGGGAACCCTGTTCAGGTCCCAGGGGTTCCTCGTCGGGCCGTAGGCGGAGTTCTCGGTCGAGGAGCCCATGGCGAACTCGTCCATGTTGGACTTGCCGACCATGACGGGGGCCTCGCCGAAGCTGGCGAGCGCCGAGGCGTCGTAGAGGGGTTCGAAGCTGTCCAGGATCCTGGACCCGCACGTCGTCCTGACCCCGCGCGTCGAGAGCACGTCCTTGACGACGAGCGGCACGCCCTCCCACGGCCTGACGCCCCCGTTTTTCAGGCGCCCGTCCACACCTTCGGCGCGCTCCAGCGCGAGCTCCGGCGTGGCCGTGACGCAGGCGTTGAGGTCGCCGTCCACCTCCCCGACGCGCGCGTTCGCGGTCTCGGCGGCCTCGCGGACCGAGACCTCGCCCGAAGCTATCTTCTCCGAGAGCTCGTGGGCCGTGAGGTTTAGCAGGTTCGCCATCTAGTCGATCCTCTGTACTGCGAAGAGGTCGTCGGCGGCGTCGGGGGCCGGTGAGAGGGCCTCGT
>CAXUFZ010000052.1:0-15105 GCA_964250345.1 uncultured Rubrobacteraceae bacterium
CGCCAGCCCCGCCACCTGGCTCCCGTTGTCTCCGCCCACGCCTATTCCCAATGCTCGTGCACCTCCGTACCCTGTTTCGACGCCGTCCCGGCACCGCTTTAGTCTTGCGAGATTCGCCTCCCCGGCCGGCGCCCCGGGAGCCGACGGCTACGGCTCGTAAGAGCCCTTCGTCGCCCGGAGGAACGCGACGGCGGAGGCGCTCCTTCTGCGGGCGTTCTCGACCAGTGGGCGGAGGTGGTCGGCTAGGCGTTCCTTCTCCCCCGGCGTCAGCGCCTCGCTCATGGCCTCGTCCATCGTGGGGATGTTCGGGTTTCCGGCGGACCTCAAGAAAGTGTGCCAGTCGGAGACGCCGTGGTAGGTGGCGTCTGTCGAAATCTCCGCCTCGTACTCCAGTTTGATCCCCGCGAACCCGGCCTGCTCCGCGAGGTCGAAGAGATCCCGCTCGTCGAAGTTCAGCATCGGGTCGGTCCCCATCGGCTGGATGCGCCGGTAGACTGCCATGACTTTTTGGGCGAGATCCTGGACCGGCGTCACGTCGTAGCCGAGAAAGAGGTGCGGCGGCTGGGGTTCGCGGAAGCGGTTGATGGGCTCGAAAAGGGAGGCTCGTCCGCCGGGCTTGAGCACCCGGTAGAACTCCCCGAAGGCACGGCGTTTGTCTTCGACGTAGATCAGGACCGAGCGCGTCGTCACGGCATCCACGGAGCCGCCTTCGAGCGCCGACAGGTCGTCGGCCGGGGCCAACAGGAACTCGCAACGGTCGAGGACGCCCGCCTCTTCCGCCAGCGTCCGGCTGCGGTCCAGGAGGTCCCGGGAGACGTCGGAGAAGATCACGCGCCCGTTCTCCCCCACGAGGTCGAGAGCGCCGAAGGCGATCAGGCCGTCACCCGCCCCGACGTCGAGGAGCGTATCCCCCTCACCCACCGCGGCGTTCTCCAGCACGCGGTCGCGCCACGGGACGAGCGCTTCGAGGAAGGCCTCCCTCCGCCCCGCGTCCCCGCCGAACCTGCGGTCCAGCAGCCACTCGGCCCACCTGTCGCGGGCGGGTTCGGTCACCGTTCCTCCTCCCGCCAGATCACCGCGCTGCCGCGCAGCTTCTCCAGCCGGGACCAGTGCTCGTCTATGGCGGTGCGACCCTTCTTCGTCGCGGTCACGAATGTGTTGGGCGTCTTGCCAACGAACTGTTTGCGGATCTTGACGAGATCCGCGTTCTCCAACTTCGAGAGGTGACTCGAAAGGTTGCCCTTCGTCAGTCCCGTCAGGCGTTGCAGGAAGAGGAAGTCCGCGCCGTTGGAGGCGGCGAGCGCCGTCATCACGGCGAGGCGGGCGGGCTCGTGGATCAAGCGGTCGAGCCCCGCGAGCTCCTCAAACGGCTCCGGCATCGTTCTCCCCCGGCGCGGCCTTCATGGTGCGAACGAGCAGCAGGTGGTCGAGGATTCCGCCGACGATCAGGTAGGTGGCGATCAGCGTCATGGCGAACATTCGCGGCAAACCGGACATAGCCTCGCCCGTTATCCAGATCCAATCGCCCGTGGCGAACCACACGAACGTGCTGGCGATATGGGCGAGCGCGATGCAGATGGCGAGCACGCTTAGCACCACGTAGTGCCTCTGAAAACGGCGATCCGGCCAGTACGCGGCCAGCATGGCTACGCCCATCACGAGCATCGGCAGGGAACCACCCAAGAGGATCGCCAGGACCATCGTCACGTACAAAACCTTTCGCCTCCTGGGGATTGCGCGGTATCGCTGTACGGTCCCGTAGCGATGCTCGTAGCGGACTGACACGAAGTGCGGAAGTACGATGCTTGCCACGAAGAGCGCGAAAACCAAGGCGAACCCGCCTATCACGTACGGCTCCGGGATTTGACCTTCTACCGATGTCCAGAACACGGAGTACAACGCGGCGGAGACTGTTAGCAGCAAGAAGATCCCCAGAGGCAACTTTCTCAAGCCCTGCAAGTGCTCGTAGTTGGCGGCCACGTACCTTATGCGTTCCAGGTCGCGCGCCTGCGTGTCGTTAGCTGATCGCATCAGCATCCTCCTTCGGTGCTTTTTTGAAGGTGCGAACCAACAGCAAGTGATCGAGCGCGAGCCCTACGGAGACAGAGATACCGAGAACGGTTACGAACAGACCCGGAGCCACGACGCCGGAGGCGGAGAGCAGCCCCGTGGCGACCACGAGCGCCGCGACGGCGGGCCAGTGCGCGGTGATCCGGCGCCACTTGTCGCGCGGCCAGAACGTACGCGCCGCCCACGATCCCCCCAAGAGCGATCGTGGCGGGCTGTTCTAACCGGCCGGTGGAGTTCATGGAGAACGCCAGGCCGATGAGCACCGCCCAGAACACGTAGTCCGTCGGCCGCACACGGGACCGAACCCGCCCGAACCTCCGCTCGTAGAGGCGTCCCGCGGTCCACTCCGCGAAGACAGCCGGGTAGACCATAACGACCGCGACCGCCGCGTACAAAGGGCCCGTTTCGAGGTAGACGAGGAGACCCACGGCCGTCACGCAGAGGGCCAGCGGAAGACGCCGGAGCCCCTGCAACCGCTCGTAGTTCTCCGTGACGAACCTGATCCGCCCCAGGTCCTCCATCCATCCTCCTCATAAGGTTTGCAACGCAAACTAACTTGCAATATAGACTGGTTGCCGACGCTTGTCAAGGAGGTATCGAGCGTCCGTGGAGTAGGGGACGATGCTGGCCTTTGGGGACCGCTTGCTCGTTACTAGTTGACGGGGGTCTTCGGTTCGTCGCCGGAGAGGACGGCGGCGATGTTCTCGGCGGCGAGGGCGGCCATCTTGTCGCGGGTCTCCCGGGAGCCGCTGCCGATGTGCGGGGCTAGGACGGCGTTTTCGAGTTCGAGGAGCTTCGGGTGGACCTTGGGTTCCTCCTCGTAGACGTCGAGGCCGGCGGCGAAGATGCGTCCGTTCGCGAGGGCGTCGGCGAGGGCCTCTTCGTCGACGACGGGGCCGCGGGAGGTGTTGACGAGGACGGCGGACGGCTTCATCTTTTCGAGCTCTTCAGGGCCGATGAGGTGTTGGGTCTCGTCGGTGAGCGGGGTGTGGACGGAGACGAAGTCGGCCTGCTCCAGCAGTTCTTCGAGGTCGAGGTGGCGGGCGTCGAGTTCGTTTTCGGCGTCTTCTTTGCGGGAGCGGTTGTGGTAGAGGATGGCCATGCCGAAGCCCTTGCCGCGGCGGGCGACGGCCCGGCCGATGCGGCCCAGGCCGACGATGCCGAGCTTCTTGCCCCAGACGTCCACGCCGACGAAGAGTTTTGGACCCCACCAATGCCAGTCGCCGGCGCGCAGGATCCGTTCGGACTCGCCGAGGCGGCGGGCGGCGGCCAGGAGGAGCATGAAGGCGGTGTCGGCGGTCGTCTCGTCGAGGACGCCGGGGGTGTTGGTGACGACGATGCCGCGTTCTTCGGCGGCGTCGAGATCCACGTTGTCGTAGCCGACGGCCATGTTGGCGACGATCCTGAGGCCGTCCCCGGCCGCGTCCATGAACTCGGCGTCGATCTTCTCGGTGACGTTGGAGAGAACGCCGGCGGCGCCGCGGGCGGCTTCGAGGAGCTCGTCGCGTTCGGGAGGGGCCTCGGAGAGGACGGTCAGGTCGAAGTCTTCGAGGGGCCGGAGCCCGGCCTCGGGGATCTCGCGCGTAACCAGCACCTTCCCCGGCACGGCCTAGAGAACCGCGTTCGGGAAAAAGCGGGCATTGCTTTCGCCGCGACGACCTTGCAGCATGGGCCCATCTTACTCGTTCGCGGCCGGCGACTCCATCACGCGGTTTTTGCCCCCGGGAATCGGGAGTCATAAGGCCCCTGGGGTTACCCTCGACGACTCCCGACTCCCGAAGCGAGCCGGGGCGAAGCCGCGGCGAGCGCCTCCCGGCTCCCGAAGAGAGGGAGAACCGAACCACCCACCGAGAACCTCTAAAACGAGCGCCACCAGACACCGGTGCACTCCGGCAGGTCGGTGCCGCTGGGGCCGGTGAGCTTTGGTGGCATCTCCTGGCCGAAGAAGAACGCGCTCAGGTCGCGGGCCTTCTCCGGGGACGGGAACGCGTAGTCGGTGCGGAGCCAGCGGTGGTGGAAGCCGTACTCTTCTTCGAGGGCCGTGTAGTAGCCGGTTAGGGAGTCGGGCGGCTGGGGTTGCGTGTTTCCCGTGCCGAGGGTCTCGAAGATGATAGCGGTGCCGCCGGGGCGGAGCACGCGTTCTATCTCGCGGATCACCGCCCGGAGGTTCTCCTCGTGGTCCGGCTGGTTGGAGCTTGCGACGTAGCAGATGCTCCAGCCGGAGACGAGGAGGTCTGCCGAATCGTCCTCCAGCGGCAGGTAGCGCAGGTCGGAGACGCGGACCGTCCAGTTGGCGTGGCCGGCGCGGTTGAGCTTGACGGCCGCGGCTTCCAGCATCCGGCCCGAGCCGTCGAGGAGCACGAGGGAGCGGGCCGTGGCGGCCAGCAGGCCGGCCAGCCTGCCCGTGCCGGCGCCGAGGTCCACGACGTCGAGGCCGGCGTGGTCCGCAATCTCGGAGATGGCGCGCGGGATGGCGCCGGCTTTGTCTTCGTGGGAGATCAGGTCGTCGTACCGGAGCGCCCGCCCGGCGTAGATCTCCTCGTGATCCGTCATCGGCTCGTTATCCTGGTAAAAATACGCAAGGGTCCGACCTCGGGCGGGAGGTCGGGCCCCTCATGGCGACGCTCTCGCGCCCGCCTAGCCGTCCTCCTTGAGGAGCTGCCGGAGCACCGTCTGCAAGATGCCGCCGTTCCTGAGGTACTCGACCTCGACGGGCGAGTCCACGCGGGCCTTGACCTCAAACTCGGTCTCCCCCCCGTCATCCGAAGTCGCCTTCACGGCGAGCGTCGCGCCGGGCTCGAGGTCGGTGAGGCCGCTCACGTCGAAGGACTCGTGGCCGGTGAGGCCGAGGGAGTCGGCGCTCTCGCCTTCGGCGAACTGGAGCGGGACGACGCCCATGCCGATGAGGTTGGAGCGGTGGATGCGCTCGAAGCTCTCGGCGATGACCGCCCGGACGCCGAGCAGGAACGAGCCCTTCGCCGCCCAGTCGCGCGAGGAGCCCGAGCCGTACTCCTTGCCGGCGAGGACCATCAGCGGGACGCCTTCTTCGGCGTACTGCAGGCTCGCCTCGTAGATCGTGGTCTCTTCGCCGTCGGGCAGATGAACGGTGTAACCGCCCTCCTTGCCGCCCGCAAGCTTGTTGCGCAGGCGGATGTTGCCGAACGTGCCCCGCACCATGACCTCGTGGTTGCCGCGGCGGCTCCCGAAGGAGTTGAAGTCGCGCGCGTCCACGCCCTTCTCTATCAGGTACTGCCCGGCCGGCATCTTCGACGGGATAGCGCCCGCCGGCGAGATGTGGTCCGTCGTCACCGAGTCGCCGACCTGGACCAGGACGCGCGCCCCGTGGACGTCTTCCAGGTCCGCCGCGTCCGGGTCGAGGTCCTTGAAGAAGCTCGGCTCCTGGATGTAGGTCGAGTCCGGGTCCCACTCGTAGAGGTCGCCGGAGGGCACGTCCACCCCGTTCCACTGCTCGTTGCCCGTGTAGACGTCGGCGTACTGGGTCCTGTAGATGTCCGGGTCGAGGGCGTTCTCTATCTCGCGGGCGACCTCCTCCTGCGAGGGCCAGATGTCCGTCAGGTAGACCGGGTTCCCGTCGCCATCTTCCCCGAGGGCGTCTTTCGACAGGTCGATGTCCACTGTCCCCGCAAGCGCGTAGGCGACCACGAGCGGCGGTGAGGCCAGGTAGTTCGCCCGCACGTCCGGGTTGATGCGCCCCTCGAAGTTGCGGTTGCCCGAGAGCACGGCGGCCACGACGAGGTCGTTCTCCTCGACGGCTTCGCTGATCTCCTCGGCCAGCGGTCCCGAGTTGCCGATGCACGTCGTGCAGCCGTAGCCGACGACGTCGAACCGCAGCTTCTCCAGCGGGTCGAGGAGCCCTGAGGTCTGGAGGTACTCCGTGACGACCTTCGAACCCGGCGCGAGGCTGGTCTTGACGTGCGGCTGGACCGTCAAACCCCTCTCGACGGCCTTCTTTGCGAGGAGTCCCGCGCCCATCATCACGGACGGATTGGAGGTGTTGGTGCAGGACGTGATCGCCGCTATAACCGCCGACCCGTGCTTGAGGTACATCTCCTCGCCGTCCACGGTGACGGTGATGGTGTTGTCCTCGGGCTCTTTCTCGGAGGCCGCCCGCTCGGGCTCCGCGCCGGGCGACTCCTCGCCGCCGCCCCTGTTGGTCACGTCCGCGGCGCCGGTCGGCGTGTCGCTGGCCGGGAACGATTCGGTGTCGTCGGCCTCGTGGCTCGATCCGTTGGACTGGGCGACGTGGCCGTTGGTCTCCGGCTCGCCGACCATCTCGGCGAGCGCCTGGCGGAAGGAGGGCTGCATGTCGTCGAGCGCCACCCGGTCCTGCGGCCGGCGCGGCCCCGCGAGGCTCGCCTCCACGGTCGAGAGGTCGAGCTCGAGTACCTCCGAGAAGCGCGGCTCCGGCGTCTCGTCCGTCCGCCAGAGGCCCTGCTCTTTGTAGTACGCCTCGACGAGCTCGACGAGCTCCTCGTCGCGGCCCGTGCCGCGGAGATACCGCAAGGTCTCCTCGTCCACCGGGAAGAACGTGCACGTCGCCCCGAACTCGGGGGACATGTTGGCGATGGTCGCCCGGTCGGGCAGGGAGAGCCTGGACAGCCCGTCCCCGTAGAACTCGACGAACTTGCCGACCACGCCGTGCGAGCGGAGCATCTGCGTCACCGTGAGCACCAGGTCGGTCGCCGTGACGCCCTCTTGCAGGGCGTCCGTCAGCTTGAAGCCGATGACCTCGGGGACGAGCATGTAGTACGGCTGGCCGAGGGTCACGGCCTCCGCCTCGATGCCGCCGACGCCCCAGCCGAGCACGCCGAGGCCGTTGATCATGGTGGTGTGGCTGTCCGTGCCCACCAGCGTGTCCGGCATCGCGACGCCGTCTTTGACGACGACACCCTTCGCCAGGTACTCCAGGTTGACCTGGTGGATGATGCCGGTGGCCGGCGGCACGACGGAGAAGTTATCGAAGGCTTGCTGGCCCCACTTCAGGAACTCGTAGCGCTCGCGGTTGCGCTCGAACTCGCGCTCGGCGTTGAACTGGAGCGCGGCCGGGCTGCCGAACGCGTCCACCTGGACGGAGTGGTCGATCACCAGGTCGGTCGGCACGAGCGGGTTGATCTTCCCCGGGTCCCCGCCAACGCTCTGCATCGCGCTCCGCATCGCCGCCAGATCCACGATGGCCGGAACCCCGGTAAAGTCCTGCATAACGACCCGGGCCGGCAGGTAAGCAAGCTCCCCGCCCACGGACTCCGGCCACTGCGCGAGCGCCTCGACGTCATCTTGCGAGACGAATGGGCCGCCGGCGTTCCTCAGCAGCGACTCCAGCATCACCCGGATGGAGAACGGCAGCGAGAAGACGTCGCCTTCGGTCTTCTCGTCGAGCGTCTTCAGACTGAAGATCTCTACCTCTTCGGAACCGGCGTTCAGCGTGGTGCGCGCGTCGAAAGGATCGTTCGCCATTGGTGCAACCTCTTCCCTAAAACTCGTCTCCGTGGCGTGGTGGGATTATAGATGATCCGGCACGGTTTACGGCGCGAACGCCGAGCCCTGCCTTACTTACGCTTCCCCGTGCACCGACACGGATGCCCCCCGCGCCGCGTCCACGAGGCGGTCGTCGAAGGCGAGGAAGCGCAGACCGGGGAACCTTTCCTGAAGTCGTGCGGCGCTTGCCAGGTGGATGGCGTCGAAGCCCCGCAGGGCGTACCGTTCGGCCATCTCCCCGGCCCGGTAGGCGATGAGGTTGGAGGCCGAGATCCTCAAGTAACCTCGCCAATCCGCGTCGATCCTCGCGACGGCCCGTCGGAGCCCCTCGTCGCCCAGATCGCCGACTCTGTGCCTGCGTGCGAAAGCAGCCCGTAGTTCGGCGTAAGCAACCGTGGAGGTCGCCGACCTTTCGGCCCGCTCGACGGCCTCGTGGACCGTCCCACTCTCCGCCTCGTTCAGGTACAACTTCGCCAGGGCGCTGGTATCCAGGTAGAGCGTCGGCGCGGGGACCGAGCCGGTCACCGGCGGTCTTCGATCACCGTCTCCGACATCGTCGGCCCCCCCTTGAGTCGCGGAGCGTCATCCCCCCGCAAACCCCTCGGCTTCGGACCGCTCGGGAAGATGATCTCTTCTTCCTCTTCCAACACCAACCCGTTTTCCACCGGGTAACCCCGCTCCTCCAGATACCTTTCGAGCGCCACCTGCACCACCGAAGCCAGGCTCGGCGGCACATCCAGATCTTGACGGTATCTCTCAAGGGCGGATTCGAGCCCGTCCGGGATGGTGATGCTCGCGCGTCTCATACCGGTAGTCTACACCAGATGGTGCATATAAGAACCTTTAGGCGAGCGCGAGTTCCGGGACAACTCCGGAGATCTTCTCGAAATCGCGGTCGTCGTGAAGTAGGAGCAGGTCGTGCTCGATGGCGACGCGGGCGATGAGGCAGTCTATGGCGGAGCGGATGGTTATGCCCGCGCGACGGCAGTCGAAGTACATGCGGGCGGCCTCCTGGTAGCTTTCGATAGGGTGACGCGGCTGGTAGAAGGCTTGGGATCCAAGGTATTCGGAGACCCGATCAAACTCCCGTTTCGAGGAGACGCCCTGGGCGACTTCTTGAAGTACGACGCCCGTAAGCCCTACGGCAACGCCCAGATCCAACATCTCGGTCATACGCCTCGTGACTTCGGTCTCCCGTCCTGCCAGGTAATCGATCCAGACGCCGGTATCCACCAGGTACAGGACTACTTCCCTTCCCGCAACGCCTTGTAATCGTAGCCGGGGTGAAATGAGATCTTCCCCCGCAACTCCCGAATGTCCCTGCGCTTGTGGTTCGCCACGAACTCTCGCAAGGCCCGATCGACCAACTCCCGCTTCGTCCTGGCGTCCGAGTGCCGAAACGCCTCCTCTACCAACTCGTCGTCGAGCACAATGTTGGTACGCATTTTTATACACCTCCTGATGTGTATTGTCGGTCTTTGCGTGTCCGCCGTCAAGCCGGACCCGAAGACGAAGTTCAGGGCACGAGTTGGTAGAGCATTCGGCCGTCGTCCGCCGGGACCACCTCGAAGCCGGCCCTTCGGAAGCGGTCGAGGTCTACCCTGCCGTGGCGGAGGACGTAGACAGGTCCGTTGTCGGCGGCTCTACGGGCGGACTCGACGCCGGTGGTGTCATCGGTTCCGTAGCGGGCGGCGGATTGCGCGGCGGTCAGGTTCTCCGGCCAGACGAGGTCGGTCCGGCGGTCCCAGGAGGTACAGAAGGGGTCTACGAGGGTGAGGTCCTGGCGGCGCTCCTCGACGAGGACCATGTACCAGAGCGGGCTGCGATGGTGCAGCACGGTCGCGCCTTCGTCCGCGTTTTGGGCAACGGCTTCGACCGCGCGGCGGCCTTCCAGGTCGGCGCTCCGGTCTTGCTCCTCGTAGCCGGTCCGCGCGGAGAGGAGCGGCAGGATCAGGAGGAGGACCGCGAGGGCGATGACCAGGACCTTTCCGGGATTCGGACCCAGGTTTTCTACGAGGAGGAGCAGGAGGCCGAGGCCGGCTGAAGCGCAGAGGGAGAGGGCGAGGAGGGCGGGGATCAGGAACGCCGCGAAGTCCTCGATGCCGAGCCACACGTAGGCGAGGCCGTGGACGAGGGAGCCGGCAAGGGTAGTCCCGAGCAGAGCCGCCGCCGCGCGGTCGGCGTACACGAAGCAGGCGAGGGCGAGAACCCCAAGGACCAGGAAGACGACCGGGAACTGGCCGAGCAGCTCACGCCCGAAGAGGCCGAGCTTATCAGCAACGCCGGCCTGCACCAGAGAGGACGGGCTGCATTCCCGGCCCGCTTCGGAGGACTCGGCGAGAAAGCTGCCGCCCGTCACGAGCGCCAGGAAGCGGCCCGGCGTCGAAGGGTTCGCCTCGTTCAGTGGCGCGTCCATGACCGCCCGGATCGGGAGGTAAAGCAAGGGCAGGAGACCGAGCGCGGAGAACCCCAATCCCCTCAGCAAAAGACCTGTCCGCGAGAACACATCCCGGTCGGTCAGGTACACGAAGGCGAGGCCGGCGGGGATCACGAACACGGCGGACAGGTGGTGCGTGAGCGAGAGGCCGGTGAGGAAGCCGCCGATCAGGAGGAGGCGGTCGTCCCGGCGGTCGCGCCAGAGGAGCAGGACGCAGAGGGTGAGGGCCAGGAAAAGGGCGGCGAGGGTGTAGACCTCCGCGATCCCGGCCTCCGCCCAGAAGGCCCCCGAGACCCCGAAGGCCAGCGCCCCCGCCGCTGCGGCCACGATCCGCCGACCCAGCAACAGTCCCGCGGCGTAGACCGCCCCCACCGCGGCGACGCCGTACACCGCCGAGGCGAGGTTCACGCGGTACGCGACGTCGCCGAAGGGCAGGTAGGTGAACAGGTGCGTCAGCATCATGTACGTCGGGTAGCCGGTCGGGTGCCCGATCCCGAGCACCGGCACCGCGGCCTGCAGCATCGGCGAGTCCAGCGTGTCCGGGACGCCGTAGGGCAGGACGGTCGGCGAGAGCGTGCCGAGGTACAGGAGGCCCACGAAGAGCGCGACCGCCACCCCCACCGCGACGGCCGGCCTCCAGGGGATCTTCGTGGCGTCCGCAGGATCCATCGCCGGGCAGCATACTACGCGTGGTTCGGGCCTTTTCCGAAACCTGAAGCCCGAAGCCTTCCTATATACTTCGCCCGTGGCGAAGCGCGGGTACACGCGGGACACGATCCGGGGCGGCGCCAGCGACTGGGACGTCTCCCGCCCGTTTTCGAGCTACGCGCGTTTGCTCTCTACGCTCGTCGCCCACCCGGTCCGCTTCTTCGAGCTGCTACCGAAGGTCCCGGACGTCCGGGCGCCGGCCCTGTTCCTGGCCTTCTCCGGGTTGCCCGCCGCCGTTCTATGGTTCTTTTTCGGGGGGGTCTACCCGGCGCTCGTGGCCCTCATCGTCCCACTGCCGCTCTCCGTGCCGCTCGCGGGCCTCTACCACCCCGGCGCGCTCGGTGGCCGGTACGGGTTCGGCGTCACCTGGCGCGTCGCGGCCTACCCGCTCGGCTTCCTCTTTCCGTTCGTCGCCGTGCCGGGGCTGCGGTGGGTCGCCGCCGCGTGGGCCGGCCTGCTGCTCATACCCATCGGCCTCTCGACAGCGCAAGAAGTCCCGGCGTGGCGGGCGGTTATCGCCGGCATCGCGGTCGCCGCCGTCGTCACGGTCGTGGTCATGATCCAGAGACCGTAGCCCGGCCGCTCACTTCCAGCAAAGTTTCAAGGTCTTCCCGACTCCCGAACAACAGGAGCCGCGAAACGCTCAAGAGGATCCACCATCCCCATCCGGCGGATCGCTCGGGTCGCCGACGAACTCCATGGACACGACGTCGGCCTCGACGAAGCCCAGGGAGCGGTAGAAGTCGCGGGCGTGGACGTTCGCGCTGGTGGCGACGAGCTCTATGACGGTGGCGCCGTTTTCGGCGGCGACGTTGCGGACGTCCTCCATCAGGAGCCGGCCGACGCCCTCGCGCCGGCGGTCCTCCGAGACGACCAGCATCGGGACCTCGACGACCGTATCGCCGTGGGCGAGGTCCGGCTTGATCCAGAGGCTGGCCACCCCCACCACGCCGTCGTCCTCCGCCACGAGCACCCGCGCCCGCGGCTCCTCCAGCAGTTCTTCGAGCCGCTCCCGGACCGCCGCCTCCTCAGGAAGCGAGTCGCCGACGGTCCCCGCCAACTGGCCGGCGAGGCCGTGTATGCCGGCCGCGTCCCCCGCCGTCGCCTCCCGCACGCTCGCCCTGAAGCCCATCTTCACCCTAGTCCTCCTGTCAGACAAATTACTTACCCTACGGTTCGCGGGAACGAACGGATGCCTGCCGGACTAGTCCCGCGCCTTCGGGCCTGAGACAATCTCCCGGGAAGATCGGAGCGAGCGACGAGGAGAACCTTGGGACGCAGAGCCGTGGTCGTTGTTCTCGATGGCCTCGGCGCGGGCAACGCCCCGGACGCGGCCGACTTCGGCGACGGGGGCGCCAACACCCTCGCCAACACCGCCCGCGCCGCCGGCGGGCTCGACGCGCCGAACCTCCAGAGCCTCGGCCTGGGGAACGTCGAGGACATCGAAGGCGTGCCGAGGGCGGACTCTCCCCAGAGCTCCTACGGGCTCATGGTCGAGCTCTCGGCCGCCAAGGCCACCCTCGCCGGGCACTGGGAGATGATGGGTCTGGTGCTCGACGATCCGCTGCCCACCTATCCGGAAGGTTTCCCCGAAGACGTGCTCGCGCGTTTCGAGAGCGAGACGGGGCGCGGCGTCATCGGGAACAGGCCGGCCTCGGGGACGGAGATCATCGCGGAGCTAGGCCCCGAGCACGAGGGGACGGGCGACTGGATCCTCTACACCTCCGCCGACTCCGTCTTCCAGGTCGCCGCTCATACGGAGATTGTCCCGCTAGAAGAACTCTACGAAGCCTGCCAAAAGGCCCACGCGATGCTCATAGGCGAGGGCAAAATAATGGTCGAGCGCGTCATCGCGCGCCCCTTCCACGGCGGGCCCGGCGCCTACGAACGCGAGAACGAGAACCGCCACGACTACGGCATCACCCCGCCGTCCGAGACCTACCTCGACAAGATCAGGAACGCCGGCCACGAGGTCGTCGGGGTCGGCAAGATCCGGGACATCTTCGACGGCAGAGGCATCACAGAACACCTCCCCGCCCCACCAGACGACAACGCCAAAGTAGACGCCGTCCTCAACGCCCTCGGCCGCGTAGATTCCGGCCTCATCTTCGCCAACCTCGTGGACTTCGACGCCAAATACGGCCACCGCCGCGACCCGGAGGGCATGGCCAGAAACATAAAGCTCTTCGACGACCGATTGCCCGAGTTGCTGGACGCGCTCACCGAAGACGATCTTCTCATCATCACTGCCGACCACGGCAACGACCCCACTTTCAGGGGGACCGACCACACCCGGGAGCGGGTCCCGCTCCTCCTTGTCGGTTCGAGGGAATCCGAGGATCTCGGCGTCAGGGCCGGCTTCTTCGATGTTGGGGCTTCGGTGGCGACATGGCTCGGACTGGATCGGGGTGAGTTACCGGGCGAGAGCTTCGCGTGAGGGACGAGAAGAATCGCCGGGATCTGTCGTGCTCGAGCTTCAGGTTCCGGCAGAGCCCGTCTACCGTTCCGGCGCCTCGAACTCGAAGATCCAGGGACCGCGAATTTGTGGCCCGTCTTCGTCTTTCCTCATCGCTTCCGCGGTCTGGGGGTATCCGAAAAGCTCGGTCACGGTGACCGAAGAGCGGCCCTCCGCTGGCTCGTCCAAGACGAGCGACCAACAGTCACCCTCAAGTTGACGGACGGGGAGAGGCTCCTCGGTCTGGAAGCCCGTCGGCGCCGTGCTCGGGCGCCAGTGATGGTCTTTATCTGGCGGCTCAAAGCAAACGACGGCCTGCGGCCTGCCAGAGGAGTTCATCACCCGCTCGAGGGTCAACGTAATGCCCTTAACCGTCTGCGCCTGTCCCACCTCGACCGTAGGGATAGGCTGGACGGGTATCTCGAAGTCGAAAGACAGCGGTCCGATCGGAGGTTTTGGCTCCGACCTATACCCTTCCTCTGCCTCGGCCATCGACGAGGGAACCCCCACCTCATCGAGAAAGACCTCGAAACGGAAACGGTGGCCGCGGGTGGGATCCAGCCCTTCAGGAACCTCGAAGACGGCCGTATGCGCTTTGGGCGCCCGTATCTCTTCCGGGCTGCCGCCGGGACCTGCCACCGTAGCCGTTCCGTCTATGGACCCGAAGTGCCTGCCGGCTTCATCGGTGAGCTCCGAGCGACGGTCCGGCGCCGAAGGCACATCTTCGTCCTCCTTGCTGACGAAGATCGGTTCGAGCGCGGCCATGTTCCCGGCGTTGCGCCTGTCTTCTTGGAGGTCTTCGACACTGAAGCCGAGCACCACAAAATCCGTGTCCGCGTATGCCCACTCCAGCGTGACCTTTCCTCCTTCCTCTGTCCGAACCTGGTTCACCCTCTCGGCGGAGGCGAGTCCGCCGGGCACCGCCTGCTCGAAAAGCTCTGTGCTGACCGCTGCGCCTTCGGCGGCCCGGCCCCGGTCAGCTTTGTTGCGATCCACCTTCTTGGACCCGGGCTCCACCGTTCCCGGCATTCCCAGCCGATACAACTCGCGGACCGGCTCGGCGGCGGCGTAGACGCCCGCCCCAACGATCAGCACGGACACAGCCGCGAGGACCCAACCGAGCGGCGTGTTGGGCACGAGCTGAGGAACCCGGAAACGTCGGCGAGCACTGACCTCGTCACGCTCTTCAACCGCCGACATATCGCGCATCCGCTCTCCGGTCGCGCGCTCCCGTACGGCGGGCCAGAGGTCGATCGAGTCGGACACACCAGCTTCGGCGCAACCACGCAGGGCTTTTTCGAGGCGCTTTCTCTGGTCGGTCACGGCCGTCGCCCCCTTTCTTGTCGGCCGGCTGGGGCACCGGCCGGCGCTTCGGCCCGGAGTTGGGGTCTTAGGAGCCCCGAGAGGCGCTTGCGGGCGGCGTGGAGCCGCCACTTGATCGTGCCGGGCGGTGAGTCCCCGCCCCGCGTCATCTCGGCCTCGCTCATGCCGAGGTAGTAGCGCTGGACTATCGCGGCCCGCTGGGCCGGCGGCAGTTTTTCGAGGGCCGCCCACACGCGGCGACGCTCCTCGGCCTCCTCGGCGAGGTCGTGCGGACCGGTTTCTGGGTCCGTGAGCAGGGCGGTGGGATCGTGGTCGCTGCCGTACCGGACGGTCCTCTCGCGGCGGGCGGCGGCCTTTATGGCGTCGTTGACGACGATCTTCGTGAACCAGGGGGCGAAGGGACGGTTCGCGTCGTATTGGCCGATCCTCTCGTAGACCTTGACGAAGGCGGACTGCACGACGTCTTCGGCGAGGGCGCGGTCGCGGCAGATCAGGTACGCCGCCCGCACCGCCCGCACTTGATGGGCCCGGACGAGCGCCTCCAACCCGCCGGGGTCTCCCCCCTTGAGCCGCTCTACCGCCCTCCGCTCGTCCATCCTCACCTCGACTCCCATTC
>CAXUFZ010000053.1:0-3263 GCA_964250345.1 uncultured Rubrobacteraceae bacterium
GGGCATGTTCTCGACGGCGACGGTGACGCCCTGCTTCCTGGCCTCCGCGACCGGGCCCGCGAGCCACCGCTCTAGGGGGCGCCCCGGCGGCGGCGGGTGGGCGACGACGAGGGGGCAGGAGATCCTGGCGGCCAGCCGCGCGCTGCGGACCAGCGTCTCCTCGGGGTCCAGCCGCCACGCTCCCCGGTAGATCGGGGGGTGGAGGGCGAGGATCGGCATCCCGTGGCGCCCCGCCAACTCGTCCAGGTACGCGTCCTGGTGCGTGTCCCAGCGGTCGTCCATCATCACCTCGACCCCGTCGAAGCCGGTCTCGGACGCCCAGCCGAAGACCCGGTCCAGCCCGAAAGGATGGAGCGACCCGGTGCTGAAGACGACCGGGACGCCGCTCACGCGCCGCGCCGGATCTCGACGAACCTCTGAAGCGTCGAGGGCGAGTGGTTCTGGTAGTGATTGTTCGCGTAACCGAAGACCGTCTTGCCCTCTTCCAGAAAACTCTCGACGAGATCCGACCACCACCTCAAATCCTCGTCGCGCTCCCTCTTTAACTCCGTATGGCCCGACGGAAACTCCCGCCGGTCGCCGAGCCAGCGGACGTACGAGAAGTCCGCCGTCGCCTCCTCCATCCTCGGCATCCGCGGGTAGTCCACGAGAACGAGGGCGGCCCCGTGCTCCCGCAGCAGCGCGGAGAGGTCCGAGCGGAGCCAGCTCCGGTGCCTGACTTCGACGGCGTAGCGGAAGCCGTCCGGCAGCGTGCTCAGGAAGTCTTCGAGGACGCCGATGCCTTCGGCGGCGAAAGAGGGCGGGAGTTGCAGGAGGAGCGGGCCGAGCTTGTCGCCGAGGTCGGACATCGTGGAGACGAACGCTTCGGTCTCGCGCTGGGCGTTTGCGAGGGTTTTTTCGTGCGTGATCTCTTGCGGAAACTTCGCCGAGAACAGGAAGCCTTCCGGGGAGATCTCGCGCCACCTCTCGACGGTCGGGCGGCGTGGCGTCCCGTAGAAGGTGGAGTCTATCTCCACGGTGGCGTAGTGCTTGACGTACTCGGCCAGCCGCGAACCGGCCGGGATGCCGACCGGATAGACCGTCCCCTCCCAGTCCGCATACGACCAGCCGGAGGTGCCGAGGTACAGGCGCGGCTCCGGCGGCGAGATGCTGCCGGGGGTCTCCGCGAAGAGCCGTTGTTGCGTGGGATCCTCCATCCGTTACCGGGGAGCGATGCTACCATAGCGCCCCCGCGCGGTTTTATGAAAGAGATTCCTACGCGCCCCCGCCGCCTGCGCTACATTGGCCAGATGAAGGCCTTCTACAGCGACCACTTCGTCCTGCCGCTCCCAGAAGGACACCGCTTCCCGATGTCCAAGTACTCCCTGCTGCGCGAGCGGGTGGCCGCGTCGTCGATCTGCGGCCCCGGCGAGATGCGCGTCCCCGAGGCGGTCACGGACGCGCAGATCCTGCGCGCCCACGACCCGGACTATCTCGACCGCGTCGCCTCCGGCGACCTCACGGACAAAGAGATCCGGCGCATCGGCTTCCCCTGGTCCGAACGCATGGTCGAGCGCTCGCGCAGGGCGTCGGGGGGCACCGTCGGCGCCTGCCTGGCCGCCCTGGAGGACGGCTTCGCCGCGAACCTCGCCGGTGGCACGCACCACGCTTTTCCCGACCGGGGCGAGGGCTATTGCGTCTTCAACGACTCCGCCATCGCCGCCCGCGCCGCGCAGGACGCCGGCCTCGTCGAACGGGTCGTCGTCGTGGACACCGACGTGCATCAGGGCAACGGGACCGCCGCCATCCTGCGCGACGTCCCCACGGTCTTCACCTTCTCCATCCACGGCGAGAAGAACTTCCCGTTCCACAAGGAAGAGAGCGACCTCGACGTTCCCCTCCCCGACGGTACGAAAGACGAAGCGTACCTCCGGGCGCTCGGAGACGGGCTGGAGCGGGCGTTGGACGCGTCGGAGGCGGACCTGGCTATCTACCTGGCCGGCGCCGATCCGTTCGCGGGCGACCGCCTGGGTCGGCTCTCGGTGACGAAAGAGGGCCTCGCCGAGCGCGACCGCACCGTGCTCGAAGCCTGCCGGGAGCGCGGCCTCCCGGTCGCCGTGACGATGGCCGGCGGCTACGCGGACCACGTCCCCGACACCGTGGACGTGCACTTCCAGAGCATCGAACGCGCGGCAGAGATGCTGCAAAAGGAGAAAGGACTAGCCTATGGATAACGACCGGCCTACCCACATCGTCCTCGGCGCGACGGGCGGCATCGGCTCCGAGCTGTGCCGCCGCCTGGCCGAAGACGGTGCCAACCCCGTTCTGGTCGCCCGCGACCAGGGACGCCTCAAAGACCTCGCGGCCGAGCTCGACGCCCCGTACCACGCGCTCGACGCCGCGGATGGGGATGCTGTCAACGACCTATTCTCCGACGTGAAGGAGGAGCACGGCCCCATCGCGGGGGCGGCCAACTGCGTGGGCTCCTTCTTGCTCAAGCCGGCGCACATGACCTCGGACGGGGAGTTCTCCGAGCAGATCTCCCAGAACACCATCACCGCCTTCAACGTCGTCCGCGCGGCGGCCAAGAACATGCCCGACGGGGGCTCGGTAGTGCTGCTCTCCTCCGTCGCCGCAAGGGTCGGGCTCGCCAACCACGAGGCCATAGCCGCCGCGAAGGCCGGTGTGGCGGGGCTCGCGATGGCCGCCGCCGCCTCCTACGTCTCGCGCGGTCTGCGCTTCAACGTCGTCTCCCCCGGCCTCGTCCAGACGGCCATGACCGAGAACGTGACCCGCAGCGAGACCGCCCGCCAGGCCTCCCTCGACCTGCACCCTCTGGGCAGGCTCGGCGAGCCCGGGGACATCGCCGGGACCATCCGCTTCCTCCTCGGCCCTGACGCGGCCTGGATCACCGGCCAGACCTTCGGCGTGGACGGCGGCCTCTCCACCCTCCGCCCCCCAACCCGCCGCTCCGCGAAAGGCTGACCGATGGACGAACGCTCCTGCATCGTGGTCGGCGCCGGCATCTCCGGTCTGCTCGCCGCGAACGAGCTGCAGAACGCCGGATGGCGCGTGACCGTGGTGGACAAGGGCCGGGGCGTCGGGGGCCGCATGGCGACGCGCCGCCTCGACGGCGCCGCCCTCGACCACGGCTCGCAGTTCTTCACCGTCCGCGAGGCCCGCTTCCAGAGCCTTCTCGACGGCTGGCTGTCCGCCGGCGTGGGCGGGGGGTGGGGGGGCGGGGGGCGCGCCGCCCCCCCCCGCCGCGACCCGGGGGGCCCCCC
>CAXUFZ010000053.1:3273-15092 GCA_964250345.1 uncultured Rubrobacteraceae bacterium
CCGGCGAGTGGTCGCGCGGCTTCGCCGACGCCGCCGGCGAGCGCAACGAGGACGGCCACCCCCGCTACCGCGGCTCCGAGGGCATGACATCCATCCCCAAATACCTCGCCAGAGACCTCGACGTAAAGACCGGCGAGCGAGTCGTCAGGATCGATCGTAGCGTCGCCGGCTGGGCGGTCGCGGTCGAGTCGGGCGAGGGCTACGAAGCCGGCGCCCTCCTGCTCACCGCGCCCGCGCCCCAGGCCCTAGAACTCGCGAGTTCGGGGGACTACGAGCTGCCAGCAGAGGCCCGGGGACAGTTAGAAGAGATCTCTTACGATCCGTGCCTCGCGCTCATGGCCGTGCTCCACGGTCCGACGCCCGTCCCGGAGCCGGGTGGGGTCCAGATCAAGGACGAGCCGCTGGACTGGATCGGGGACAACCAACGCAAGGGTATCTCGGAGAAGCTGAGCATAACGATCCACGCCGGCCCCGAATGGAGCCGCGCCCACTACGAGGACGACGAGGCAGAGATCACCGAAACCCTGCTCTCCTTCGCCTCCGAACAACTCGGCGCGGACCTGGCCTCAGCGACGGTCGAGACCTCGCTCCACCGCTGGCGCTACAGCTGGGTCACGCAGCCCCACGACGAGCCGCACCTCGTGGCCTCCGAAGTTCCGCCGCTCATCTTCTGCGGCGACGGCTTCGGGAAGCCGAAGGTCGAGGGGGCGGCGCTCTCGGGCCTGTCGGCGGCGGACAGGCTGCTCAGGCGGGCGGGCTAAACCTTCGATGGAGTTCGTCCTGCTCGTCCACGTGGCGGCGACGGTCTTTATGGTCGGGGTGATCTGGTTCGTCCAGATCGTGCACTACCCCCTCTTCGCCAACGTCGGCAAGCCGGGCTTCGCCGCCTACTCGACGGACCACTCCCGACTCACCGGCCTCGTGGTCGGCCCGCCCATGCTCCTCGAAGCCGCGACCGCCGTCGTGCTCGTCTTCGCCCGACCGGCGGGCGTCCCGGCCGCCCTACCTCTGGCCGGCCTTATCCTTCTGGCCGTGGTCTGGCTCTCGACGGCGTTCCTGCAGTCGCCGCAGCACAGGGTTCTCGGGCGCGGGTTCGACGCTGCCTCCCAGCGCTTCCTCGTGCGCTCGAATTGGCTGCGGACGGTTTGCTGGAGCGCGCGCGGCGTCCTCGTGCTGTGGATGGTCGCGGCGGCCCTGGGGACCCCGTAACGTCACACGAAATAAGCATCTGGCGTCGCGTAACAAACAGTGGTACATATAACCTAGAAAACTTTATCTCGCGAAGGAGGAGGGGGACGTGGGAAACAGAAGGGTTGCGTTAAAGCCGCACGCGTCGAAGATCCGACGCTGGGTCGAGGACGGGCGGGGGGACGAGTGGATCGCCCAGGAGCTCAACACCACGCCTTCGAGCGTGCAGAGCTTCCGCTCCAGGAACTCCATCTACCGCCGCGACCCCGTCCGCCGGGGCCAACTCTCCGAACACCCGGCCGTCCTGGACACGAACGACGAGGGCATCGTCATCAAGACCGACGCCCGCGACTCCGACGTCTTCGACCGCGAGTGGCGCGACTACCTGCGCCAGTCGCCCGAAGACCTCCAGGTCGTCATAACCCGTGACCGCATCTACCTGGAGAAGATCCAGTAACTTGGAGGGGCCCCGGCAAGTCGAGATACAGTTGCCCATGGAACGGGCCGAAGCCCTCCACACCGCCCTCGAGGACCTCCTCGACCGCGGACACGCCGACCCCGACCTCGAACATCTCTACCGCCTCCTCGGCTGGCGCATCGTCGCCGCCAGGGAAGGTTCCGGCCTCACCGCGACCCTCGCCGCCCTCGCCCGCGAGGCTGACACCCTCGAACGGTACGAAACCGCCCGCGACGAAGAGCTGGGTCCGATCCTCGACGGCCTGGAACGCGGCGAGAATAGGGACCCGTAGCGGACTCGGCCGGCAAGTGCCCCACGGACGGCCTGGCGCCAGCCGGTCGGAGCACCCCAGATCTCTGTTAGGCTTGAGTTTTGTCGCTGCACCGATCCACCAGAACACCCAGGAGAGTTCTGCATGATCGAGGGCCTGAGTCATATCACCTTCGTCGCCAGCGACCTGGATCGGATGGCGAAATTTCTGCGCGACGTCTTCGACGCCGAAGAGGTTTATTCGAGTGGGTCGGAAGGTTTCTCCCTCTCCAGGGAGAAATTCTTCCTCATAGGCGGTGTGTGGGTGGCCGTCATGGAGGGCGACTCCCTGAGAGGGAAGACGTACAACCACGTCGCGTTCAAGGTACCGGAAGACTTTGAAGCCCGCGCAGAGCGAGTGCGTGCGCACGGCATTGGGGTGCACGAGGGACGCAGCCGCGTGCAGGGAGAAGGAAGCTCACTCTACTTCTACGATTACGATAACCACCTCTTCGAATTGCACACCGGCACTCTGGAGCAGAGGCTTGAGCGCTACGAACGCTTTTAGAGAGGGTTTCGACGCAGCCTGAGGTCACCCGGTCTCGTGAATCGTTGCGGGAAGGATCAGGTCCCCGCTCTGTCCGCAACGGGTGCCGACTCCGCTGTTACCAGATTGTTATCCGACAGTAGCGTGGATGTTATGTGGGACCCTTATATTGCGGTCACTGGGCTGTTCCCCCTTCCTAGGCCCAGGCGAGACGCCCGGGCCGTGTATTATTTCGCGCGGTCCGGTTTTTCTTGTGTGCTAACCTCACGGTCGTCCATGCAGAACCTTGTAGCCTCGCTGGTCGTTACGGTCTTCGTCGGCGCCCTGGCGGCCCTCGCGCAGTGGTCGAGGAAGAGCCGGCGCGCGGAGATCTCGCTGTGGGTCGTGCTTCTTTTCTCCTCTCTGCTGGCGCTCGGCGCGGGGGCCTTGCTCGGGGCCGCGCGTCTCTCCGGGACGGTGCCGCCGGACGTCTACCCCCCGGGGTTGCTGGCGTTTACGGCGGTCGCGGTTCTGGCGGCGGGGGTGGTCGGGCTCGCGCTCTGCGTGCCGACGCTGTTGAAGATCCTGGGCAGGGACGCGGGCGGCTTCTGGTCGGACCCGCCGGTCTTTCTCGCCCTGTGGCTGTTCGCGATGGTGCTGCTGACGAACAACCTGCTGGGCATCGTCGGCTTCGGCCAGTTGGCGGAGGGTGGGGCCTTCTCGCTGGGTACGGGCGGACGACTCTCGTTGCCCGCCATCCTGGCGAGCCAACTGCCGTTCGTGGTCGTCGCCGCGCTGGGGGTGGGCGCCGGTGTTCGCCGCGGCCTGCGCCCGACGCTGCGGCGGCTCGGGTACGGGCCGCTGAACCTTTTCCAGGTCGGCGTCGTCGTTCTCTTCGTGGCGGTCGCTTTCGGGCTGTCGCTCGGCGCGGATTTCCTCTTCGCGCGGCTGCAGCCGGAGCTGTACCGGGAGGTCGGGGAAATCTCGGGCAGGCTCTTCGATCCGGGAGGTCTCGGCATCGGGTCGGCCGTGCTTTTCGCGGTCCTGATCGGGGTCGGTGCGGGCCTCGGCGAGGAGACGCTGTTCCGCGGCGCCGTGCAGCCGGTCCTCGGCGTCCTGCCGACCTCGGTGCTCTTCGCCTCCATGCACGTCCAGTACGGACCGTCGCTGCTCCTGGGCTACGTCTTCCTGCTGGCCGTCGGCCTGGGCCTCCTGCGCCGCTACCTGAACACGACCGCCAGCTTCCTGGCCCACGCCGGGTACAACTTTCTGGGCGTCATGGCCGCGTACTTTTTCGGCGCATGAGCAGCCAACCCGCGTCGGTCGCCCCGAACCTCTCGACGGTTTCGAAGCCGACCGAGGCGTAGACCTTCACGGCGCGCCGGTTGAAGGCGGCCACGGTGAGGCGGAGGGCCGGCGGCGCGTAGCGCTCCTCCGCGAAACGAACGCCGGCGCTCACGAACCCCCGTCCTAGGCCGCGGTTGGTGAGATCCGGCCTCAACCCCAGCCCGACGTCGAGGTCCGCGCCGCCGTACAGGCCGAGCCGCCGCCCCTCCGGAACCGTCGCGTCCCCGCCGAAGCAGAAATACCCGACGAGCTCGCTCCGCCCGTCCAGGACCGCGTGGTACGCGTAGCGCGGGTCGAGCAGCGCCGGCACCGAAGAGGGACTCACGTCGTAGACCGCGTACGGTTCGGGGTAGCTCCAGCTCGAGACGGCCCGCGCCTCGGACTCCGTGATCGGCCGCAACGAGTAAGCCATTCCCGCCCCTACAACCGGCGTCCGATACGCGCGGCGAGGGCCGCCATCTCCCCCGGCGGGATCTGCAGCACCCCCTTGTCCCAACTCGCCCACGACCCTTGCTGCTCCTCGTAGGGCACGCCCGGCGGTAGAGGGACCACGTGCCAGTGGACGTGGGCATTCCCCTCGTTACTCCCGAACGTGTACAGATACATCCTCTCCGCCCCCACCTCCTCCCGAACCGCCTCCGAAACTTTGTAGACCAGCGATTGCAGACGAAGGTACTCCTCCGGCGCGAAATCCCCCGTCACCTGCTCCCGATGTTCCTTCGGCGCAACCAGCGTGTACCCATAGGCCCGCGGATACCCGTCCAGAAACACGACCGCATCGTCGTCCTCGTACACCACGTTCTCGGGAAACATAACGTTCCCCGCCACCATCCGGCAGATAAAACAGGCCTGCGTCCGAAACCCCCGATGCAGCGCCTCCATATCCGGAAAGTAACGCCCGAACCGCCGCTCCATACCGTCCCCCACCGTTTCACCCACAAACAAAGAGCTGAAAGGCGCCGTCAAGCGCCGTGCTGAAAGCGTAGGCCGAAGACCGAAGCGTGCTGACAAGCGGAGGCGAAAGCCGGAGCGTGCTGCGGAAGCCGCTACGCGGCGACCGACACCACCGGCGCGGGTTCGAGCGCGGCGGCGATGCGGACGAGGAGGTCGCTGACTTCGACGTCGAGGCCGCCGGCGATGCTCTGGAGGACCCGGGAGGACGGGTCCTTCTCGCCGCGCTCTATCTCGGCGAGGTAAGAGACGGAGACGTGGGCGCCCTCGGCGACTTGTTTCAGGGTCAGGCCACGTTCGGTGCGTTCTGCCCGTAGTGTCTCGCCGATGGCGGAGAGGAGGTCTCCCTCGCGGCGCTCTGGGCTGATCTCGATGGTCTTCACGGCCTAGATTCTATCCCTCGCCCGCCGCTTTTCGCAACCCACCTGCGAGATCCTTGACGAACCGCACCTCCGCGGCGTCGGCCTCGACCCCCTCGTAGGGGGTTTCCATGACCAGCGGAACTCCGGGCAGACCCGCGAACAACCCGGGCCAGGCGGCCCCGGAGATCGTCCCCGCGCCGACCTTGCTGTGACCGTCGCGGTGGCTTCCCCGTTCGTTGCGCGCGTCGTTCAGGTGCAGCATCGCGAGCCTCGAACCGAGGGCCTCCCGCAGCCCGGCGGCGACGGATTCTCCCCCGCCAGATGTCGTCAGGTCGTAGCCCGCGACGAAGGCGTGCGCGGTGTCCACGCAGGCCCGGACGTCCGCGCGGCGGGCCACCTCGCCGAGGGCGTCGAAGGAAGAGCAGATCTGGGTCCCCGCCCCGACCGAGTTCTCGACCACGGGCTCCGCGGCGGGCCCGTCGGTCTCCGCCAGCTCCCTCGCCCGCTCCAGGCCGGCGACGAGCCGGTCGAGGCCCTCCTCCTCGCCGCCGCCGCCGTGGCTGCCGGCGTGGACGACGACCAGGTCTATCCCGAGGCGGCCGGCCACCCCGAGCTCGTCGGCGAGGGCCTGGACGGAGCGTTCGCGCAGGTCGCGGTTCGTGGAGGCGAGGTTGATCAGGTACTTAGCATGCGCCACGACCGGCGAGATCCCAAGCTCCCTTACCCCTTCGGCGAACTCCCCCGCGTCAGCCCGCGGGGCCGGCACGGCCCAGCCTTGCGGGTTCGACACGAAGATCTGGATCGTCTCGCACCCGAGCGTCCGGGCCGCCGAGATCGTCTTCCCGAGCCCCCCCGACGTCGGGAGATGCCTGCCCACGTTGTTGGTCCTCTCCGGCACGGCGCAGATTCTATCCGAGACGTACGCCCGCGTGGCGGGAGATATACTCTTCGAAAGGGACAGCCGACCGGAAGGAGATCCATGGCGGTCGAAGGCAAGGTAGCCAAGGTTTTGGGAAACAACGAGATCGTACTAAACAGGGGCCGCGGCGACGGCGTGCGGGCCGGGATGCTTTTCGAGGTCTTCGCGCCGGACGGCGAGGAGGTCTGGGACCCCGACACCGGCGAGACGCTCGGGACCGTCGAGGACGTCAAGGCCCGGGCCGAGGTGACCGAGGTCAAAGAACGCCTCGCCGTCGCCCGCCTGCAGGGCGGGGCGCAGTCGCCGTTCGGGGCCGTGGACGTGGGCGAGATGCAGCAGAACCTCCAGCGCATGTTCGGGCAGATGTTCGGCGACGACGTGCAGGTCCGGGGCTTCGGCATGAACCCCCAGGCGTCGGATGACGACCCGGACCTCGAGTCCATGCTCGGCGGGCCTTTGCAGGACCTCTCCAAGGTGCAGGTCGGGGACGCCGCGCGCGAGGTCAAGCGCCGCTGATCGGTCGCGGAGATTCCCCCGGCCTGCCGGTAACGTACGCCCTGATCTCCGCCTGCGTCCTCGTCTACCTGGGCGTGGCCGCGGTGGGCGTGGCCGACGGCCTCGCCGAGTGGAACGAGGCCCTGGTGATACAACCGGCCGACATCCTGTTCAGGGGCGCCCTGATCCCCCAGGACGTCGCGGCCGGCGGGGCGTGGCGCTTGGTCTCCAGCGTCTTTCTCCACTCCGGCGCGCTACACCTGCTCCTCAACATGCTCTCCCTGTACTTCCTGGGCTCATTCGTCGAGACGGCGTTCGGCCGGGGCCGCTTTCTCGCGGTCTACCTGCTCAGCGGCCTCGCGGGCGGCCTCGCCTACCTGTACTTCGGCGGCTTCGACGAACCCGCCGTCGGGGCCTCGGGGGCCATCTTCGGCCTGCTCGGCGCGATCCTCGGCTACTCGCTCCGCCGGGGGACCTTCTCCTGGCAGAACCCCGTCATCCGCCAGCTCCTCATCCTTCTCGCCATAAACGTCTACCTGGGGATCTCCATAGCCGGCGTCAGCAACACGGCCCACATGGGCGGTCTAGCCGGCGGCCTTGTTTTCGGCTTTCTCGTCGCCCCCAGCGTCTACGCCCGCAAGACCTCGCGGGCGCTCGCGCCGGTCCTGATCGTCCTCGGCATCGAGATCGTACTGCTCGGCGTCTGGTACTTCGCCCTTGTCTAACTTTAGAGGACCGTTAGCAGGGCGACGGTCGTGGCGAGGAACATCGCCAGGAAGAGGACGCCGCTAGCCCGGCCGCGGTGTTCGGCGCGGGCTTCGGGCAGGAGGTGGGCGGCCCCGACGTAGGCCAGCACGCCGCCGGCGGCGCCGGTGAGGAGGCCGAGGGTTCCTTCGCCCGGGGTCGGGAGGGCGAGCACGACGAGGGCGGAGGCGGGGATGGCGAGGCCGAGGGCCACCGCCGTCTGCACCACCTGCCTGGCGTTCGCGCCGACGGCCACGAGCACGGCGGCCAGCGAGACGCCGACGGGGATCTGGTGCACGAGGATGCCGACACCGACGAGCCAGGAGGTGACCTCCGGCGCCTCCGCGCCGACCCCGACCGCGAAACCATCGGCCAGGTTGTGCACGGCGAGGCCCGCAACGAAGGGCGCTACGGCGTGCTCGTGGACGGCCTCCTCGCCGGGGGCGTGGTCCGTGTGCGCCCGGAAGACGCCCTCGATCAGGAACAGGACCGCGAACCCCGCGACGAAGCCCAGGGCCGCCGTGTCCCCCGCCAGCTCCAGCGCCTCCGGGAACAGCTCCACGAACGTCAGGGCGAGCAGGATGCCGGCGGCGAAGGCCGCGGCCAGGGAGCGCCCGCGCGTGCCCATCCCCTTGCCGAGCAGTGCAAGGAGGCTCGCGCCCGCGAAGCCGGCGGCGGCGAGGAGGGACAGGGGGATCGCGCTCACGATTTCGACCTCATACGGATGAATTTACCGCACGTGTCTACCGCACGTGGCGGCGGCGGAGGGTCAGGAGGGCGTCGGGCGTTTGCGGGAAGGCCTGGAGTGCCGGAGCAAGAAGACCATCCCGAAGCCGAGCGCGAGTATGATCGCGACGAGCAGGTTGCCGCGGATGGTCCCCCCGATCAGGAACGCCGGGTCTATCCTGAGCAGCTCCATAAAGAACCGCCCGGTCGAATAGAGGCTCACGTAGAGCAGGAACACGTCCCCGTCCTTGAGCGATCCGACGAAGCGGCGGGCCACCCACAGCAGCGTGAGGCAGACCAGCACGTTCCAGATGCTCTCGTAGAGGAACGTCGGGTGGAAGGTCTCCGCGTCGGTGAACCCCGTCGGCCGGTTCTCCGGCGAGATCCTGATGGCCCACGGCAAACCCGAGGGACGCCCGAAGAGCTCCTGGTTGAAGTAGTTGCCCCAGCGGCCGATGGCCTGAGCCAGGACGAGGCCCGGCGCCACGGCGTCGGCGAAGGCCCATGGGCTGATGTTTCGGACGCGGGCGAAGACGAGGAGGCCGATGAAGCCCCCGATCACGCCGCCGTAGATGCCGAGTCCCCCGTTCCACACGGCCACCACGCCGGGCCACGGGTCGTCGGCGTACAGGCCGTAGTCCGTGAGGACGTGGTACGCCCGCGCCCCGATGAACCCGGGCGGCACGATGAAGAAGAGTGAGTCGAGGGCCAGCTCGCCGTCGTAGCCCTTGCGCACCAGCTCGCGGGCCGTCAGCCAGGTGGCGACCACGATGCCGAGGGCTATGCACAGGCCGTAGTAGCGAAGAGCGAAGGGGCCGGCCTCGAAGATGATCGGGGACTGAGGGCTCGGCAAAGAGGCGAGGGCGTGCGGCACGTTACTCCGTCGCGGAGGCTTCGGGCCGCCCGGTCGTGACGCGGTCTTCGGGGTCGATCGGGCGGGTCCCCGTCGGGTGCGGGTCCTCCGGCGACTGCTCGACGCCGTAGTACGCCTCCAGGACGTGGCGCACGGCGGGGCCGGCCGTCATCTCCGAGCCCTCCTGGAAGGCGCCGCCGCCCTCGATCATGGTGACCACGACCAGCGGCTCGTCCTGGCCCTCCGTCCAGCCCGCGAACCAGTTGACGAAGTCCTCGCCGCCGGGCAGCTCGCCCGTGCCGCTCTTGCCGATGGTCGGAAGCTCGGAACCTTTGAAGATCGGCTCGGCCGTCCCCTTCTTGGCGGTGACGCCGCGCAGGCCCTCGACGACGGTGTCGATCTCGTAGCGGTTCGCGTCCACCCGGCCGGCGGGCTCGGGCGAGATGTCGGCGACCATCTCCCCGTCCTGGTCCTTGACCTCTTTCGCCACGTGCGGCGTGACGAGCGTGCCGCCGTTGTAGAGGGCGGAGTAGGCCGTAGCCATCTGGATCGGGGAGACCAGCACGTCGCCCTGGCCAATGGACATGTTGACCCAGTCCCCGACGCTCCAGTACGCGTTCTCCGGCGTGCCGAGCGCATTCGCGAGTTCGCGCGTGCTGGCCTCGGTGGGGATACGGCCCGAGTCCTCGCCGGTGGTGTCTATGCCGGTAGGCTTCCCGAAGCCCCACCGCCCGTAGTAGTCGGGGAGCCAGTCCTTGTTGCGGGTGTCGTTCCAGATCCAGTCAGCCACCTGGTAGAAGAAGATATCGTTGGAGTCCGAGATCGCCTCGGAGAAGTTCTGGGCTCCGTGGTCGCCGAGGTACTCGTAGTTGGGGCTGTTCTGCCGCCAGCTCCGGTAGCAGGGGCTGGCCGCCGTGCTCGACGGCCGCCAGCAGTTCTCCCGGTCCATGATCTCGGCGTCGTCCACGATGGTGTAGGCGTCTATGACGCCGCGGGCCATGCCGGCGAGGCCGGTGAAGATCTTGAACGTCGACGCCCCCGGCTGCCCGCCGACGACGGCCCGGTTGGTGAACGGGAAGCCGGAGCGCTCGGAGGCGAGGTACTCGTACTCGCGCAGCTCCCGCCCGCCCGAGATGCCGCCGACAAAGAGCTCCGGATTGAAGTCCGGCTTGCTGGCAAGCGCCATCACCTCGCCGTTCTCCGGGTTCATCGCGACCACCGCGCCGCCGCGGCCCTCGTAGCCGGACTCCCGGGTGCGCTCCAGCGCGGCGTCGAGCTCCTTCTCGACGACCCTCTGGAGGTCGGTGTCCAGCGTGAGCGTGAGGTTGTTGCCCGGCATCGGCTCCTCGACGTGGTCGGGGAGCTCCTCCGTCGGGTTCGCCTCGATGGGGGCGCCGCTCTCGTCGACGAACTGGTTCGCCGAGTTCAGCCTGGCGCCGTCGGGCACGATGCGCCCGAGAACGTCCACGTCGTACTCCTGCCAGCCGGAGTCCCCGCGCAGGGCCTGCTCGTAGTACGCCTCGACGCCGCTCTGGCCGACGACGGCGTCCCGCTCGTCCCGGAGGTCCTTGTAGCCGTCCAGCTTGAGCTGGTCCTCCGTGACGGCGCCCGTGTAGCCGAGCACGTGGGAGGCGAGGTTGTCCTTCGGGTACTGGCGCACCCAGTCCTCGTTCACCTGGACGCCGCCGAACTCCTTCGTGCGCTCGCTGATGTAGGTGATCGTGTCCTGGTCCGCGCCCTCTTTCACCAGGATCGGGCTGTACGCCGCGACCTCCATCGCCGCGTCGTAGCGGCCGACCACCGCCTCGGCGTCGGCGCGGAGGAGCCCGGCCAGCCTGCGGACCTTCTCCCGGCCGGCGGCCACGTCGATCTCCGAGCCGTCCCCGGTTCGCGCGATCTCGTTCGGGATCACCGTGACGTTGAGCCCGGGCGTGTTGTTCGCCAGGATCTCGCCGTCCCGGTCGTAAATGACGCCGCGCTGGGCGGGGTCCTTGATCTCGAGGGTCTGCGTGGCCCGGGCCATGAGGCTGAGCTCCTCGCCCGTGAGGACCTGCAAGTACCAGAGCCGGGCGCCGAGGACGCCGAAGACGAGGGCTATGAGGACGGCGAGGGAGACGACGCGTATCTGCATGTTGCCCTTGGTCATCGGCGGGGTCTCAACCCGCTTCTTGGCCGGCGGCGTCTCTTTAGGTTTGCGCGCGGGCGACCGGAGCAACCTCTATCCCCCCTCCTGTTCTCGGCGGTTCAAATCTCAGGCGACCTTCTCGGCCTGGACGATCAGGCGCTGAGAATAGTCCGGCAACGTGCAGGTCTGCAAGGTCAGGATGTTGCGACCTTCGATGGGCTCGGTGACGGAGACCTGGCTGGGCGGCACGATAAAGTCCCTGAACACCTTGTAGACGTAACGCTTCCCGGCGGCGTCGGTCACGAAGACCCTGTCGCCCTTCTCGATCCCGTTGAGGTCCCAGAAGGCGAGGAAGCTGTCGGTGCCGGGATACCCGAGCCGGTGCCCCGCGATGTACACGTTGGCCTCCCTGGACCACGGATGCCCCGTCCCCCGCAGGTGCACCGCCGCGTTCTTCTTGAAGGCGGCCATGTTGCCGCCGTCGGCGAACGGGACGGCCGCGTCGCGCACCCGGCTCATCCCCTGGATGGTGACCTCGAGCGTCTTGTCTTTCGGCCCGCGGACGACCGCCGCCCGGCGTTTGGTCTTCTTCTCGGGCGCGGGCTCCGGCTTCGCCCGTTCCAGGGACTTCTCGACTTTCTGGGAGACGACGGGGGCCGTATCGGCGCCTTTGCGGGGGACGTTCTCAGCCGCGCTCGCCGCGTCCGCGTTTCGGACCGGGGAGCCCACGAAGAAGGTTGTGGCGACGGCGAGGCCGACCCCGACGAGGAGCAGGCTCATGACGTTCAGGATATTGTCCGTGGCGCGCCGCGTCATCCCTCCCTGAAAGGTCCCCCGCCGCCCGACGGGCCGCCGTGCCCCGATCGCAACCCATTGT
>CAXUFZ010000054.1:0-14799 GCA_964250345.1 uncultured Rubrobacteraceae bacterium
CCCCAAACGTGCCGGCCTTGTAAACCTGCCCCGGCAACTCCTTGTCGAGCTCCGCCGAGAGCCAGGCCGCCGCCCCGATGAGCTTTTCCAGATCCACCCCCGTCTCGCTCCCCATGCCGTGCAGCGTGTAGACGAGGTCCTCGGTGGAGATGTTGCCCGTAGCACGCGGCGCGAAGGGACACCCGCCCGTCCCCCCGACCGAGGCGTCGAGGACCGTGGCCCCGGCCTCGACGGCGGCGACGGCGTTGGCGATGCCGGTGTTGCGCGTGTCGTGGAAGTGGCAGCCGGTCGTCACGCCGAGCGCCAGGACGCCCTCGACCAGTCGGCGGGCCTGGGTCGGCACTCCCACGCCGATGGTGTCGGCGAGGACGATCTCGTCCGGGCGCGCTTCGGCGACGCGGGCGGCGAGGCGCAGGACGTGGTCCGGCTCCACCCGCCCCTCGAACGGGCAACCGAACGCCACGCTCAAGGTCACGGAGACGCCGACGCCGTCGAGCCGCGCCCGCTCGACGAGCCGCGCGGCGAGCGCGGTCGCCTCCTCGACGCCCGTGTTCTGGTTCTTTCTCGCGAAGGTCTCCGTCACGGGGAAGGCGTAGCGGACCTCGTCCACCCCCGCCTCGACGGCCCGCTCGTAGCCCCGCTCGTTCAGGACGAGGCCGGCGTAGTTCGTGCCCCCGCGACGGTTGAGGCCGGCCATGACCTCCTCGGCGCCGGCCATCTGGGGGACGAGCTTCGGGTTGACGAAGCTGGCGGCCTCGACGCGCGGCACGCCCGCGGCGGCGAGGCGGTCGCAGAGCTCGGACCGCTTCTCGGGCGACAAGGTCTTGTCCTCGTTCTGGAGGCCGTCGCGCGGTCCTACGTCCACGATCCCGACGCGCATCAGACGATCCCCCGCTCGCGGAGCGCGTCGCGCTCGGCGGCGTCGAGGCCGAGCAGTTCGCCGAAGACCTCGTCGTTGTGCTGGCCGAGGGCGGGGCCGGTCCAGCGGACCCCGCCGGGCGTCGCGGTGAGGCGCGGCACGACGTTTTGCATGGGGAAAGGTCCGATCCCGGGGTCCTCAACCTCGACGACGTTCTCCCTGGCCGCGTAGTGCGGGTCCTCCATCATGTCCTCGGCCGTGAAGACCTTGCCAGCCGGCACGCCGGCTTCTGCCATCGCTTCGAGGATCTCGCCGCCGGTGCGCTCGCGCGTCCAGGCCGAGATCCAGGCGTCAAGCTCCTCCATGTTCTCGCCCCTGGCCTGGTGGGTCGCGTACCGTCCGTCGTCGGCCCATTCCGGGCGGCCCAGGACTTCGGCCAGCCGCCGGAACACGTTGTCCGCGTTGCCGGCTATGAGTACGTAGTCTTCGTCCTTCGTGGGATAGATGTTGGACGGCGCGACGAAGGGCAGCACGCTGCCGGTGCGCCCGCGGACGTGGCCGGCGAGGGCGTACTCGGGGATGGTGCTCTCCATCATGGCGAGCACGGCCTCGTAGATGCCGACGTCCACGACCTGCCCCCGCCCCCCACGCGCCTCGCGGTGGAAGAGGGCGGTAACGGCGCCCAGGGCGCCGAACGTGGCGGCGAGGGAGTCGCCGAGTGAGATGCCGGCGCGGGGAGGCGGCTGGTCGGGGAAGCCGGTGACGTGCCGGACGCCGCCCATCGCCTCCCCTATGGACCCGAAGCCCGCCCGCTCCCTGTACGGCCCCGTCTGCCCGTACCCGGAGACGCGCACCATCACCAGGCCGGGATTCTCTTCGGAGAGCCGGTCGTAGCCGAGGCCCCACCGTTCCAGCGTGCCCGGCCTGAAGTTCTCGACGAGGACGTCGGCATCGGCGACGAGCTTTCGGACCAGTTCCTGGCCTTCTTCCTCGCGCAGGTTCAGCGTCACGGACTTTTTGTTGCGGGCGATGATCGGCCACCAGAGGGTCCTACCGTTTTTGCGGTGGCGGCCCCACTCGCGCATCGGGTCGCCCTTCCCGGGCGCCTCGACCTTTATGACCTCGGCGCCGAAGTCCCCGAGCAGTTGGCCGCAGAACGGTCCGGCCAGGAGGCTCCCCATCTCCACGACGCGGACGCCTTCGAGGGGGCGAACGCCGTTGCCGTTGTCGGTCAAAGACTTCCCATCTATTCGCCGACATCCTCTTCGAGGGCGCGGACGACGAAGTCGCGGCCCTCGTAGACGTGTTCGCGCATGACGATCTCGGCGCGGTCCGGGTCGCCGTCGCGGAGGGCTTTGAGGATCTGGCGGTGGTAGTGGTTGGACATGACGCGCTCGTGGGAGCCGTACCGGAAGAAGGCTTTGTAGACGAGGGGTATCTCGACGATGCGCTGCACGAGCCGGCCGAGCCTGCGGTTCCGGCTGGCCTCCAGGATGGTCCCGTGGAACTCGTTGTTGAGGACGACGAGGCGCCGGATCTCCTCCCCCCGATCGGCGTAACGCCCGGAGAGACCCTCCATCTCGGCCGCCAGCTCCTCCAGCCGCGCGAGCTGCCCGGCGTCGATCTTCGCCGCCGCGCGCCGGGTGGCGTGCCCTTCGAGGACGGCGCGCAGGTCGTAGACCTCCATGACGTCGTCCACCGAGAAGGAGCACACCATCGCGCCCTTGTTGGGTTGGATCTGGACGAGCCCCTCGGCCTCCAGCATGGTCAACGCCTGCCGCACCGGCGTCCGGCTCACCCCCAACCGCTCCGCGACCTGCTCCTCGATCAAGCGCTCGTCCGGCCCGTACTCGCCCTCGATGATCATGCGCCGCAACCGCTCGAACACCCGCGAAGGCCCCGACCGCGATTCCCCAAGCGCCGTCGCCACCTCGTCCCCTTTCCTATAGACCTCTTTGTATACAATCTAGCGATCTCCGGTCCTCGCGTCAAGAGTTCTTCCGTTGAGTCCTGTCCTATCTCGGCCAGTATGGCGTCCAGCAGGCTCGCCGAAAAACCCGCACTCGGGATTACGACCTCGTCGCCCGTCGCCGGCGCCCGGATCCGCGAAGGTCCCGAGCCCGCTCGTTCTGTTGCCTGGACGCGAAACGGCTTCATACGGTTCTGGTTCGGCGCGGGCGTTGCCGGGGTCGCGGCTGGCATCTCCCGGCGATACAGGAGAGAATAGAAGTCTCGGGATGGGAGACTTCGAGATCAGGGACGCCAGGGACGGGGACGCGGAGGCTTTGGCGCGCCTGATGCGCGAAGAAGGCTATGCGACCTCCACCGAGGAGATGCGGGCGCGGTTCGCCAGGATCTCGGCCCACCCCTACTACGACACGCTGGTCGCCGAGCGCGGCGGCCGGGTCGTTGGCGCGCTCGGCATGACCGTCGGGCACCTCTACGAGCGCAACGAGGACCACGCCCAGATCGTGGCGCTCGTCATCGCCCAGAAGCACCGCTCCCGCGGCGCCGGACGCGCCCTGGTCGAGGCGGCGGAGAACCGCGCGCGACGCTGGGGCGTCCGCCAGATCGTCCTCAGCAGCGGCGTGGACCGCGCCGAAGCCCACCGCTTCTACGGCGCCATCGGCTACGAAGCGACCGGCTACCGCTTCTCCCGCTCCCTCGAAAAACCGCCCGAGGACCGGGGATGTCCCGCCAAGAGCCGGCCCACCTCGCTCTGGAAAGGCAGCTCGTGGCCCTGGCCCGTCGGGGCCGTAGCACTGGCGTCGGGGGCGGGGCTGCTGGCGGTATTGGCACTGTCGCTGTTGTTCAACTTCTTTATGACGGGCAACATCGTCACGCTGACCATCTTTATGCTGATCATCGGTGGATCGGCCCTCGCCGCCGGCCCCGCATTCCGCTACCTGCGCTACGGCGGAGACCAGGAGCGGCGGACGATCCTTCCGGCCGAACGCGAAGTCTCCGCGGAGCGGGAACTGCTGGACGTCCTCAAAGAGCGCGGCGGGCTGACGCCGACGTCCGCGGCCATGCTGACCACCCTCTCCGTCTCGGAGGCGACGCAACTGCTCCGGGAGATGGCCCGCAAGGACTACCTGGAGACGCACGTGCGGGACGGGTTCCTCGTCTACGACGTCCCGGACCGTGACCGGCGACCGATGGGGGAGCCCGTATCGGACGCCAACGCGCGGCCCGTCCACACGGATCTTCCCTCCGGCCCCCTGCCGGAACCCCTCGACGAGCCGTTGAGCGACAGGGAGCGCGAAGTGCTCAAGCTGCTGGCGACCGGCCGGTCGAACCGCGAGATCGCGCAGGACCTGTTCGTCGCGCCCGGCACGGTCAAGGCTCACATCAACAACATCTACCGCAAGCTCGGCGCCCGCAGCCGGGCCGAGGCCCTCGCCAGGGCCCGCGACCTGGATCTCGAAGGCTAGCCGTCCCCGTTACACGCTCTTGGGGCTCAAACTCTTCCGAATAACCCCCGATAAACCACATAAACCGGCTCTCCGGCCGATGCCCATAGGCCCGGTTTAGCCCGACTGTGAACCGCGTCGGGGTTTTGGGCTACAGAAGAGTTGAGGAGGTGCGCCGATGACTACCGGAGCCTTACCGGGCGGGAGACCGGCGGAGAGCGCAGTCGAGGAGCGCGGGGGGCCGCCGGCCGTACCCGTGCCGGAGCGGGAGGACGCGCGTCGCGCGCTTCTGGCGGCGCTGCTGCTGATGCTCGTCTTGGCGGCGCTGCTCGCGGTCGCGACGTCCGCCGCGCTGTCGTCGCCGGCGTTTCATCCCGCGTGGGCGGACGCCCGGGACCTCTTCTCGTCGTCCGGGCGGCTGCGGGAGTACCTGGGTGGGTTTGGGGCGTGGGCCCCGGCGGCGTTCTTTCTCGTTCAGGGGGCTCAGGTCGTGGTCTCGGTGGTCCCGGCTGCCCCCGTCACGGTGTCCGGCGTGGCCGCGTTCGGGGCGTGGGCGGGCTTCGCGCTGGCGCTCGGCGGGGCGCTCTTCGGTTCTCTGGTCGCGTTCTCCCTCGGGCGGCGCTTCGGGACGCCGGTGGTCGCGCGGCTGGTCGGGCCGGAGAAGCTGGACGGCGGCGGGTTGTGGATCGTCCCCGTGTTGCTGCTGCCTTTGCCCGTCGGCGGGGACGCTGTCTGCGCGCTCGCGGGGCTGACGAGGATCCCGACGGCCCGCTTCCTCGCGCTCAGCCTGATCGGCCGTTCCCCAGGGACCGCTCTCAACGTCCTGCTGGCTTCGGGCCTCGCCACGGGGTCCGTCGCGTTGCTGGCGGCGGGAGGGGTCATAGCGGCGGCGCTGGCCGGGGCGGCGTTCTTTTACGCGCGGCGTTGCCGGCGGTAGGCCGGCGCGCGGTCCGGGAGGGGTTTCCAGGCGCGGTGGTCGGCTTGCGTGGACGTTCGGGGTGGATGTTACGGGGTAATCATCTCTGTTCTCGTCCCCCGTGAGGTTTCGCGGAGCAGGGAGCAGACGATGGTGCGGCGGTTGGTCTCCGGCGTCGGGGCGCCCCGTCGTCCGCGACGGCGGGTCATAGCCTGACGTTCGTCGATGCGTGCTAAAGGGTAAGCACGTTCACGTATTGGCAATCGAGCAAGGGAGCGCGCATGGGTATATTGACGTGGATAATCGTTGGGTTGATCGCGGGGCTGCTCGGCAAGCTAATCATGCCGGGCGACGACCCGGGCGGCATCATCGTCACGATCATCCTCGGTATCATCGGCGCTTTTGTTGGCGGCTTCGTCTTCGGCTTATTCGGGGGTTCGGGCGTCACCGGGTTCAACATCGGCTCGCTGATCGTCGCGACGGTTGGGGCTATCATCGTGCTGGCGATCTACCGGGCCGTCGTGGGCGGTCGCAGGACCTGACGAGGGCGATCACCGCGGGGCCGGACGTGTGTCCGGCCCTTTTTCCGTGGGTTCTCGGAAGCACAGACCTTATGCGGTCTCCGTTCCGGCCCCCTCCAACTCGTGGCGGTCGACGGCGGCCTCGCGGAGTTTGTATTTCTGGATCTTGCCGCTCGCGGTCATCGGGTATTCCTCGACGAAGTCCACGTAGCGCGGGACCTTGAAACGCGCGATCTCGCCTTCACAGTACGCTTGAACGTCGTCGGCGGAAAGGTTTGAGTCCTCGCGTCTTCTGACGGCGGCGGCGACCTGTTCGCCGTATTTCTCATCCGGGACGCCGTAGACCTGGACGTCGCTGATCTCGGGGTGCGAGTAGAGGAACTCCTCGACCTCGCGCGGGTAGACGTTCTCGCCGCCGCGGATGATCATGTCCTTCGCCCGCCCGGTTATCTTGACGTACCCGTCCTCGTCCATGACCGCGAGGTCCCCGGTCCTGAGCCAACCGTCTTCGTCGAGCACCTCGGCGGTCTTGTCGTCCATCTTGTAGTAGCCGCGCATGACGTGATACCCGCGCGTCCACAGTTCGCCCTGCTCGCCGGGCGGGCAATCGCCCCCGCCGTCCACCCCGACGATGCGGACCTCGACGTCGGGCAGGGCGCGGCCTACGGTGGAGACCCGGACCTCCAGCGGGTCGTCGGCGCGGGTCTGGGTGATGACGGGGCTGGATTCCGTCTGGCCGTAGGCTATGGTGATCTCCTTCGCCCCCATCACGTCTACGACCTTCTTCATGACCTCCATCGGGCACGGCGAACCCGCCATGATCCCGGTCTGCAGACCGGACGTGTCGTACCGCCCGAAGTCCGGGTGGTCCAACTCGGCGATGAACATGGTCGGCACCCCGAGCAGCGCCGTGCACCGCTCCCGATCGACCGCCTGGAGGACCGCCTCCGGGTCGAAGGACTCGACGGGCACCATCGTCGCCTCGTGCGTGACGGTGTTTAGGGTCCCGAGCACACACCCGAAGCAGTGGAAGAACGGGACGGGGATGCACACCCGATCCTCGGGCCCCAACCGCATAGACTCACCGATGTAGAAGGCGTTCTTGACGATGTTCGCGTGCGTGAGCTGCACGCCTTTGGGGAAACCCGTCGTGCCGGAGGTGTACTGCATGTTGATGACCTCATCGTCCGACAGCGTCGCCTGCCGCTCCCGAACCTCCTCCACGCTCACGGCGCGGTCGAGAAAATCATCGAAGCCCATGACGGACTCCCCTTCCCCGGAGTCGCCCATCAAGATCGCGTGATTCAAGAAAGGCAATTCTTCTGACACGACCTTGCCATCAACCGCGTCGGAGGTCTCTGGAACGGCATTGCGCAAAACTTCCAGAAAGTCCGCGTCCTTGACGCCGCGGGTCAGGAAGAGGGCCGCGGCGTCGGACTGTTCGAGGACGTAGCGGAGCTCCCTGGACCTGTAGGCCGGATTGATGGTCACGAGGACCGCCCCGACCTTGCCGGTGGCGAACTGCAGGGTGACCCACTCGGGCACGTTCTGCCCCCACACGGCGACACGGTCGCCCTTCCCGATCCTGAGCGCCATCAAAGCCCCCGCGCACCGCTCGACGGCCTCCCCAAACTCAGCGTACGAGTACCGAAGTCCCCGGTCGGGATACACGAGCGCGTCGTGTTCGGGCCGGCGCTCCCGCACGAGGTCGAGCAACCCCCCGACGGTCAGACCATCGACGTCCTCCGGTCGCATACCGTTCTCCTATCCTCGGTCCCCACCGACGTCCCGCAGTCTAGCAACAGCGCCGAAGCAAAAACACGACTCCCGAAGCGGGGCGGAGCCCCGCGACGACCTAGAGATCCCGGCGGGCGGCGGTGGAGTTCTGCGGGACGAGGACCTTGAGCGAGTTCTGTGCCACGTGGAACTCCTGCGGCGTGGTGGCGACGAGCTCGCCGTCGATGTTCACCGACAGCTCGGGGTCGGTCTCCAGGCGCACGCGGGAGGTGCGGTACTGGCTGACGCTTTCGTTTCGGATAAAGTCCCCGCTCTTGAGGTAGCGGGCGACCCCGAAGAGGTCCCTGTGTCGCCCGAGCTTTATGGCGTAGACGTCGAGGCTGCTGTCGTCGATACCGGAGTCGGGGGCCACGACCATCCCCCCGCCGTAGAAGCGGCCGTTCCCGACCGCGACCTGCAAGAGCCGCTCGTGCTCGACGGGCTCGTGGTCGCCGTCGGGGAAGACGAGACGGGCCGAGAAGGGGTCGTGGGTCATGAACGCCTTGATGGCGGCCATCGGGTAGGCGAGGGCCCCGACGTTCCGCTTGACCCACGGCGTCAGCGCCTGCGTCGCCCCGACGCCGAGGCCGACGGAGGCGACGTTCACGAAGTAGTTGTCGCCGGCGAGGCCGAGGTCCACGTCGACGACCTTGCCGTTCGCTATCGCGTCGCAGGCGCCGTCCACGTCCGGGGGTATCTCCAGCGTGCGGGCGAAGTCGTTGGCCGTGCCGAGGGGCAGGAGGCCGAGGGTCACGTTCTCGTGGGCCAGAAAGTCCACGACGGAGGACACCGAGCCGTCGCCGCCGCCCAGGATCAGGAACTCGCACCCCGAACCGTCGCCGAGCACCTCGCGAACCGTCTCGGGCAACCTGACGGGGTTCCGGATCGCGTACGTCGCCCCCAGCGGAACCCCGAGGTCCTGCAGCCGATCCAACGCCCGGAAGAAGGTCTTCTCCCCCGTCCGCGAACGGGTGTTCACGATTAGGGCCGCGCGGCCGAGCGCCCCCGGCCCCCGCGTCTGGTCCGCCGAATCCTTCACGCCCCCATCATACGCGCCATCAGGAGCAGGGTTTCGTCGGTCACGCGCCCAAACAGGCGTGCCCGCCCGCGGGCTTCGTGCTTTACTTGGGCGCCGACCGGAGAGGAGGGCGGATGCAGAGGGGCACGCACGAGGCGGTGCCGGACGAGCGTAACCGGGACGTGCTCGTCTACATAAACGGCGAGTTCTTCCCGCGCGAGGACGCCAAAATCTCCGTCTTCGACTCCGGCTTCCTTGTCGGCGACGGCGTCTGGGAGGGCATCCGGCTCCACCACGGCGCCTTCGCCTTCATCGACGACCACCTCGACCGCCTCTTCCAGGGCGCGAAGGCCATCGGCCTCGACGTAGGCATGACCCGCGAAGAACTCGCCGACGCCCTCGGGGAGACGGCCCGGCGCAACGGCATGACGGACGGCGTCCACGCGCGGCTCATGGTGACGCGGGGAGACAAGAAGACGCCCTCGCAAGACCCCCGCCTCGTCGTCGGCGGCCCGAACGTCGTCATCATCATGGAACACAAGCGCGCCGACCCCGACGTGTCGAGCAGGGGCGTCAGCCTCTTCACCTCGACGGTGCGACGTCCGGCGCCGGACACCCTCGACCAGCGGCTCAACTGCCACAGCAAGCTGCACGAGGTCGTGGCGCTCCTCCAGGCCCTCGAAGCCGGGGCGGACGAGGCGCTCATGCTCGACCCGACGGGGGCAGTGGCGACCTGCAACGCCACCAACTTCTTCATCGTGCGGCGCGACGAGGTCTGGACCTCGACCGGGCAGTACTGCCTCAACGGCATCACGCGGCGCATGATCGTCGAGCTGTGCCACGAGAACCGGATACCCGTCCGCGAACGCGCTTTCTCCCTCACCGACGTATACGACGCCGACGAGGCGTTCGTCACGGGGACCTTTGGCGGCCTGACGCCGGTCACGAGGGTGGATGGGCGCGAGATCGGGGTCGGCGGGCCGGGCCCTCTCACCGCGCGCCTCGACGGCCTCTACAAAGACCTCGTCGCGCGGGCGGTCTCGTAGGCGCGTGGCCGACTGCCTGAAGCTCAGCGTCTGGTCCGGGCCCAGGAACGTCTCGACGGCGCTCATGTACTCCTTTCGCCAGCGGTCGGACACGCTGGTGGTCGACGAGCCGCTCTACGGGCACTACCTGACCGTGTCCGGCGCTGAGCATCCGGGAGAAGACGAGGTTCTGGAGGTCATGGACCGCGACGCCGGGCGCGTGGTCGAGGAGACCATCCTCGGGCCCTGCGAAAGACCCGTTCACTTCTTCAAGAACATGGCGCACCATTTGGTCGGGATGGACCGGGGATTTCTCGCGCGGGTCACGAACGTGCTCCTGATCCGTGACCCGGAGGAGATGCTGCCCTCGCTGGTCAACCAGATCCCCCGGCCCGTCCTCCGCGACACGGGCCTGCAGCAGCAGGTCGAGATCCTGGACCTCACCCTGCGAAGCGGGACCGAACCCATAACCCTCGACGCCAGGGACCTTCTCACAGATCCACCCGGAGTCCTCGAACGGGTATGCGGCAGGGTGGGGATACCGTTCGAAGAGGGGATGCTGCGCTGGCCCGCCGGTCCGAAGCCGGAGGACGGGGTGTGGGCGAAGCACTGGTACGCGGGCGTCCACGCCTCTACCGGTTTTCAGGCGTATCGGGCGAAGACGGACCCGTTTCCTGAAAGCCTGATCCCGCTGCTGGAGGAGTGCGCCCCACGATACGAGCAACTGAGACGCTACGCCGTCACGTAGTTTGGGGATTGGCGGGTGGTTGTAAGACGTCCCGGCGGGGCGCCTGTACACGGGTGGGGCGGTCGGGACCGATCACGGATTCGATCTGGCGCGGCATCAAGCCCGATGTTCGGCCAGGTGGCGTCCGGCTTCGGTGATCACCAGGTCTACCGGCGCGTCGTGCTCGCCTTTTGGCACCTCTTCGACCATCTGGCGCTCGAAGGCGCCGGAGATGAGGGCGGTGTCCGGGACGAGGTCCATGGAGATGAGGGCGTCGTAGAAGCCTCCGCCGTAGCCCAGACGGCCGCCGCACCGGTCGAACGCGACGCCGGGCACGAGGACGAAGTCGACCACGCCGGGTTCCACTGGCATCCCGAGACCGTCGCGCGGCTGGCGGATGCCCCACACGCCGGGCCGGAGGTCGGTTTCCAGGTCTTCGATCCCAAAAAGAACAAGCCTCTTCTTGCCGCGGTCCACCTTTGGTAGCAACAAGGTCTTACCGTCGTCCAGGACCCGGCGTAGGAAGCCGTCCGTCCCGAGCTCGCTGCCGAAGGACGCGTATGCCAGGACGGTTTCGGCTCTTCGGTAGGCGGGCAGGTCGAGGACCTCGGCGATGATGGTCTCGCTAAGGGCGGAACGTTCGTCAGCGGTCATGGCGTCGCGGCGGAGGAGGACCTGCTTTCGCAGAGCGGCTTTGGACTCTCGCAGGCCCGTCACGACGGGTCAGGCGGGCGGCGTCGCCCGGGCCGCCTGGAGGGCGTTGTGGAGCAGCATCGCGCGGGTCATGAGCCCTACTCCGCCGGGGACGGGGGTTATGGCGGAGGCTTTCGGCTCCACCTCGTCGAAGCGCACGTCTCCGGCGAGGCCGCCCTCTTCCTTGCGGTGGATGCCGACGTCCACGACGACGGCGCCCTCTTTGACGTAGTCCGGGCCGACCATCTCGCGGCGGCCTAAGGCGACGACGAGCACGTCGGCGCGGGAGGAGATCTCGGGTAGGTCCTCTGTGCGGGAGTGGCAGAGGGTCACGGTCGCGTTCTCGCGCAGGAGCAGTTGCGCGACCGGCTTGCCGACGAGGTTCGAGCGGCCGAGTACCACGGCCTCGCGGCCTTCGAGGGGGACGTCGAAGCGGCGCAGGAGGCGGATGATGCCGTGCGGCGTGCACGGCAGGAGGGACGGCAGGCCCATCGAGAGCCGGCCGGCGCTCTCCGGGTTCAGGCCATCCACGTCCTTATCGGGCCGGATGCGGGAGATCAGGGCCTGCGGGTCCAGCCCCCCCGGCAGCGGCAACTGCACGATAAACCCCGAGACCGCCGGGTCCTCGTTCAGCTCGTCCACGAGATCGGTGAGCCGCTCCTGGGTGACGCCGGCCGGGAACCTGTGGACCTTCGAGTCCATGCCGACCTCCGCCGCGTCGGACTCTTTGCCGCCCACGTAGGTCGCGGACGCCGGGTCGTCCCCGACCAGCACCACGTCGAGCCGCACCGACCGTCCGGCAGCCTTCAGCTCTTCTACGCCGCCGGCGACCTCCGCCTTGATCTCCGCCGCGGTGGCCTTGCCGTCAAGAATCCGGGCCATCATCCTCCGAAATAGTCTCGTACGCCCCGTCCGTCCTGGCCGCCATCACAAAATCGTTCCGATGCAGCCCGCCGATAACGTGCGTCCACCACGTCACCGTGACCTTCCCCCACTCCGTCAACAAGACCGGATGATGCCCCGCCGCCTCCGACAGCCCCCCGACAACATCCGTGAACGCCAGCGCGGAGGCGAAGTCCCGAAAACCGAACTCCCGTTCCAGACGCCGGACACCTTCCCTATCGATTAGGGTCCAGTCGGGGACGCGCGGAAGAAGCTCCCTTATCTCGGCATCGCCAAGGGTCGGTTCCCCGCCCCGGCAGGGCACGCATCGCGTTTCGGCCAGCTCGCTCACGTTCTCGTCCGCCTCTCTTCTACCGGCGTGCCCGCATCTTAACCGAAACCGCCCCGTCCCTGGCGTGTCCGGCGTGAGCTCACCATCGACCTTTTCCTACCCTCCGCTCTCCATTCCCTACTCTCGAGGAGCGAAGCGACGACCTGACGGTTACCGTCTGTCGCGGCGGCCGATCTCGGGCAGGAACGCCAGGCGGCGCTCTTCGGCGGCGTGGTCGCCGAGGTGGTCCATCTGGAGGGTGGTGTGGTCGATGTCGAAGTCGCGCCGGAGGATGTCCTCCAGCTCGCGGCGGCGTTCGTGGCAGTCCTGGTCGCGGCCGACGAGGACGTGGGCGGCGAGGGCGGGGAAGCCGCTCGTTATTGTCCAGACGTGGAGGTCGTGGACCTCTTCGACGCCGGCGACGGCGACCATCCGCTCCCCGACCCTTTCTGCGTCCACGCCGGGAGGCGAACCTTCGAGAAGGATGTTGGTGGACTCTTTCAGGAGCCTCCAGGAACTCAGGAGGACGAGGACGCCGATGACGACGCTGACCAGGGGGTCCGCGTAGGTCCATCCCGTGAGCAAGACGACGCCGGCGGCGACCATGACGCCGACGGAGCCGAGCAGGTCGGCGATCAGGTGCCGCAACGCGCCCTGCATGTTGAGGTTCTCGCCCGCTGAACGCGAGAGTATCACCGTCCCCACGACGTTGACCGCGAGGCCGAGGGTCGCCACGGCAAGCATCCAGCCGCCGAGGACTTCGGGCGGGTCGAGGAAGCGTTGGAAGGCCTCGTAGAAGATCCAGGCCGACACCACGACGATGGTGACGCCGTTGAAGAGGGCCGCCAGGATCTCCGCCCGCTTGTACCCGAAGCTCCTATTAGGCGTCGGCGGCCGGGAGGAGAGCCAGAATGCTAACAGCGCCAGCGCCAGCGCGACGTTGTCCGACGCCATGTGCGCCGCGTCCGCCAGAAGCGCCAGCGACCCCGTGACGAGCCCGCCGACGACCTCCGCCACCGTGTACAACAGTGTGATCGCCAACACGACCGCCAACGCCCGCTTGTCCGCGCCGTGCGAGTGCCCCGCGTGCGAATGATCGTGATCCGAGTGAGCGTGAGAATGGGTCATAAAAAGATCCCGCAAATTATATCCCAGGCCCGAAGCCCCAACCGGCTACCGTCCGCGCCGAAAGAGCCTGAGGCCGTTGAGGGTTACAGCCAGAGAGGTCCCCATGTCGGCGAGCACCGCCAGCCAGAGCGCCACGAGGCCGAAAGGCGCGAGCGCGACGAAGACGCCCTTGATCAAGACGGAGACGGCCACGTTCTGCTTGATAACCCGCTCAGCCACCCGCGAGAGCGCGACCGCCTCGGCGAGCCGCGGCAGGTCGTCGCGCATGAGCGCCACGTCGGCGGTCTCCAGCGCGACATCCGTTCCGGCGGCGCCCATTACGAACCCGACGGAGGCGGCGGCGAGCGCCGGGGCGTCGTTGACGCCGTCGCCGACCATGCCGGCGGTTCCGCGCCGCCCGACGAGCTCCCGCACGGCCTCGACCTTCTGCTCCGGCAGCAACCGCGCCCGGTAGGAGATGCCCAGCTCGTCGGAGATCCTCTTCGCGGGCGCCTCGGCGTCGCCCGTGAGCATGACCAATTCCTCGATGCCCGAGCGGCGGAGGGCTTCCAGGGAGGCCTTCGCGTCCGGTCGGACGGCGTCGGCGAGGCCGAAGACGGCGATGGGACCCTGGTCATCGCCCAGGACCACCGGCGTCTCGCCCGCGGCCTCGACCACCCCGAGCGCCGCGGTGGCGGCGTCGATGGGGACGTTCCTTTCCGCGAAGAGCCTGGGGCTGCCGATCAGGTAGCGTCTGTCCCCCACCTCGCCCTCGGCACCACGTCCGGGAACGGAAGCAAAGCCCTTCACGACGGGGAGATCTTCTGCTCCTTTCTCCATCGTCGCCGTCAGTATGGCGTGCGCCAGCGGGTGCTCGGAGCGCCGCTCCAGGGCGGCGGCGAGCGCCAGCGCTTCGGCATCGTCTCTTCCGTCCAGGGCGGCGACGCGGGAGAGGACGGGGCGGCCCTCGGTCAGCGTGCCGGTCTTGTCGAAGGCGAGAGCCTTCAACCTTCCCGCGGTCTCCAGGGCCGCGCCGCCTTTTACAAGGATGCCGCGCCTGGAAGCGGCCCCGATCCCGGAGACGACGGTGACGGGCGTGGAGATCACGAGCGCGCACGGGCACGCGATGACGAGCAGCGCCAGCGCCCGGTAGAACCACTCCCCGAACGACGCCCCGAGCGCCGGCGGCACGACCGCCAACGCCACCGCCGCGGCCACCACCAGCGGCGTGTAGACCCGCGAGAACCGATCCACGAACCGCTCCGCAGGCGCCTTGGTCGCCTGCGCTTCCTCGACGAGCCGCGCGACCCTCTGCAAAGTCGAGTCCCCCGCGACCCGCGCAACCCGAACCATGACCCCGCCAGACCCGTTGAGCGTCCCGGAGTACACCGCGTCTCCGGGCCCTTTCTCTACCGGCGTGCTCTCCCCCGTCACGGACGACTCGTCCACCGCGGTGCGTCCCTCGAAGACCTCTCCGGCGAGCGGCTGGCGCTCGACGAGCTGGACCGCGCGTACTCGGACCTGCGCACCG